>NZ_CP120373.1:1687500-1987500 GCF_029892065.1 Sinorhizobium garamanticum | reverse complement strand
GCGGATCAGCGCCTTGATTTCCTCGCCGGTTAGAGTTTCGTATTCCAGCAGGCCTTCCGCGAGCGCCACGAATTCGTGGTTCTTCTCCGTCAGGATGTGACGCGCCGTTCCGTAAGCGTCGTCGATCAGGCGGCGGATTTCGTTGTCGATCTTCTGTGCGGTCGCTTCCGAAACGTTCTTCTGCTGCGCCACGGAGTGTCCAAGGAAGACCTCCTGCTGATTCTCGCCATACGCGACCTGTCCGAGCTGATCGGAGAAGCCCCATTGCGTCACCATCGCACGCGCAAGCTTTGTCGCCTGCTCGATATCGGAGGACGCGCCGGAGGTGATGTTCTCCTTGCCGAAGGTCAGTTCCTCGGCAACGCGACCACCCATCATGATGGCGAGGCGCGAAATCATCCACTTGTAGCTCATCGAGTAGCGGTCGCCCTCAGGCAATTGCATCACCATGCCGAGCGCGCGGCCGCGCGGGATGATGGTCGCCTTGTGCAGCGGATCGGCGGTAGGAACGTTGAGCGCAACGATGGCGTGGCCGGCTTCGTGATAAGCGGTCAGCTTCTTCTCGGCCTCGGTCATGGCGGAGGAGCGACGCTCCGCACCCATCATGATCTTGTCCTTGGCGTCCTCGAACTCCTGCATCGTGACGAGGCGCTTGTTGCGACGTGCCGCCATCAGCGCAGCCTCGTTGACGAGGTTCATGAGGTCCGCTCCGGAGAAGCCCGGCGTGCCGCGTGCCAAGATCTTGAGGTCGACATTCGGTGCCAGCGGCACATTGCGGACATGCACCTTGAGGATCCGTTCGCGACCATTGATGTCCGGGTTCGGCACGACGACCTGCCGATCGAAGCGGCCCGGGCGCAGCAGCGCCGGATCGAGCACGTCGGGACGGTTGGTCGCGGCGATCAGGATGATGCCCTCATTGGCTTCGAAGCCGTCCATTTCGACGAGCAACTGGTTCAGCGTCTGCTCGCGTTCGTCGTTGCCGCCGCCAAGGCCGGCACCGCGGTGACGGCCGACGGCATCGATCTCGTCGATGAAGATGATGCAGGGAGCATTCTTCTTCGCCTGCTCGAACATGTCGCGGACGCGCGACGCACCGACACCGACGAACATCTCGACGAAGTCCGAGCCTGAGATCGTGAAGAAGGGCACGTTCGCTTCACCGGCGACCGAGCGGGCAAGCAGCGTCTTACCGGTGCCGGGAGGGCCGACCAGCAATACACCGCGCGGGATACGCCCACCGAGGCGCTGGAATTTCTGCGGATCGCGCAGGAATTCGACGATTTCCTCGAGGTCCTGTTTGGCCTCGTCGACGCCGGCGACATCGTCAAACGTGACGCGGCCATGCGCTTCGGTCAGGAGCTTGGCCTTTGACTTGCCAAAGCCCATCGCCCCACGAGAGCCGCCTTGCATCTGCCGCATGAAGAACAGCCAGACGCCGAGGATCAACAGCATCGGCAGCAGCGTGCCGATATAGCTCAGGAAGCCCGACGAACCGTCGGTTTCCGGACGCACGGTAACGGTGACGTCCTTGGCTTCGAGCCGTTCAGTCAAAGCGGTATCGACGGAAGGCGCGTATGTCTGGAAGGTGGCGCCGCTTTCGGAATAGCTGCCAATCACCTTCGGGCCGGTGATCACGACTTCCTTGACGCGGCTGGCGTCGACGTCCTTCAGAAACTGCGAGAATGGAATTTCGCGTGAACCGGCGCGCTCCGTCGGCTGCTGGAACATGCTGAACAGCGCAATTAGGAGAAGCGCTATGATTGCCCAGAGGGCAAAATTACGAAAATTAGGGTTCATCGAACTCCCCGGAACCTGTTGCAGCCCGTACATTTTTGCCGAGCTACAGTCTTGTTCCTTAACATAAGGTTCTGGCGTCGCGTTGCCAAGGCAAACCGCCAGGTCCCTCTCCATTTCTGTCAAAAAGATCGTGTACCGGCGGAGCGGGGTAACGTTCACGCCCGAACAGCAACGCGACCGCATCCGCCATAGTCCGGTCAAAACCGGGCAAAAAGGTGTCGTAAAGGGCGATGCGGCATTCGACTTTCGCCCGGATCGAGCCGGCGATTTCGGCTTGCGCCGGAGCGATCTGCGGCGCGGCCCGAGCGGCCCGTTTGGCGACGCCGGGCGGCAGGCCGGCGTCAATAAGCCTCTGATTCCATTGGCTATCCTGCTGCGGAGCAGTTACTACCACCGGGTGGCGTTCGCCGTTCGTTACGTTGAAACGCCCGTCCCACACGCTCGTCGCGCCGGGATCGATAACGCAAGCGGACAGGCTGCGCGCCTCACGGTAGAGATAGAGACCGTTCGGGCGCCTGTCGTAGACGACCCCTCCCGCCGTCATCCGTCCCGGCATGCCCTTTTGCAGAAAGCCGGATATGCGCTCGATCGTCGCATGCCCCGGCAAATGATTGCGGCCGCCGAGGACTGCGGCAACGGACAGAAGCGCGCGGCGCCAATCGGCATCGTTCATGTTCCCCGCCTGTGCCAACTCAACCTCAGCCACTATCGTCTCGTGGACGCGAACATGGCTCTCGATCAAGGCGGCTGCCCGCGCCGACGACGCGGCCCTTTGCGCAGCGCTCCACGGGGCTATGGGCGCCTCTTGCGAGCCTTTGAGCTCGGAGCGCACACGAACGCGCTCGAACCGGGGGTTGGCGTTGCTCGGATCATCGAACCATTCGACACCCCGCGCGGTCAGGAATCCCCGTATGTCGGCACGGCTCAGGCCAAGGAATGGTCGCAACACCCAGATCCGGCGCCCATAAAGCATGGTGCTCGCCATGCCGGCGCCGCCCGGTCCATACCCCTCGCCGCGTGCACGGCGCATCGCGATCGTCTCAAGCTGATCATCTCGCGTATGTCCGGTGGCAATGCAATCGGCGTCGAGCGCGGCGGCAGCATCCGCGAGCAGTTCATAGCGTTTCTGGCGCGCTGCCGCCTGGATGCCGGTTTGCGGCTTGTCGCCTTGCCAGCGGCGGACAAGGTGGGGAATGCCGAGCTCGGCACAGAACGCCGCCACGGCTGCTGCTTCCTCTGCGGATTCCGGTCTCAAACCATGATCGATCGTGCAAGCGGCGAGCGAGAATCCTTCGCGATCTCCGTTGCCGATCGCGGAATGCAGGGCGACAAGAAGGCCCTTGGAGTCGCTGCCTCCGGAGACGGCCGCGAGAATCCGGCAAGGTTTGGCGAAGGAACGCAGGAATTGTCTGGCCGCGGCAATGACGGTTTCGGGCACGCGGCGCGCCTCAGCAGCCAAAGCGGCTCTGCTCGCTCGAAACCTTTGCCTTCACGGCGGGCGAAGCCTTGGGGTAGCGCTTGTTCACCTCGCGCAGCGTGGCGCAGGCGGTTTCCTTGTTGTCGAGAGCGCCGAGCGACATGCCGAGCTTCAGCAGCATCTCTGGCGCCTTGGGCGATTTGCCGTGCGCCTGATGCGCGTTCAGGAAGGTCTTCGCTGCGTCGCTGTACTTGCCCTGCGAATATTGGGCTTCACCCATCCAGAAACTGGCGTCGGCCGCCTTGTCGCCACTGGGAAAGACGTCGAGATAGTCACGGAACTCCTGTTCCGCCATGGCGTAATCGCCGGAAAGCACGTGCCCGTACGCCGACTGGTAGAGATCGCCGGGATTGTCGAGAGAAGCGGTTTGCTGCTCGGTGCCCGGATTGGCGTTGATACCCGCATCGCCGGCGGAATTCGCCATCCCGGTGTCGACGCCGGGGAGCGTGGCGTTGACGCCGGGCTGGGCGTCAGTGGTCGCCGATATCGGATTGCCGCTCTCGTCGAAAATGATCTGCCCCAACGTCGTCGGCGGCGCAGCACCCGTCGAGCCGGGATTAGCCGCCATGTCGTTGCCGCTGACAGGAGGTGCCACCGAGGTCTGGCTATCCGTCACCCCAGGGGTGACGGACGCCTGATCACTGGATTTCGGCGTTTCGAGTGCGCCGCTCTTCTTCGAAGAGGACTTGCCGTTTTCGAGATCCTGGAAGCGGAACTCATTGTCCTCCTGGAACTTCCGGATCTGTTCCTGCATCTGCAAGAGCTGGAAGCTCATTTCTTCGATACGCCCATTGAGCGAGCGGATCTGTTCCTCGAGTTGACCGACCCGTCCGGGGTCGGCCGACTGCACCTTCACCACCGGCAAGTCCTGTTTGCTGGCGGCGTCGGTATGGGTCGAGCGGGCGAAGAGCCCGGAAAGTGGCATGGCATTCGCCGCTGGCCCGAGACCCGAGAGGGCCACAAGACCAATCAGTCCTGCCACGACAAATTTCTTCATTTCGTTTGTCCTGTTCGAATACCGAATACTCCCCACCCCTGTGATCACGGTCCGCGATACTCGATACTGTCGCCGATTCTAAAGGTGAGTGCCGCACAGTTTTCCAATCGCTGTGAAAAAGCAACGGAGTTCGGCTAAAGTGTGGTAAAAAAGAAAAGGCGGCCCACGGCCGCCCCTTCAAACTCACTTCAGTGGCCGTACGATTACATGCTAGCGCCGCCGAGAACGGTAACGGCGCGGCGGTTCTGCGACCAGCAGGAAATGTCGTCGCAGACAGCAACCGGCTTTTCCTTGCCGTACGAAATCGTGCGCATACGGTTTGCGGGAACGCCGCGGCTGGCGAGATAGTCGCGGGTCGCAGCGGCACGGCGGGCGCCGAGCGCCAGGTTGTACTCGCGGGTGCCGCGCTCGTCGGCGTGGCCTTCGACGGTGATCGCGTAGTTCGGGTACTTCGCCAGCCACTGGGCCTGACGGTCGAGTGTCGCCTGGGCGTCGGCGCGGATGGAGCTGGAATCCGTGTCGAAGAAGATGCGGTCGCCGACGTTGACGGTGAAGTCCTGCTGCGAGCCCGGCGTTGCAGCACCTGCGCCAAGGCCGAGGCCGGCGGCATCATTCGGCAGGTTCTTTTTGGAAGCGCAGCCGGCAAGAGCGAGCGTCATGACGAGAGCGATCATGACAGGATTGCGGGCGATGGACTGCATGCGGCTCGCGGCCGGGGTGTCAATTCGGCTCATGGGCCGGGTCTCCTTGGAAGTGTCTGATTCACGGTTGCCAGACTGTAACCGGAAGCGGTTAATTGCTTTTCAACTGATATGGTTAACAAATCGATAATTTGCGTTGGGCGCCTGCTAGACCAGCACTTTGCGGCGAGAAAGCGGCACATCGGCCACATTTACCGTCGCTTCTGTGGACACCCGATCACGATGATCTTGGATCGATCGCAAATGTGATCGGCTCTGGTCACGCTATCCGGAGATGCGCAGCGGTCCTACAGCGCCGCGCGTCTGATCAGACGCGCAAAGGACGCTGTAGCACTTTGAATTGCTGCATGTTTTTATCCTTAAATCGCCTACGATTTAAGGGAACATGCAGTGGGCTGCGATACGTACAAAAACAAATACATGAAGCGCGCCGCATGAATCGGTCGCGGCGCGCTTCAGCAAGTAGAGACGCGGGATGCGGGCGGAGAGCCGCTCACACTTCTCCTCGTCCGCTCTATTCCATCAGAGGAGACCAGGCCGGGTCGGATGCAAAGCCTTGTGTCTGGACCGGTTGCTCGTTGTAACCCGTGAGGTCGATCGAATAGAGCTGCGGCCCGCCGGCACCGGCGTTCTGGCGGAAGAACATCAACACGCGGCCGTTCGGCGCCCAGGTCGGGCCTTCGTTGTGGAAGCCGGTGGTGAGGATGCGCTCGCCCGAGCCGTCCGGCTTCATGACCCCGATCGAGAACTTGCCACCCGACTGCTTGGTGAAGGCGATGAGATCGCCGCGCGGAGACCAGACCGGCGTCGAATAGGAACCGTCACCGAAGGAAATGCGCGTCTGGCCCGAGCCGTCGGCGCCCATGACATAGAGCTGTTGCTTGCCGCCGCGGTCGCTTTCGAAAACGATCCGGCTGCCGTCCGGCGAATAGGAGGGCGACGTGTCGATCGCATTGGTGTTTGTCAGCCGCGTCGTGGTGCGCGAGCGCAAGTCCATCGTGTAGATATTGGCGTTGCCTTCCTGCTGCAGGCTCATGATCACCCGCTGGCCATCCGGCGAGAAACGTGGTGCGAAGGTCATGCCCGGGAAGTTGCCGACCACCTCGCGCTGCCCGGTTTCGAGCTGCAGCAGGTAGACGCGCGGCTGCTGGTTCTCGAACGACATGTAGGTGATTTCCTGACGGTTCGGTGAGAACCGCGGCGTCAGCACGATGTCGTTTGAATTGGTGAGCGCGCGGGCATTGGCGCCGTCCTGATCCATGATCGCGAGCTGGCGTTTGCGCGCGGTCTTCGGGCCGCTTTCGGCGACATAGACGATGCGGGTGTCGAAGTAGCCCTTTTCGCCGGTGATCCTCTCATAGATCGCATCGGCGATGATATGGGCGACGCGACGCCAGTTTTCCGGCTGGGTGTAGAATTGCTGTCCCAGCATCTGCTGACCGGCAAAGGTATCCCACAGACGGAACTCCGCCTTCAGCCGGCCGTCGCCTTCCTGGGTGACGCGTCCCGTGACGAGCGCCTGGGCATTGATGACCTTCCAGTCCTCAAATCGCGGGGCAGCGTCCGGGTTGGAAATCTTCTCGATGAAGGCGCCCTTGTCGATCGGTGCGAAAAGGCCGGAGCGCTTGAGATCGGCAGCAACGACGTCGGAGATCTTCTGAGCGAGTTCGCCTTGCAGGAAGTCGGTCACTGCAATCGGCAGCGGCTCGACGTTGCCCTTGTTGATGTTGATCTCGACGAGTGCGCTTGCCGGCGAAGCAATGAGCCCACAGCCTGCGAACATCACCATCAGAAGGCGGAAAAAATTGCGTCTCAGCATTTCCATAAAGCCTTTCAGCCTTTCATTTTTCTGTACCGGTGAGGAACGGTGCGCGCGATTTTCCGCCGCATCCCGCCCCAACCTGTTTAGAGCATCGAGCTTGGGTCGAAGTTGACGACCACCTCGCTCCAGGAATCATATTTGTCGGCCGGCAATCCCTTGAAGGGCGCGGATTTCAGGATGGCGCGTCGCGCTCCACCGGCGAGCGCCCGCCGCGCGGCATCGGAGCCACCCGTCGCTTCGACTTCCGGTTCCCCGACCAGTTCGCCGTTCGGGTCGAGCCGCATCGTCACCTTGATGCGGACGTCCGTGGCATCGGCCATTCCGGGGATGATCGACCAATTGTTCTGGATCTGGCCGCGAAGCGCATCCATCTCGCTCTGCGAAAGCGTGTTGCCGCTGGTCGTCTTCTTGCCGCCGAGCGCTGCTTCTTCGGTCGAGCGCTTCGCGCCGCCGCCGGACGATTCCTGCTTGTTGAGCAGCGCCGCGATTTCGTCGGCGTTGAAGTCGCTCTCCTTGGCGGAGGATGCCTTCTTCTGCTCTTTCTTGGTCTCTTCCTTCTTGCGCTCCGGCGTCTTGGCGGTCTGCGCCGGCTTTTCGACCTTGGGCTTAGCCATCGGCGTCGGCACCTTGTCGGGCAGCGCCTCGGCCTCCGGATTCTCGGCCGGCTGTTCCTCCGCCGGCGCCGGTTCCGGCTTGGTCTCGGGCTTCACTTCCTGCTTCGGCTCGGGCAGTGCGGCAACTTCCGTCGCGGGCTCGGACGCCGGCTCGGGCTCCTCGACCTTCTGTATCTCATCCTTAACCGGATCCGGTGTCGGCAGCGCCTTCTCGGTCTTCTCCGGAGCGGCGGCCGATTCATTCTGGACCGGCTTCGTGTTGGGCGTGGGCGGCGTTTTCAGATCCACGTCGTTGTCGCCGATATTCTCGGCGTTCTCGACCGGCGTCGGCTTTTTGGTCGGAACCGGGGACGCCTTCTCCTTCGCTGGAGCCTTCTTGTCACCTTGCTGGATCTGCGTGATCGATTCGATCGGTACGATATCGACCGGCAGCGCCTCGACATCCGCGACCTCGAAGTCGGCCGGGCTACCGAGCGAAACCAGCGCCCAGGTCAGCACCAGGGCGTGGAGGACAGCAGATGTTGCGAGACTGCCCTTCATGAGCGAGGATCACTTTTCCTGTTCTTGCAGCGTGACAAGGCCGAGATTCTTGAAGCCGGCCGCCGATATCCGCGCCATGACCTTCATCACCGTGCCGTAGTCGGCATTGGTATCGCCGCGCACATAGATGCGCTCGTTGTAGCCGGTGGTGGCAATTGCCTCGAGTTTCGGAACGACCTCGTCGATGGCGATCGGCGTTTCCTGCAGGAAGATTTCCCCGGCCGGATTGACCGAAACGGTAATCGGCTGGGTGTCGGAGTTGAGCGCCTTGGCCTGCGTCTCCGGCAGATCGATCGGCACGCCGACCGTCATCATCGGTGCCGCCACCATGAAGATGATGAGCAGCACCAGCATCACGTCCACGAAGGGCGTGACGTTGATTTCGCTCATGATTGCCTTCTTGCCGTTGCGCCGACGACGCCCGCCGCCCGAACCCTTGGCTCCGCCAACTGCCATACCCATCAGCGTGGTCTCCGTGCTCGAGCGTCGTTATTGCGCAGCCTGGCGCGGGGACTGCAGCTTCTCGTCGATCTGCCGCGACAAGATGGCGGAGAATTCATCGGCAAAGGCTTCCATGCGTGCAGTCAGCTTGCCGGCGTCGGCGGAAAACTTGTTGTAGGCGATAACGGCGGGGATAGCAGCAAGCAGGCCGATGGCGGTCGCAAGAAGCGCCTCGGCGATACCGGGCGCGACGACGGCAAGGTTGGTCGATTTCGAGCCGGCGATTGCCTGGAACGAGGTCATGATGCCGACAACGGTGCCGAAGAGACCGATGAAGGGGGCGGCCGAGCCGATGGTCGCGAGCGAGCCGAGCCTTGCCTCGAGCGTTTCGGACTCGCGAGCGAGCGTCACGTCCATGGCACGGTCGATACGCATCTGCAGGCCGATCGGCGAGCGGGCGCCGCGCTCGAAGCTCTTCTTCCATTCGCGCATGGCGGAGACGAAGATCGCGCCCATGCCGGCCGTCTGCCGGTCGGAGAGCGTGCGATAAAGCTCCTCGAGCGATTGACCGGACCAGAAAACCTGCTCGAAATTGTCGAGCTGGCGGCGGACACGGCCGAAGTTCAACGTCTTGTCGACGACGATACCCCAGGTCCAGACCGAGGCTGCGATCAACCCCAGCATGACCAGCTTCACGACAAAGCCCGCTTCCATGAACAGCGACCAGAGGGTCACATCGCTCGTCGCGGCCAATCCAACCTGTTCCATCGTTTCCAGTCCCCGAATCCAAATACCCGGCAAGAGCGGTTCATGCTCATGACCGGGTCGCCCAAACGTCCTGTTGCAAAAATGCCCCGGCATCGCCGCTGATCGCGGCATTGCGATCTAATGCTTCAGGTTGCCTTCTTGCCGTCAATTTTGGTCAAAGGATGACGTGCACTGCACAAATCCTAATGCACGGATTAAGACACCACTATGGTTAAGGGAGTGTTACCGGGCAGACATTCCTGTGGCGGACGCTCTGGAACTTCACCGCGCCATAGCACGTTTCCCTCGCATGACCCTCCATGTGTCCGGAAAAGCCGATGAGAAATCAGCGCCACCGCGGCTCGACCCGCGCGACCGGTTGATCCTCGCGCTTTACGCGCAATTGAAGGCCGAGCGGGAGACTCGTTGCGCCTTCGAGGAGGCGATCGCAAACGGTGTGCTTTCGAAGGAGGTGCTTCAGGCGCTGCTCGCTGATCCCGTCCCTGCCGTCACCGGCGAGCATATCGCTGCCATCGAGCGCGTGCTTGCCCGTGACCCTCCTCGCAACGACCGGAAGCCGGAGCCCCGCCGCAGGCTCGGCCGGTGAAGGAGGAACCATGCCGGCTCGCGCGCTTTGGAAAGGTCAACTTCGTCTCTCGCTGGTTTCGATCCCGGTCGAATTGTTCAGTGCGACCCGCCCGGGCGCCAGCGTCTCCTTCCGCCAGATCCACAAGCCTTCGGGCAAGCCGATCCACTACCAGAAGGTGGTGGAAGGCGTCGGGCCGGTCGACGTCGACGACATCGTCAAAGGCTACGAATACGAGGACGACAAATACGTTCTCCTCGAACCGAAGGAAGTGGATTCCATAAAGCTCGAGACAAAGAAGACCCTGGAACTGGTGCAATTCGTCGGCGTGGCCGATATCTCGCCCCTCTATTTCGACAGGCCGTACTATCTCGTCCCGGCAGATGAGCTCGCGGAGGACGCCTACCGGGTCGTGCGCGATGCGCTCCGGCAATCAGAAAGGATAGGGCTCGGCCAACTGACACTGAGAGGCCGCGAATACCTGGCGGCGGTCAAACCCTGCGGCGACGGCCTGCTCCTGGAGACGCTGCGCTATGCGGACGAACTCAGGAAGGCCGACCCGATGTTCTCCGACATCTCGGGCAAGAAAGCGGAAAAGGAGCTGCTCGAGGTCGCCAGCGCCCTTATCGAAAAGAAAACCGCGCCCTTCGACGCCAACGCCTTCAAAGACAACTATACGGCGGCCCTGAAGGAACTCGTCAAGCGCAAGATGAAAGGCAAGTCGACGCGCGTCACCGTCGAGGAGGGCGAGCGCCCAGAGCGGCGCGGGGACAATGTCGTCGACCTGATGGCGGCGCTGAAGAAAAGCCTCGAAAGCGGCGAGGGCAAGAAATCGCAGCCAAAGGCGCAATCCGCCTCGCGCCGTGGCCGGCGGAAATCGGCATGAGGACGATCCATGGCTGCTCGCAATGAACCCCTTTCCGAATACAACCGGCGCCGCGACTTTAGGAGGACAAGCGAGCCCAAAGGAACTGTCGCCCGGGCACACGCTGGCAGGAAACGCTTTCTGGTTCAGAAACACGATGCCACCCGCCTGCACTACGACTTCCGGCTCGAATGGGAGGGAGTGCTGAAAAGCTGGGCCGTAACACGCGGCCCGAGTCTCGATCCGGAAGACAAGCGCCTTGCAGTGCGCACCGAAGACCATCCCTTAGCCTATGGCGACTTCGAAGGCACGATACCGGAAGAAGAGTACGGCGGCGGCACGGTGATGCTCTGGGACACCGGCTGGTGGGAGCCCGAAGGCGACCCATCCGAAGGCCTGAAGAAGGGCAAGCTCTCGTTTCAATTGCACGGTAAGCGGATGAGCGGCGGCTGGGCGCTTGTGCGCATGCGGCCGCGAGACGATGGGAAGCGTGAAAGCTGGCTGCTGATCAAGGAAAACGACAAAGCCGCCTCAGAGGACGGTGAGAGCCTCGTCGAAAAGAACCTGACGAGTGTCCGCACCGGCCGCACCATGGATGAAATTGCTGAGGGCAAGGGCGAAAAACGGGCACGCGTCTGGCATTCGAACAAGAGCACGGCGGCCAATCTCAACGCCGGCGCAGTTGCCGAGAACAAAGATCGACGCAAGCGCTCAACGCGAAAATCCACCGGAAAGCTGCCCGCCTTCAAGGCACCGCAGCTTGCGACCCTGGTTAGCAAGGCACCCGCCGGAGACGAATGGTTGAACGAAGCCAAGTTCGACGGCTACCGCTTGATGGTCGCTATCGGCGGCGGCACCGTCCGTTGCTACACGCGCAACGGTCTCGATTGGACCGAGAAGTTTCCGGCTATTGCCTCCGCTCTTGCCGAGCTCGATTGCAAGTCCGCGCTGATCGATGGTGAGGTGGTGGCGCTGTCGGAGGAAGGCTCGACTTTTTCGGCCCTGCAGAAGGCACTGAGGACCGGCGCCACCACACGGCTCTACGCCTTCGATCTCGTCGAACTCGACGGCAAGGACCTGAGCCGCAAGCCGCTTGTCGAGCGAAAGGAGCGGCTGAAGGCTTTGCTCGACACGCTCGACACCACCTCGACCGTTCAGTACAGCGAGCACGTTGAAGGCAACGGCAAACATGTGCTGGCCGCCATATGCAAGGCCGGACAGGAAGGTATTATCGCGAAGGAGGCGAATGCTCCCTATCGCAGCGGACGCACGCGAAGCTGGCTGAAGGTCAAATGCACAAAACGCCAGGAGTTCGTCATCGGCGGCTATAGCCCGTCGACGAAAAAAGGGCGCGCCTTCGCGTCAATCCTTCTCGGCACATTCGAGGGTGATAAGCTGGTTTACCGGGGCGGTGTCGGCACCGGCTTCGCGCAAAAGACCCTGGAAGAGCTCGCGGCCGCCTTCGCAAAGCGCAAGCGCAAGACGTCTCCGTTCGACAGCGTGCCAAGGGAAAGGGAGCGGGATGCCGTCTGGCTGACGCCCGATCTTGTGGCAGAGGTGGATTTCACCGAGCTTACCCATGACGGATATGTCCGCCATGGCTCATTCGAGGGATTGCGCGAGGACAAGGAGGCCAAGGCCGTGAAACTGGAAACACCGAAGCCGACGGACGCCGCAGCGGAGACCGGGAAGGGCAAACGCGCGACCAGGCCCCGCACAGTGGCGCCCGCCAAGGGCGATGCCGATGTCCTCGGGATTCGCATCTCGCATCCGGACCGCGTTCTCTTTGCCGGCCAGGGCGTCACCAAGATCGACCTTGCCCGCTATTACGCCGTCGTTGCGGACAGAATGCTGCCTTTCGCGGCCGACCATCCTGTTTCGCTGGTGCGTTGCCCGCAAGGCGGACAGCGGCAGTGTTTCTACCAGAGGCATGCCAGCGACGGCTTTCCGCAGGAGATTCGCGAAGTCGCGATCAAGGAGGTCTCGGGCGAAACCGAGAAATATATGTACGTTCGCGACGCCAAAGGCCTCGTTGCCTCGGTGCAGATGGGGACGCTGGAATTTCACATCTGGGGCGCCACGATCGACAAGCTGGAAACGCCCGACCGTCTGGTCTTCGATCTCGATCCCGATCCAAGCGTCGACTTCGCCACGGTGAAGCGCGCGGCGGTAGCGCTGCGCGACGAACTATCAGATGCCGGCCTGACATCCGTTCCCATGGTGACCGGCGGCAAGGGCGTCCATGTCATCGTGCCGCTGGTTCGACGCGCGTCTTGGGACGAGGCTAAGGGTTTCGCCAAGAAAATGGCGCAGCGTTTCGCGGATCGGGATCCGGATCGTTTCATCGCCACCATGTCCAAGGCCAAGCGCAAGGGCCGGATCTTCATCGACTGGCTCAGAAACGAGCGGGGCGCCACGGCCATTTGCCCCTACTCCACCCGCGCCCGCGAGGGCGGGCCCATTGCGACACCGGTCGACTGGGACGAGCTCGCCGAGCTTGAGGCCGCCAACAGCTTCCGCATCGCCGATGTTCTCGCGCGGATCGAAGCCGGAACAGACCCTTGGCGCGACGCCGGTGAGACCAGGCAGACGCTGACGAAAAAGATACTGAGCTCGGTCGCCGACTGATTTGCGATTATTCTGATCGTCTGGCCGGGGCTACTCAACCCGGGTCGGGGTCTTGTGTCCCGCCGCCAGGAACTTTATCGCCAGCGCTTCGGGCAACCGGCGTGGTCGGCCCTGCCCGTTGATGACGGCGATGATGACCTTGGCGGCGATCAGCAACACGCCATCGCGACGGATCTCCTGCTGCAGCACCATTTTGGCGCCACCGGCCCTCTCGGTCGTCGTCTCGATCGTGAGGATGTCGTCCATGCGCGCCGGCAACTTGAAGTCGATCTCCATGCGGTGAACGACGAAGACGAGGCCTTCCGTATCGCCTTCGATGGCAAGCGATGCCTGTTCGACGCCGAGCAACCGCAGATAGTCGGTTCTGGCCCGCTCCATGAAATGCAGGTAGCGCGCGTGATAGACAACGCCGGAAAAATCGGTGTCCTCGTAATAGACTCGCTGCACGAGTCGATGGCCGTTTTCGGTCAGTTCGCCCGCGAGCGAAATTAGTGACATAGTCTCATTCTCCGGGAGGATTTTTCTTTTTCTGTGCAGGAACAAAAAGCCATTTGCAAGCATTGCAGCTTTGTCACAATCCTATCCTATCACCTCACCATGTCCTTCTTCGCGATCAGGAGAACCGTGCATGAAGATTGCAATCCTCGGCGGTGATGGTTTCGTCGGCTGGCCGACCGCGCTGCACCTATCCGATGCGGGCCACGACATCCACATTCTCGACAACCTTTCCCGCCGCTGGATCGATACGGAGCTGGGCGTCCAGTCGCTGACCCCGATGGACTCGATCCAGGAGCGCACCCGGATATGGCATGCCGAGACCGGCCGGCGCATCCACTTCAAGCTGATGGACCTCGCCCGCGACTACGAACTTCTCAAGAACTGGCTCGCCGAGCATCGCCCGGACGCGATCGTCCATTTCGCCGAACAGCGCGCGGCGCCCTATTCGATGAAGAGCGACCGGCACAAGAACTACACGGTCAACAACAACGTCAATGCCACGCACAACCTGTTGAACGCGATGGTCGAGCTCGACCTCGACGCCCATCTCGTTCATCTCGGGACAATGGGCGTCTATGGTTATTCGACCGTCGGCGCGGCGATCCCCGAGGGCTATCTGCCGGTCGGGATCGAGACAACGGATGGCGAGACCGTGAGCCAGGAGATTCTTTATCCGTCCAATCCCGGCTCGATCTATCACATGACCAAGTGTCTCGATCAGCTTCTCTTCCAGTTCTACGCCAAGAACGACGGTCTCCGGATCACCGACCTGCACCAGGGCATTGTCTGGGGCACGCACACCGAACAGACGCGTCGGCACCAGCAGCTCATCAACCGCTTCGACTACGACGGCGATTACGGCACGGTGCTCAACCGCTTTCTGATACAGGCGGCGATCGGCTACCCGCTGACGGTTCACGGCACCGGCGGCCAGACCCGCGCCTTCATCCACATCCAGGATTCGGTCCGCTGCATTGAACTCGCGCTCAACAATCCGCCGGCGCGCGGCAGCCGTGTCGAGATTTTCAACCAGATGACCGAGACGCATCGCGTCCGTGATCTCGCCGAAATGATCGCCGCGATGACTGGCTCCAGGATCGCCTGGCTTCCCAATCCGCGCAAAGAGGCCGCCGAGAACGAGCTTGTCGTGCACAACGAGAAATTCCTGGCGCTTGGCCTCGATCCGATCCGCCTTCAGGACGGGTTGCTTTCGGAAATCGTCGATGTGGCAAAGAAATTCGCCTACCGCGTCGATCGTTCGCGTGTCCCGGCAGTCTCCGCCTGGACGAAGGACATTGCCCCGTTGATCAATCACGATCCGGAAGGCAAGCGGCTGAAATCCGTTTCATGACTCCTGCAACGCCTCAGCCGGGGGGGCCAAGTCCCTCCTCGCCTCCTGCCGCCCGCCAGGCCTTCGTGACGCTCGTCACCCATGCCGACTATGCGCTCGGTGCACGCGCACTTTTGCGGTCGATCCGGCTGACCCGGACGCCGGCGGATATCGTCGTCCTCTACACCGGCGGGGTGGACGCCGCCGCGCTCGAGCCGCTCACGGAATTCGATTGCCGCCTCGTCGAAACGGAGCTCCTGCCCCTCTCGGACGACTTCAACACCCGCCATGCGCGCCGCAACGTCCACGAGAAGGCGCCCTTCACCAAGGGCCGGAAACCCGAATTCCATTCGCCGCTCGACAATTTCTGCAAGCTCCGGCTCTGGCAACTCGTCGAATACGAGCGCTGTGTCTTTATCGACGCCGATGCGATCGTGCTCCGCAACATCGACAAGCTCTTCCGCTACCCGGAATTTTCCGCCGCGCCCAACGTCTACGAGAGCCTCGGCGATTTTCACCGGCTGAATTCCGGCGTCTTCGTCGCTGAACCGTCGATCGAGACATTCGACAAGATGCTCGCGGTTCTGGACGCGCCGGGGGCCTTTTGGCCGCGCACCGACCAGACATTCCTGCAGAGCTACTTTCCCGACTGGCATGGCCTGCCGGTGACGATGAACATGCTGCAATATGTCTGGTTCAATCTGCCGACGCTCTGGGACTGGCGCTCCATCGGCGTGCTGCATTACCAGTATGAGAAGCCCTGGGAGGCGGATCACCCGCGCGCCGACGCTCTTCGGCCGCTTATCGAGCTCTGGCACGCCTATCTGACTGGAGAGAATATTCCGGACCTCGACACGCTCGACAATCCGGCGCAACCCGGCACCGGAACCCCATGACTCGCGTCCTTGTTTCCGGCGGCACCGGCTTCGTCGGCCGTTTCATCGTCGAGCACCTTATCGCTCACGCTTACAAGGTTACGGTGGCCGGTCGCATGCCCCCGGCCACCGGGTTCTTCTCGCAGCCGGTAGCCTATGTTCCGCTCCGCCTCGATCCGGATGCAGACCAGATTTCCGCTTTCGACGACATCTATTATTTCGTCCATGCCGCCTTCGAGCACGTCGAGGGCAAGTATCGTGGTGGCGAAGGCGCGGATCCGGAGGGCTTCCGCCGCGTCAACCTCGACGGCTCGGTCCGCCTCTTCGACGAGGCACGCGCCGCCGGGGTTCGCCGCTGCGTGTTTCTGTCTAGCCGTGCCGTCTATGGCAAAACGCCGGCCCCCGTTTACGACGAGACGTCGCCCGCGGTGCCCGACACGCTCTACGGGACGGTGAAGCTGGCCTGCGAAGACGCCTTGAAAGCAATGACCAGCCACGGCTTCGCCACGACCAGCCTGCGCGTGACTGGCGTCTACGGGCCGGCGGGTGTCGGGCGGAAACACAAATGGAGCAGTCTTTTCGCCGACTATCTCGCAGGCAAAGCAGTTCCGCCACGCGCCGGCACAGAGGTTCACGGCGACGATGTGGCGGCGGCCGTGAGACTTGTGTTGGAGGCGGAGACAGTCAAGGTCTCCGGCAAAGTCTTCAACGTCTCGGATGTGCTCACCGACAACCGTGAAATCCTCTCCATTCTCCAGAAGGCAACCGGCTGCTCCCATCCGCTGCCGCCTGCGGCGGAGACGCCCGCTTTCAAGGAAATGTCGACGGATAGGCTGCGTGCGCTCGGCTGGACGCCCGGTGGACCCGAACGGCTGGCTGCGACGATCCGCGAATTGGCGGAATACGGGACCGCGAACGCCGGCGACTCCCCCTCTCCTCGGGTTTAACCCGAGGACTAACCCTCTCCCCGCTCGAGGGGCGAGAACGTGGGCGCCGCGAGTCTCCTCGCTCCGGGAGAAGGTGGCGGCAGCCGGATGAGGGGCGAAATCCAATCGAAAGACGCCGACCGCAACCTACCCAAGATCGATAACAACGATTTCCGGCGGAACGCCGAAGCGAATCGGCGCGATCGAGCAACCGAGACCACCGGAGACGATCAGACTGCGATCCTCTTCGACGATATGGCCATAGGCATACCGGTCGCCAAACCGGGACGGCACGACTGGCGCAAGACCCGCGAACCGAACCTGTCCGCCATGGGTATGGCCGGATAGCGTCAAGGAGACTCGCGCCGGCACTTCCGGAAAGATGTCGGGCTCATGCGCCAGAAGAATGACCGGCGCGTTATCGCTCACCTGAGCTAGCGTGCCATCGAGATCATCAAGACCCGTCATCGAGCGCCGGCCCCATTTCTTGCCAGGCAGAAGGGCAAGCTGGTCCTCGAGACCAGCAAGCCAGAACCCATGTCCGTCCTTTTCCAGGCGGATGGCGCGGTTGCTGTGGACCGCAATGCCGACATTCGACAGCGCCCGATGCCCGAAGGTCTCGCCGCCGCCGTTCTTTTGCGCGGTTCTGTCCTCCCACCAGTCGTGGTTGCCCATGATCGCATGGACGCCGAGCGGGGCCTTGAGCGTGGCGAGGGCCTTCGACCATTCGCTGGAGTGGACATAGCGTGTGACCAGGTTCATGCCGGAGGCATAGTCGCCGAGAAGAACCGTGATATCGCCGCCGAGATCGTTCGCCTGCGCGCAGATGGAGGCGATACGGCTGGCCGGCATCCACGGCTCGCAGGCATGAAGATCGGCAAGCGCGACCACGCGAAGCTTCAGACCAGGCGTCCAGCCGGGCGGCGTCAGTGTGTAGCGGGCAATATTCAGTCGCGCGAGCGGCTCGATGGCAAAGGCATAGCTGCCGAGTGCCGCGAAACTTGCGAAACCGCCACCGAGCGTCTGCAGGAATCCTCGGCGGGTGAACACTTCAGTCGTCCTCCAGCGTCAGGCGGAACTGAGTCGTCTCGATATCCTTCGGCGGATTGAGGCCGAGATGCTTCCAGGCATTCGCCGTCAGCACCCGGCCGCGCGGCGTGCGCTGGATGAACCCCTGCTGGATCAGATAGGGTTCGATGATGTCCTCGATCGCATCGCGCGGCTCGGAAAGCCCGGCCGCAATCGTCTCGATGCCGACCGGTCCGCCGCCGAAATTGTGGGCGATCATCGTCAGGTAACGGCGGTCCAACTGGTCGAGCCCCATGCTGTCGACAAGCAGGCGGGTCAGCGCCTCGTCGGCGATCTGCCGCGTCACGGCCTCCGCCCGGGCAACCTCGGCGAAATCGCGCACGCGCCGCAGAAGACGGCCGGCGATCCTCGGCGTCCCGCGTGCGCGGCGGGCGATTTCGCGTGCCCCCTCGTCGGTCATGCCGAGGCCCATCAGCCGCGCCCCGCGGCGGACGATCAGCTCCAGTTCCTCGACCGTGTAGAAATTGAGCCGCACCGGAATGCCGAAGCGGTCGCGCAGCGGCGTCGTCAGCAGGCCGAGGCGGGTAGTCGCCGCCACCAGCGTGAACTTGGAAAGGTCGATCTTCACCGAACGCGCCGCCGGTCCCTCGCCGATGATGAGGTCGAGCTGGAAATCCTCCATGGCCGGATAGAGAATTTCCTCGACCGCCGGGTTCAGGCGATGGATCTCGTCGATGAACAGCACGTCGCGCTCTTCGAGATTGGTGAGCAGCGCCGCGAGATCCCCGGCCTTGGCGATGACCGGTCCGGAGGTGGAGCGGAAGTTGACGCCGAGTTCCTTGGCCATGATCTGAGCGAGAGTCGTCTTGCCGAGACCGGGCGGACCGACAAAAAGCACGTGGTCGAGCGCCTCGCCACGATTGCGCGCCGCCTCGATGAAGACCTTGAGGTTGGCACGCGCCTCCGCCTGGCCGGTGAACTCGTCCAGCGACTGCGGACGCAGCGTCTGATCGAGGTCCTCGCCTCGCTTTTCCGGCGCAATCAGGCGTGCGGCTTCACTCATTTCAGACTTCCATTTCGGGTTGCACCGCGCCATTGCGCCGTGCGCGGACCAAAGCCAGTCATCGCCATCGATTCCGCGCGCTCAACCATATTGTCATCGCATCGCCGGATCCAGCGCGGATCGCGTCATTCCATTGCTTTGTGACCGTAGCAGGGCCCGGCCCCTCACCGCGCCAGTTCCTTCAACCCGAGGCGAATGAGCCTGGCGCTGTCGCCGCCCTCACCGCCGTTTTTCAAGGCCGCCGCAACGGCATTTGCCGCCTGATCGCGCGAATAGCCGAGATTGGTCAAGGCCGAAACGGCGTCCGCGACCGGCGCCGAGGCAACGCCCTCGCCCAGTTCCTGCTTGAGGCTGATCGCAGCGGATGGCTCGCCGGCAAAGGCAGGCGCCTTGTTCTTGAGTTCGGTGACGATACGCACGGCCACCTTGGGGCCAACACCCGGGGCGCGAGAGACCGATGTCTTGTCCTGCAGTGCGATCGCGCTCGCAAGCTCGCTGGGCGTCAGCGTCGAAAGCACCGCAAGCGCTACCTTGGACCCCACGCCCTGGACGCTCTGGAGCAGGCGGAACCACTCACGCTCGATGGCCGTCAGAAAGCCAAAAAGCTTGAGCTGATCCTCGCGCACATAGGTCTCGATAAAAAGCATCGCCGCTTCGCCCGCCGATCCGAGCTTGCCGAGAGTCCGCGCAGAACAATGGGCGACATATCCGACGCCATGCACGTCGAGAACGACGTGATCCTCGCCGATCTCGTCAATGGTGCCCTTGAGCTTGCCGATCATCTGACCTTGTCTTTCTGGATGGATTTGGACCGTTGCCGTTTAAACAGATTCCGATAGATGGCCCTACCCCGCAAGCGCCGCAAGCCGGCTGGTGATCGCCTGCCGGTTGTGCGCGTGGCAGATGGCGATTGCGAGCGCATCGGCGGCATCGTTGCCCTTGAACTGAACCTTCGGCATCAGCACCTTCAGCATCATGTGGATCTGCTGCTTCTCACCATGACCGACGCCGATCACCGCTTTCTTCACCGCATTCGGCGCATATTCCGCCACTCTGAGACCCGCACGAGCCGGAACCAGCATGGCGATGCCGCGTGCCTGGCCGAGCTTAAGTGTCGCTGTCGCGTCCTTGTTGACGAAGGTCTGCTCCACGGCGGCCTCATGCGGCTGGTAGCTGTGCACGACGTCGGCAAGCCCGTCATGCAATTGGCAAAGGCGTGATGCAAGATCCATTTCGCCGTCCGACGTGACCGTGCCGGAGGCTACGAAACGCAGCGAATTGCCCAAGGTTTCGATGACGCCCCACCCGGTGCGCCGAAGGCCCGGATCGATGCCGATGATGCGAATCGTATTCTGCATGCCTCACCCTATGTCGGTCAGCCAGACGCTGCCAGCAAAAAGTGAACAAAACAAAAACATTACACAGGAATGGTCGGCGCAGTGGCGAAAACGGCCTACAGCGTGGTGCGTCTTTTCAGACGCACAAAGGACGTTGGAGCGCTTTGAATTGCTGCATGTTTTTGTCCTTAAATCGGTTACGATTTAAGGAAACATGCAGTGCCACTCTTGGCTTTAAGAAACTTGAACCTACATTGCGATCGATCAATTTCTCTTAATTGAAGGTCTTGCCATGATCCCGTTCTCCGTTCTCGACCTGTCGCCGATTACCGAGGGCGGCAGCGTCGCCCAGTCGCTCGAAAACTCGCGCCGGCTGGCAATGGCCGCAGAGGAGAACGGTTACAAGCGCTTCTGGCTCGCCGAACATCACGGAATGAAGGGAATCGCCAGCGCAGCGACGTCGCTCGTCATTTCCCACGTGGCGTCGGCGACACGATCGATCCGCGTCGGCTCGGGTGGAATCATGCTGCCCAATCATTCGCCCCTCGTCATCGCCGAGCAATTCGGCACGCTCGCCGCGCTCTATCCAGGCCGCATCGACCTTGGCCTCGGCCGCGCGCCCGGCACCGACATGAGAACGGCACAGGCGCTCCGGCGCAACATGGAGACGAGCGCCAACAATTTCCCGAACGATGTCGTGGAGCTCCAGGCGCTGCTCGGCCCGGTCACCGAAGACCAGAAGATCATCGCGGTCCCCGGCGCCGATTCCAATGTGCCGATCTGGCTGCTCGGTTCCAGCCACTTCAGCGCTCACCTCGCCGGCATGCTCGGCCTCCCCTTCGCTTTCGCCTCGCATTTCGCACCCGACATGCTGCTCACCGCCCTCGAAATCTACCGCGAGCGCTTCACGCCGTCGCCTGAGCTCGACAAGCCGCATGTGATGGTCGGCGTCATGGGCGTCGCCGCCGATACCGACGAGGAGGCGAACTATCTCTTTACCTCGATGCAGCAATCCTTCGTGGCACTGCGCCGCAATGCCCGCGGACGCTTTCCGCCGCCGGTCAAATCCATGGAGGGGCTTTGGAGCGACGACGAAAAGATCTTCGTCGACCACGCGATGAGCTACGCGGTCGTCGGCGGTCCTGAAACCATCCGCAGCAACATCCGGGCGTTCATCGAGCAGACCGATGCCGACGAGTTGATCATCTCCATGCCGATCTTCGATATGGAGGCGCGGCTGCATTCGTTGAGGCTGTTTGGCGAAGCGCACCGTCATCTCGCTGTGGCCGCCTGAAAGATCGTCGCCTTCTCGGCACGGCTGAAACAAAAAAGACCCGCGCTCCATTTTGGAGCGCGGGTCGTTTCGTAGATCAAAAGAAACGTCAGGCGGAAAGCCTTGCCAGCACCTCGTCGGAAACCTCGAAGTTCGAATAGACGTTCTGAACGTCGTCATCGTCTTCGAGATTGTCGATCAGCTTCATTAGCGACTGTGCCTTTTCCTCGTCGACCGGCACAGTGTTCTGAGGCTTCCAGATCGCCTTGACGGTTTCCGCTTCGCCGAGGACCTCTTCGAGGGTCTTGGAGACTTCGCCAATATTCTCAAAGCCGCAGATGATCGTGTGGCCATCCTCGTCCGTCGTCACATCATCGGCACCTGCTTCGATGGCCGCTTCCATGACCTTGTCGGAATCGCCGACGGAAAGCTTGTAGGTGATTTCGCCCACGCGATCGAAGGAGAAGGAAACCGAGCCGGTTTCGCCAAGTGCGCCGCCAGCCTTGGTGAAGGTCGAGCGCACATTGGAGGCGGTGCGGTTGCGGTTGTCGGTCAGCGCCTCGACGATGACAGCGACGCCGCCCGGACCGTAGCCCTCGTAGCGAACTTCCTCGTAGTTCTCCGCATCGCCACCCGACGCCTTCTTGATCGCCCGCTCGATGTTGTCCTTCGGCATCGACTGGGCCTTGGCGTTCTGGATCGCCAGCCTGAGGCGCGGGTTCATCGCCGGGTCAGGCATGCCCGACTTTGCGGCAACGGTGATCTCGCGCGCGAGCTTGGAAAACATTTTCGAGCGCACCGCATCCTGACGGCCCTTGCGGTGCATGATGTTCTTGAACTGTGAATGGCCAGCCATGGCGCCCTCTGCATGCATGAATTATCGGGATGGGGCGCCTTATAGTTTTATTGCCACGTCCCGTCCAGCAGGGGCCGGGTCTTTTCAGGGAGAGGAAATCCGGCGCCGGCAAGGCGCAGCAAGCGCGCCTCGGATAGGCAAATGTCTCACATCCCCTGGAGGACGTGGATCAGCGGTTTGCTCGGCAGGGAACGCAGAGAAACCTTGACGCTCGGGCCGGTGGCGAAGCTCTTGTCGTAGTCGTCGCCGAACATTGCCAGAAAGTCGTTGATCAACGGCGGCCGGTGCATCGGCAGGATCAGCGCCGCGCGCAGTCGCGACACGACACGGCTCATGCTTTCGGCGCCCATGGTCAGGCCACCGTCGACTGGAACCATCAGCACGTCGAGCCGGCCGATCTGGCGGTAGTGGCTGTCGTCGAGTTCGTAGTGCAGATGGCCGAGATGGCCGATGCAGAGCCCCGCGACCTCGAAGATGAAAATCGAATTGCCATTGGGCTCCATACCCTCGAAGCCGGAGCGTATGTCCGTCACGACATTGCGGATATAGGCATCGCCGACGACGAGATCGTGGTCGGCCGCCTCGCCATTGTCGCTCCAGCCGTGCAGGACGTGGCGAATGCCCGGATCTGGCGTCAGCGTGTAGTGACTGGAATGGGCCTTGTTCATCGTCACCACGGTAGGTGGCGCCGAAGTCTGGAACCAGCCGTTATAGTCCGTGGCGATCGAAATACCGTCCGGCGTTTCGATCAGGAATGTCGAGTGGCCGAGATAGGTTATGTTGACCTCGCTATCGGCCGCGCTCACCCGCATTGCCCCCGGAACTGCGAAGCGGGCGAATGTCGCTTTCGGCGTGGCTTCCGCGATCGCCTGGCATTGGCTCACTGGCGGTGAAGGCTGCTGCGCATGCGCATGTTCCGGCCAGAACGTATGGATCAGCCAGATGGCAGCCAGGGTGTAGGCAAGGTATCGGAGCAGCATCCTTCACCTCTCACACGCGTTTTTAGAGCCGGATGAGGGAAAGTGTGCGCGGTTTTCCGCCCGCATCCCGCTCTAACTCATTAGAATCGAGCACGGTTATGACTTTAGGTTGATAAGACCTAAAGTCATCGTGATCTGGCGGGTGGCAGGATTATTCAAGGTCGCGGTCCCGTCCAGCGCCAAACTGGCGCTGGCGCTCACAATCGCGTCATTGTCCGCATTTCTCGAACGCAGGGACCGAATGCGTCCTACAGCGCCGTGCGTCTTTCAGACGCACAAAGGACGCTGTAGCACTTTGAATTGCTGCATGTTTTTATCTTTAAATCGGAGACGATTTAAGGAAACATGCAGTGGGCGCGGAACCGTGGCGCAGGACCGGCAAGACCCACTCACTCTGCAGGGGCGCCCGGTGCTTCCTCGACAGCCCTCACGCGTTTTCGGCCAAGCGAGCGCAGCGCCACATAGAACACAGGCGTCAGGAACAGACCGAGGAGCGTAACGCCGAGCATGCCGGAAAAGACCGCCGTGCCGAGCGACTGGCGCATTTCGGCGCCGGGACCAGTTGCGATCACCAGCGGCACGACGCCGAGAATGAAGGCAAAGGCGGTCATCAGGATTGGACGCAGCCTGATCCGGCTCGCGTCGATCGCCGCCTCGACCGGCGTCTTGCCCTCCTCCTCGCCCTGGCGGGCGAATTCGACGATCAGGATCGCGTTTTTCGCTGCGAGGCCGATCAGCACGATAAGGCCGATCTGCGTGAGCACGTTGTTGTCGAACCCTCGGATGGAAACGCCGAGAAGCGCGGCGAGAACGGCAAGCGGGACGATCAGGATGATCGCCAGCGGCAACACCCAGCTCTCATATTGCGCGGCCAGCGCGAGGAAGACGAAGATCACCGAGAGCGTAAAGATGAAGACGGCGGTATTGCCGGTCTGGCGCTCCTGGAAGGCAAGCTCTGTCCACTCGAAGGTCGTGCCCTGCGGCAGCATCTGGGCGGCGAGCTGCTCCATCTTGTCGAGCGCCGTGCCGGTGGAGACGCCGGGCGCCGGATTGCCCTGGAGCGGCACGGAAACATACATGTTGTAGCGCTGAACGAGCGACGGCCCGCTGGTATCGCGGATCTCGACGAGCGTGCCGAGCGGTACCAGCGCACCTGACGCAGAACGCACCTTCAGAGCGAGGATATCGTCTCGTTCCACGCGATATTGCTGATCGGCCTGGGCGCGCACCTGGTAGACGCGACCGAATGCGTTGAAGTCGTTGACGTAGGACGTGCCGAGGTTGATCGAGAGCGTCTCGAAGATATTCGGGATCGGCACGTTTAGCGCCCGTGCCTTGTCGCGGTCGATCGCCAGGAAGAACTGCGGGCTGGAGTCCGAGAAGGTAGTGAATACGCCGGTCAACCCTTCGGTCTGGCTGGCTGCCCCCATCATCTGGCGGGCGAGCGCCAGTGCCCGGCCCATGTCAGCGTTCTGGCGGTCCATAATCTGCATCTTGAAGCCGCCGGAATTGCCGATACCGCGCACCGACGGCGGTGGAATGGCGATGATGAAGGCCTCCTGGATGCTCTGCATCGCGCCGAAGATCTCGCCGATGATCTGGCTCGCGCTCTGGTTATGCTCGAGCCTTTCCTCGAAACTGTCGAAGGGCGTGAAGATGACGCCGGAATTGGACGCGTTGGTGAAAGTCGCACCGCTAAAGCCGGCAAAGGCGACCGCGTCGCGGACGCCCGGCACCTCGCGGATCATCGCGGATGCACGCTGCACCACCGCGTCGGTTCGCGCGAGCGATGCGCCATCCGGGAGCTGGATGACGACAATGGCATAGCCCTGGTCCATCGTCGGGATGAAGCCGCGGGGCACGGCCTGCGCCATGTACCAAGTGGCGCCAAGAAGAGCGGCGAAGACGACGAGCGAGGCGCCAATCGCCAACCGTGTCCTGACGAGGTGACCCACCACCCATTTGTAGCCATCGGCCATCCGGTCAAAGCCGCGGTTGAAGCCGTTGGCGAAAGCCCGGCCGAGCCGCGTCAGCGGATTGCGGCTCTCATGCTCATGGTTCTCATGCGGCCGCAGCAGAACGGCGGCAAGCGCCGGCGAGAGCGTCAGCGAATTGATCGCGGAGATCACCGTCGCGACCGCGATTGTTACGGCGAATTGCAGATAGAACTGGCCGGCTATGCCCGGGATGAAGGCGGTCGGCACGAACACCGCCGTCAAGACGAGCGAAATCGCGATCACCGCCGCGCCCACTTCGTCCATCGTCACATGCGCCGCCTCCCTCGGTGTCATGCCTTTCTCGAGATTGCGCTCGACGTTCTCGACGACGACGATCGCGTCATCAACGACGATGCCGATCGCAAGCACCAGCCCGAAGAGCGTCAGCATGTTCAGCGAGAAGCCGAAGGCGAAAAGCAGCGCGAACGTACCGATCAGCGAGACGGGGATGGCGACGATCGGAATGATCGCCGTGCGCCAAGACTGCAGGAAAACGATCACGACGAGGGCCACGAGGATCGCGGCCTCGCCGATCGTCTTGTAGACCTCATTAATGGACTCCGCGATGAACTCAGTCGGATTGTAGATGATCCGGTATTCCAGCCCCTCCGGGAAATCCTTCGAGAGCTCCGTCATCGTCGCCTGGATTGCTTCCGCCGCGGCAAGCGCGTTGGTACCAGGGCGCGAGAAGATGCCGAGCGCGACGGCGGGGCTGCCGTTCAGGTAGCTGTTTCTGACGTATTCGCGGGCGCCAAGCTCGACGCGGGCGACATCCTGCAACTGCACAAGCCTGCCATCTTCCGTGGCCTTGACGATCACGTAGCGGAACTGTCGTGCGTCGCTGAAACGGCCGTCTGTGGTGACCGTATATTCGAAGGCATTGTCGCCCGCGATCGGCGGGCCGCCGATCGCGCCGCCCGAGACCTGGACGTTCTGCTGGCGCAGCGCCTCGACGACGTCGCCCGCTGTCATGCCGTAGGCGGAGAGTTTCTGCGGATCGAGCCAGACGCGGAGCGCATATTCTCGCTCGCCGAACAGGATAACGTCACCGACGCCGTCCAGCCGAACGAGGATGTCGCGGATGCGCGTGCGGGCGTAGTTGGAGACATAGAGCTGGTCGTAGCGGTCGTTCGGCGAAAGCAAGTGAACGACCATCATCAGGTCAGGCGAGCTTTTGGTCGTGGTGATGCCGATGCGCCGAACCTCCTCGGGAAGGCGGGGCTCGGCGATCGAGACGCGATTTTGCACCAGCACCTGCGCCTGATCGAGGTCCGTACCCAACTCGAAGGTGATCGTCAGCGCCATCGAACCGTCGGCGGTCGAGTAGGACGACATGTAGAGCATGTTTTCGACGCCGTTGATCTCCTGCTCGAGCGGCGTGGCGACCGTGTTGGCGACGGTATCGGCATCGGCGCCCGGATAGGAAGCGCGCACGACGATGGTGGGTGGGGCGATTTCCGGGTATTGCGCCACCGGCAACTGAAAATAGGCAATGCCGCCAACGATCAGCAGCACGATCGAGAGCACCGAAGCGAAGATCGGCCTGTCGACGAAAAAATGCGCGAATCTCATTGGGCGCTCTCCGCCGCTTGCGCTGCCTCCTGCGGCAGCACGACGAGCTCTGGCTTCACTTTTACGCCCGGCCTCACGCGCACGGTACCATTGACGATGATCGTCTCGTCTCCCGTCATACCGCTCCGAATGACCCGGTAGCCATGCAGTCGCGGTCCGAGGCGCACGGGCTTGGTCACGACGCTGCCATCCTGGCCGACCTCGTAGACGACGCGTTCGTTCTGGTCGGCGGCGATCGCCTCATCAGGAATAAGGATCGCCTTGTAGGTGTTCGAGCCTTCCACTTCCACACGCCCAAAGAGCCCCGGCTGGAGGATGAAGTTCGGGTTCGCGAACCGGGCACGCACACGCATCGTGCCCGTCTGGTTGTCCACCCTGTTTTCCGAGAAATCGAGCTTGCCTTCGAAGGGCGGTTCGGTGGCGTCGGCGATCGTCACCCGCACGGTGAGCGCGCCGCCACCCTCCTGGAGCGCACTGCCGCGTTCTCGAGCGGTCCTGGCGTAGGAAAGCAGGCGGCGCTCGTCGACATCGAAATAGAAGTCGATCGGGTCGAGCGAAACGATGGTCGTCAACACCGTCTGATCCGCCTGGACGAGGTTGCCTGGCGAGATCAGGCGTCGATCGACGCGGCCGCTCAACGGCGCGGTGATCGTCGTATACTCGAGATCGAGCTTGGCCCGCTCGACGGCCGCCTCGGCGCCACGTACATTCGCCTGCGCTGCGAGCAGCGCACGGCGGTCGTCATCGAGCCTGGACACGGAGAGCGTGCCGCTTCCGGCGAGCGATTCCGTCCGCTTGAACGTGGTCTCCGCGAATTCAAGTGTCGAACGCGCCGCTTCCAGCGAGGCTTCCGCCTGGGAGAGAGCGGTGCGGAACGGTCGCTGGTCGATGACGAAAAGCTTGTCGCCTTTCTTCACCAATGCCCCGTCAGTAAAAAAGACCTCATCGAGATAACCGCCGACACGAGACCGGATGGCGACCTCGTCGACAGGCTCGAAGCGACCAATGAATTCGTCAGCGTCGATCACGTCGCGCACGACCGGCTTGGCGACGGTTACAGTCGGCGCCGGCGGTGCGTTCTGGGCTGCCGCAAGCGATGCGGCGAAAAGAAAGAACGAAACGCTGAAGATCGCGGGCAACGGCCACTTTGGCAACATGCACGTCCTCCGAAAGCACTTGAAAGCCGAATTCGCCCGGATCTCAACGTTCGGGCTGGCGACACTGAAACCCGAAGCAGGAGCGTCCGGGCGGCACTAAATGGAAAACTTGCAAAACAGCGGCCGCATCCCGTGCGGCTCTGATTTTGACGCTAACCTGCCACCATTTGGCAGGACTGTCACTTGAAAAAACGCAATTCCAGGAAGACGATACGACCGTCGCAAACCGCCGCGGCAAGCGCAAGAATCGAGCGGAAAAATGCAGGCTCGCGCGCGCAGCGCCCGGTTTACGACCAGAACTCGGGGATCGTTTCGCCGAGCCTCGGACCGAGCCGCAGCGGCGCGATCTTCTCCGCGAGGCCGGTGCGATCGGAAATCTCGACGCCAACGCCGCAGATGGTTGCCGGGCCGGAAGCCGCCTCGAAGCGGCCCTTCGGCATCTTGGAGATGAACCGGTTGAGCGGCTCTTCCTTGTCCATGCCGAGCGACGAGTCAAAGTCGCCGCACATTCCGGCATCGCTGATATAGGCGGTGCCACCGTTGAGGATCTGGTGGTCGGCGGTCGGGACATGGGTGTGGGTTCCGACCACGAGGCTGGCGCGGCCATCGACGAAGTGTCCGAAGCACTGCTTTTCGCTGGTGGCCTCGGCATGGAAGTCGAAGACGATGGCGTCGGCCTGCTCCCCGAGCGGACAGGCGTCGAGGATCGCCTCGGCGGCCTTGAAGGGATCATCGAGTTCGGGATGCATGAAAACCCGCCCCATGACGTTGGCGACCAGCACACGGGCGCCATTACGGGCAAAGAAGAGATTGGAGCCACGCCCCGGCGTTCCGGCCGGATAGTTGGCAGGGCGCAGGAACTGTTCATGCCTCTCGCAGAAGACCACCGCTTCCTTCTGGTCCCAGACATGGTTGCCGGTCGTCACCACGTCGGCGCCGGCATTGATCGTTTCCAGGAAGATGTCTTCGGTGATGCCGAAGCCGCCGGCGGCGTTCTCACCGTTGACGATGACGAAGTCGAGCTTCAGGTCGCCGACCAATCCGGGAAGGCGCTCCCAGACCGCCGTGCGGCCCGTCTTGCCAACCATATCTCCCAGAAAAAGAAGCCGCATACCCATTCAATCCTGTCTGAAATGCCGAAAACCGCTCTCCGTCAGCACAGCGTCCAGCGCGACGTCGTGCGGTTCAGCCGGCACTGATGCCACTTCCTGGCAGTCGAAAGCAATCCCGATCAGTCGCGGAATGTGACCTTTGCGGCGCAATCGGTCGATTGCGCGGTCATAATAGCCGGCGCCATAGCCGATCCGGTGCCCGGCCGAATCGAAGGCGGAAAGCGGCACGAGCATGATATCGGGATCGAGTTCGGGCGCATCCGGCCCGGGGCCGGTCGTGCCGAAGCCGGTTCCGACCACCGCCACGCCGTCGACGAGTTCGCGAAAGACAATGGTCTTCTTGTCCACGATCACCGGCAGGCAGAGCCGGGCGCCGCGGTCCTTGAGCCGCACCATCAGCGGACGGATGTCCGCTTCCGACCGAATCGGCCAGAAACCGGAGACGACGTGGCCGGGATCGAGAGCGATGATATCGCCGGCGTGGTCGGCCATGGACAGGCTCGCCTCGATGCGCACCTCCAACGGCATTTCATCACGCAGTGCCAGGCGTTCCTTTCTAAGCGCTGCCTTCAAATCCTTCGGTGACATCCGACGACCTCTTCCTGCGGGTTCGTGCCCTTCATAGCGCAATGCATCCAGTAGCTGGAACCACGCCGCCGCCGCTTTTGCAACCCTACAGCGCCGCGCGTCTTTTATCCTTAATTGGCTACGATCTAAGGAAACATGCAGGTAGCGACAATCCTGTGCGCCTTTCCCATTTCGGCACAGCATTAGGGCTGCATTCATCACCGCGCGTGGTTCCGCTTTCGCACGTCACCCTCAGCGTGCAAATAAGTTTGCGTTTTCAAATAATTAGCAGAGTCCAATTCGCGCGAAAAGATGCGGCGGCGGGGCCTTAATGGGTGAGAGTGGGCGGACAGACAAGATGAACCAACTCGATCCCCTCGAACTGCGTTGCCTCACGCTGGCCGCCTGCGGCAGGACCAGGCAGGACATGGTGCGTGAGACCGACATTCCGATGGAACGCATCAACAGCGCGCTCGATGAGGCGATGCGAAAGCTTCAGGCGAGCAATCTCGCGGAAGCCATCTTTCGCGCGGCAAGGCTCGATCTGCTTCACAACATCCAGTGGGAACGATAGACCGACTCCAGGCGCGTGGCGTCGAGGTCCGGAAGTCTTCCGGGCTCGTCCGACAGTCCAGCGTCGCTGAGCAATCGCGGATTGTGCCACGGTGCCTCGCAACACGGCGCAGCGTATGAGGTCTGCCACGCGCGCCAGCGCGCAAAAAGCCCGCGCAGTTGCGTGGCGAAGGAGAGGCCGGCGGAACCGGCAAGGAAGGGCACACTCATGAGCGGGACTCCGCAAGGCGCTCGACAGTGTTGAATTCTCCACCCTCCGTTGACATCCGGCAAACGAATTGCAAACATAACTACCATCAGATTTTCTGATGGCTATGAAATGTCTCTTCCGCTCGACAGCGACCTCCTGAGAACCTTCCTTGCGGTTGCCGACGCCGGCAATCTGACCAAGGCGGCCGACAGCGTCGGGCGCACCCAGTCAGCCGTGAGCATGCAGATCAAGAAGCTTGAAGATGCGCTCGGCGACACGCTTTTCGACCGACATTCGCGCGGGGTCGCGCTGACGACGCAAGGCCGGCGCCTTGTCGACAATGCGCGGCGCATCGTGGCGCTCCTCGATGATACTGCGGCCGCCATGCGCCAGCCCGCACTGGACGGTTCGGTCAGGATCGGGATTCCCGAGGAGTATATCAACTCCACCCTTCCAAGAGCGTTGGGCGCGTTCGCCGCCATACACCCCGGCGTGGAGGTCACGGTGCAACAGGGTACCTCGATGTCCAATCGGGCAGCCCTTGAGGCAGGCGAGATCGACATTGCTGTCGTTTTCGAGCCGGGCGGGCGAACCAAGAACGAGGTCCTCATGGTCGACCCCACTGTCTGGGTAACCTCGGATCAACACGGCACACATGAGCGGCAGCCTCTGCCTATAGCCACATACACATACGCCACGGGCGGATGGTGCGATGATCTGGCGATGCAGAATCTGAAGAGGCGTGGAAGGCGCAGTCGCGTCGCCTATGTCAGCCGAACGAGCGGCGGTCTGATCGCGGCCGTCGTTTCCGGTCTTGCGATCGCGCCGCTGTCGCGCAGCGCCATACCGCCCGGCTGTCGCGAACTGACCGAGGACGACGGTTTTGGCATCATCGACATGTCGAACGTCGTGCTGCGCACCAGGCCGGAAAATCGATCACCGACGATCGATGCGATGGCTGATGCCATCCGCAGCGCCTTTTTGGGCACTTGATGATCTGCCACGAGAAGGAAAAGGTGCGATCCACGACGACCGGTGGATTGTTTACGATCCCGGGTGCCTACAAAGTAGGTGGGCGCCGTGTGTCCGAACCCACGAGTTCGGCCAGGGACAACTCCCTTGAGATCGTGTATGGCCCCGGGGATTGTGGTTCCTGTCGGGAAGCGCAGACCGCGCGCTCAGATATAGAGGCTCTTTGCCGTTTTCGCCAGAGGTGTTTTTTAAAGACGATCAGTTGGCCGGAATACCGGCGCGACCATTGAGCTTGGCTGCGATGTTGTGGATCTGGGCGGTCACTTCGCTCAGCGCCGAGGCCAACGCCTCCTCGCTCTTCGCCTGCTCGGAAAGCGCCACGTCGCGGCCACTCGTCAGATTGTTCATTTCCGTCTCGAGGCTCTTGAGCCGGCGATTGACCTCGCTGAGTTCATCCATGACCATGATGCCGGCCATCACCGTCAGTCGCAGGTCGCCGATTTCTCCGAACTGTCCCTTAAGGTGGGCCACATATTGATCGAATCTCGCCGCGAGGTCGCTCAGGTGGTCTTCTTGCCCTTCCTCGCAGGCCATCCGGTAAGCCTTGCCGTCGATCGTCACCGTTACCTGCGCCATCGCGTAAACCTCAACGATCCAACACCGCTCGAATGGTTTCCATCGCCGTCACCAGGCGACGGGACACTTCGCGGTTGACCTCTTCCAGCCGGTTGGCTCGAAACTGGGACTGGTCGAGTTCCTGTGCCAGCCGCGCCCGGTCGGTGTTGACCCGCCGCACCTCGCCTTCGAACTCACTCAAATCCCTTTCCTTGTCGAAACGACCGTCGATCGCGCCCTCGAGCGACTGGACCGCGTTCCGTAGCTCCTCGATCGCCGCTTTGACCGTCTTTGCCGGCATGCTCCCGATACCTCTCTAGAGCGGGATGAGGAAAAAGTGTGAAGCGGATTTCCGCCCCGCCCTAAATCAATCTGCCGCTGCATGATTCCTCAAATCGAAATCGATTTAAGGACAAAATCATGCAGCATTTCAAAGCGCTACAGCGACCTTACCGCGCCCGATTGGGCGCGCGGCGCTGTAGGGTCGTCTGCGCGTTCTCCGAACGCGGCGCTCCGGAAGAGCCGAATCGCCAGACGCAGTCCGCTGCTTCGCCTCGGTTCTTTTTAAACCCATTATACAAGTCTCAACAATGCCCCGTGCGGCAAAACGCCGTCGGAAGCTGTGGATCATTGCTCCCGAGCAATCGCACTCATACTGTAGGCTGCCGCACAAGAAACGATATCGAAAAGCACGTCGCCATTTGGCCGCGGAAGGCCCGTATTTATTGACTCGCGTGGAGCACCTGCTATGTGTCTGCCGCTTCTCACACGGTCTTGGAGGATAGAGACCGTCCCTGGCCACCGAACTCAAACGGAACAGTCATGATCTCTCGCGAAAAACACGATCGGATGGCAAATGCGATCCGCTTCCTCTCCATGGACGCCGTCGAGAAGGCAAATTCCGGCCACCCGGGTCTCCCAATGGGCGCTGCCGATATCGCAACCGTGCTCTTCACGCGGTACCTGAACTTCGACCCCAAGAACCCCGCCTGGCCCAACCGCGACCGTTTCGTGCTTTCGGCTGGCCACGGCTCGATGCTGCTTTACTCGCTGCTCTATCTTACGGGCTACGAGGACATCACCATCGACGAGATCAAGAACTTCCGCCAGCTTGGCTCGCGCACGGCCGGCCACCCGGAATACGGCCATGCGGCCGGCATCGAGACCACCACGGGTCCGCTCGGCCAGGGTCTTGCCAATTCGGTCGGCATGGCGATCGCCGAACGCAAGCTGCGTGACGAATTCGGCAGCGACCTGATGGAGCACTATACCTACGTGCTCGCCGGCGACGGCTGCCTCATGGAAGGCGTCAGCCAGGAAGCGATCGCGCTGGCCGGCCACCTCAAGCTCAACAAGCTGATCGTCTTCTGGGACGACAACAACATCTCGATCGACGGCCCGATCTCGATCGCGGATTCGACCGACCAGCACGCGCGCTTCCGCGCCTGCAACTGGAACACCATCGCAGTCGACGGCCATGATCCGGATGCGATTGCTGCAGCGATCGAACAGGCCCAGAAGTCCGACAAGCCGACGATGATCGCCTGCAAGACCGTCATCGGATTCGGCGCCCCGAACAAGGCCGGTACGCACAAGGTCCATGGTTCGCCGCTCGGCGCCGACGAAATCGCCGCGACCCGCAAGGCGCTTGGCTGGGAAGCCCAGGCCTTCACTGTTCCCTCGGACGTGCTCGACGCCTGGCGCCTCGCCGGCCTTCGCTCGACCAAGGTGCGGAAAGACTGGGAAGAGCGCCTGGAAAAGACCGAGACCGAGAAGAAGGCACAGTTCATCCGGCGCTTCGCCGGCGAACTCGAAGGCGGCCTTGCCTCCGCAATCAGCGCCTACAAGCAGAAACTCGCCGAGACCAAGCCGTCGCCCGCAACCCGCAAGGCCTCCGAGGACGCGCTCGAAGTCATCAACGGCGTTCTCGCCGAGACGGTCGGCGGCTCTGCCGACCTTACCGGCTCGAACAACACCAAGACCAGCCAGACCCATTCGATCACGCCGGATAACTTCTCCGGCCGCTACATCCACTATGGCGTACGCGAGCACGGCATGGCGGCGGCGATGAACGGCATGGCGCTACACGGCGGTCTCATCCCCTATTCCGGCGGCTTCCTGATCTTCTCGGATTATTGCCGCCCGTCGATCCGCCTCGCCGCGCTGATGGGCATTCGCGTCATCCACGTGCTGACGCACGATTCCATCGGTCTCGGCGAAGACGGCCCGACCCACCAGCCGGTCGAGCACATGGCTGCGCTGCGCGCCATTCCGAACCTGCTGATGTTCCGTCCCGCCGACGCGACCGAAACGGCCGAATGCTGGCAGCTTGCGCTCGAAAACCACAACCGCCCGTCCGGCATTGCGCTGACCCGCCAGAACCTGATGGCGGTGCGCACCGAATATGAGGAAACGAACCTCTGCGCCCGCGGCGCCTATGACCTGATCTCCGCAAGCGATGCCGAGGTGACGATCTTCGCCACCGGCTCGGAAGTCGAGATCGCCGTCAAGGCCTGCCAGACGCTCACCACCAAGGGTGTTTCGACGCGCGTCGTGTCGGTTCCCTGCTTCGAGCTTTTTGCCGAACAGAGCGAAGATTACCAGCGGGCGATCATCGGCACTTCGCCGGTCAAGATCGCCGTCGAGGCCGGCATCCGGCAGGGGTGGGATCACTTCATCGGCACCGATGGCACGTTCATCGGCATGTCGAGCTTCGGCGCTTCCGGTCCCTACAAGGACCTCTACAGACATTTCGGCATCACGCCGGAAGCCGTCGTAGCGGCTGCAGAAGCCAAACTGTCCTGATCAAGCCCGAGGGCGCTCCCAAAGGGCGCCCTCTTTCCGTACAATGCCATTCTGACAGGGAGAGACCCGACATGACAGTGAAAGTCGCTATCAACGGTTTTGGCCGCATCGGCCGCAACGTGCTCCGCGCGATCGTCGAATCCGGCCGCACCGACATCGAAGTCGTCGCCATCAACGATCTCGGCCCGGTAGAGACGAATGCGCACCTGCTGCGCTTCGATTCCATCCACGGCCGGTTCCCGGCAGACGTGAAGGTCGAGGGCGACGCCATCGTCATCAACAACGGCAAGCCGATCAAGGTAACCGCCATCCGCAACCCGGCTGAACTGCCGCACAAGGAACTCGGCGTCGATATCGCGATGGAGTGCACCGGCATCTTCACCGCCCGCGATAAGGCGGCCGCCCATCTCGAAGCCGGCGCCAAGCGCGTCATCGTCTCGGCCCCGGCCGACGGCGCCGACCTGACCGTCGTCTACGGCGTCAACCATGACAAGCTGACGAAGGAACACCTCGTCATCTCCAACGCATCCTGCACGACCAACTGCCTAGTGCCGGTCGCCAAGGTGCTGCACGACGCCATCGGCATCGACCACGGCATGATGACGACGATCCACTCCTATACCAACGACCAGCCGTCGCTCGACCAGATGCACAAGGATCTCTACCGTGCGCGTGCGGCGGCGCTGTCGATGATCCCGACCTCGACGGGTGCTGCCAAGGCCGTCGGCCTCGTGCTGCCGGAACTGAAGGGCAAGCTTGACGGTGTCTCCATGCGCGTGCCGACCCCGAATGTCTCGGTCGTCGATCTCAAGTTCGTCGCCAAGCGCGAGACGACCAAGGAGGAGGTCAACGCGGCCATCAAGGCTGCCGCCGACGGTCCGCTCAAGGGCATTCTCGGCTATACGCTTCAGCCGAACGTCTCCGCCGACTTCAACCATGACCCGCATTCCTCGATCTTCCACATGGATCAGACCAAGGTGATGGAGGGCAAGTTCGTGTCGATCCTGTCCTGGTACGACAACGAGTGGGGCTTCTCGAACCGCATGGCGGACACGGCGGTCGCCCTCGGCAAGCTCCTGTAAGACCGATGTTTCGGGCCCTTTCCTCAACGACGGTGCGATGGCGCCCGCTCGAGGGGGAAGGGCTCGAACATCTTTGCCTCAGGGCACTCGAAGCAACGGCCGGCGCGGCGATCCGCGCCGAAAGCGTCGTCATCGGCGAGCGCGGCGGCCGTCCTTATGGCCTGCGTTACCGGATCGATTGCGACGCGCACTGGCAGGTGATGTCGTTCCTGATCGAAACGACGGACGGCAAAACATTGCATCTGCTCTCGGACCGCCAGGGGCATTGGCGCGACCTCAACGGCGTCGCCCTCCCTGAATTCGACGGCTGCATCGACATCGACCTGGCCGGCACACCCTTCACCAACACGCTCCCGATCCGCAGGCTCAACCTCAACCGGAAAGCCGGTACGACAAAGCTCAAGATGCTCTTTGTGCCGTTCGACACCTTCGAACCCACGGTCGACGGCCAGCATTACACCTGCCTCGAGAACGGCAAGCTCTACCGCTTCGAGGCAGAGGATGGAAGCTTCACGGCCGACCTGCCGGTGGACGAAAACGGCCTCGTCATCGACTACCCTACCCTTTTCCAGAGACTATCACCGGAGACTATCTGATGACTTTCAAGACTCTCGACGATCTGACCGACATCGCCGGCAAGCGCGTACTGGTGCGCGTCGATCTCAACGTGCCGGTCAAGGATGGCCAGGTGACCGATACGACCCGCATCGAGCGCGTTGCCCCGACCATCCGCGAGCTTTCCGAAAAGGGCGCCAAGGTCATCCTGCTTGCCCATTTCGGCCGTCCGAAGGGCGAACCGGTCGCCGACATGTCGCTGAAGGCAATCGCGCCCGCCGTTGAGGAAATTCTCGACCAGCGCGTTCATTTCGCCGCCGACTGCATCGGCGACAAGGCCACCAATGCCATTGCCGAGATGAACGACGGTGACGTGCTCCTGCTTGAAAACACCCGCTTCCACAAGGGCGAGGAAAAGAACGATCCGGCTTTCGTCACGGCGCTGGCGGCCAATGGCGACATCTATGTCAACGACGCCTTCTCCGCCGCTCATCGCGCCCATGCCTCGACCGAGGGGCTCGCGCATCATCTTCCGGCCTATGCGGGCCGCACCATGCAGGCCGAGCTCGAAGCCCTCGAAAAGGGCCTCGGCAATCCGAAGCGCCCGGTCGTCGCGATCGTCGGCGGCGCCAAGGTTTCCACCAAGATCGACCTCCTGCAGAACCTTGTGAAGAAGGTCGACGCCCTCGTCATCGGCGGCGGCATGGCCAATACCTTCCTTGCCGCACAGGGCATCGATGTCGGCAAATCGCTCTGCGAGCATGATCTTGCGGACACGGCAAAGTCGATCATTGCCGCCGCGTCTGCCGCCGGCTGCGCCATCGTGCTGCCCGAAGACGGCGTCGTCGCCCGCGAGTTCAAGGCCGGTGCTGACAACGAAGTCGTGGACATCAAGGCGATCCCCACCGATGCGATGGTGTTGGATGTCGGCCCGAAATCGGTCGGCGCGGTCAACGACTGGATCTCTCGGGCTGAGACGCTGGTGTGGAACGGTCCGCTCGGCGCTTTCGAAATCGCACCGTTCGACAAGGCGACCGTCGCTGCCGCAAAGCATGCGGCGGCCCGCACCCGGACCGGCTCGCTCGTCTCCGTCGCCGGCGGCGGTGATACGGTTGCGGCTCTCAACCACGCCGAAGTCGCGGACGATTTCACCTATGTTTCGACGGCCGGCGGCGCCTTCCTCGAATGGATGGAAGGCAAGCCACTGCCGGGTGTCGACATCCTCAACCAGCAGAAGTGAAGCAAGCCTCCGACCCGGGCGACACAGCGCCCGGGTCGGAGATGCAAAAATAATTATGATATTTCAAACGATTAAAATAATTTAAATCGTTTTAGTCGATTTTCGTGCCATTTTCCCGGACAATTTCTTCTGTTATCGCGCCATTATTCGGAACGCGGCGGACGCACATCTGCGCCTCAGACCGAACTTGTTTTCATTCGTCGCCCGCTCCGTTGGTGATCGGCGCTGTCTAAGGAGAAAAAACATGAGCGATAGACTGGAAGATATTGCGGTTGCGATGGTGGCCAACGGCCGGGGCCTGCTCGCCGCTGACGAGTCGACCGCAACAATCAAGAAGCGCTTCGACAGTATTGGACTGGAATCCACCGAGACCTCGCGCCGCGATTATCGCGAGATGCTGTTGCGCTCGGACGAGGCGATGCGCGAATACATCTCCGGCGTCATCCTCTATGAGGAAACCCTGTTCCAGAAAGCGGCGGACGGCACGCCGCTGGTCGAAATCATCCGCAAGTCCGGCTCGATCCCCGGCATCAAGGTCGATACCGGCGCCAAGCCAATGCCCTATTTTGCCAAGGAAACGATCACCGAAGGCCTTGATGGTCTCGCAGCGCGGCTTGCGAAGTATCACGAGGCCGGTGCCCGCTTTGCCAAATGGCGTGGCGTCATCGCAATCTCGGACGCCCTTCCTACCTGGGGTGCGATCAAGGCCAATGCCCATGCGCTTGCCCGCTATGCGGCCCTCTGCCAGGAAGCCAAGATCGTGCCGATCGTCGAGCCGGAGGTGCTGATGGACGGCGCCCCCGGCGACCACTCGATCGAGCGCTCGGAAGAAGTGACCGAATGGGTACTGCGCACCGTCTTCGAAGAACTCGGTGACGCGCGGGTGAAGCTCGAAGGCATGATCCTGAAGCCGAGCATGGTGATCGACGGCAAGAAGGCACGCAAGGCGTCCGTCAGCGAGGTTGCCGAGCGCACGGTCAAGGTGCTGAAGCGCACCGTGCCTTCCGCCGTTCCCGGCATCGCTTTCCTCTCCGGCGGCCAGTCGACGGAAGAAGCAACCGCACATCTCTCCGCCATCAACACGGCACACGATCTGCCCTGGAAGCTTACCTTCTCCTATGGCCGCGCCCTGCAACAAGAGGCGCTTAATGCGTGGAACGGCAAGGCGGAAAACGTCGCCGCCGGCCAGCGCGCCTTCATCCATCGCGCGAAGATGTGCAGCCTCGCTGCCAAGGGCAGTTGGAAGAAGGACCTCGAAAAGGCGGCTTGAGCGGCGCGAAGTTAAGGGGAGCGAGGAAAAGGCCCGGCGGCAGCGATGTCGTCGGGCCTTTGTCTCAACGCCTGCAATTGTCAGGGAGACAAGTTCGCTGTTTCGGACGGCCGGTCAAGGCTCTAAATCCTTGCTTCGATCGAGCAGGAGCCTGCAATGACAACCGTTTCCTTCGTCACTGTCGATGTTTTCACTTCCGAACGCTTCGCCGGAAACCAGCTTGCCGTGATCCCGGACGCACGCGGACTGACCGATCGTCAAATGCAGGCGATTGCCACAGAATTCGGCTATTCCGAAGTCACCTTTGTTCTTCCACCGGACGATCCCGCAAACACCGCCCGCGTGCGCATTTTCACGCCCACGACCGAAGTGCCCTTTGCCGGACATCCGAATGTCGGCACCGCCTTCGTGCTCGGTCGACAATCGGAAATCTTCGGCAAGTTGCCGGGCGACAACCTGCGTTTCGAGGAAAAGGCGGGACTGGTCGAGGTGGCCCTCTTGCGCCAAGACAGCGTTGTTACCGGCGCGAGCATCGTCGCGCCACAGCAGCTTGCCGTCGGACCCATCATTGACGCAGCAACCATCGCCGCCTGCGCCTCACTCCGCCCGGAAAGCGTGAGCGATCGCTGCCACGCGCCGGTGCGGATTTCCGTCGGCCTTGCCTTCGCCGTCGCCGAAATCCGGGATGTGGAAACGCTCTCAACGGCGCGTCCGAACGTCAGCGCCTTCGACGAGGCGAATGATCGTTATCCGCTTGCCGAAGACAGTTTCAGCCTGTTCCTCTACGCCCGCACACAGCACCAACCGTGGCAAATAAGAGCCCGCATGTTCGCGCCACTCGACAATGTCATCGAGGACCCGGCAACCGGCAGCGCTTGCGCCGCACTCGGCGCCTATCTCGTCTCGCTTCTTCCGGAGGCCGACGCGGAAATCGAACTTATGATCGAGCAGGGCGTCGAGATGGGCCGGCGCAGTCTGATGGCGGTTACCGTCAGCAAGCAGGGCGGCGCGGTCGGTAAGGTTAGCATCTCGGGTGATTGCGTGACGGCGATGCACGGATCGATCGAGCTATGACGTTCGGCCGGGACAGCGCTGCTGCATGCCTCCCTAAATCCTAGCCGATCCAAGGGTAAAGGCATGCAGCAATTCAAAGCGCTACCGCTATCTTTGTGCGCCTAAAAAGACGCTCGGCGCTGTAGGTTCAGCGGGGCGCATCCTCGCAGTCCTTGATCGCATCAAGGAGCGCCTGGAAGCGGGGATGGTCGCGAATGGGGTCGAGATCCGAGTCCTGCTTGAACCAGTGGAAGTGGTAGCTCGAGCTCTGCGGCACGACCGTCTCGAGGAGATCGAGCGCGCGCTCGCCCTCGCCGAGAAGCGAATAGACGCAGGCGGCATTGTATTGCGCGACGACGTCGTCCGGGTCGATGGCCAATGCGCGGGCCAGCCATTCCTTGGCGCGCTCGGCTTCGCCCATATGTGCAAGCGCCAATGCACCGCGATGGGCCGGGCTGGCGTTTTCCGGGTGCCGTTCCAGCGCGCTTTTTGCCCGTTCGATGCCGATGCGCGCCCAGCGCTGACGCTCGGGTTCCATGCCGAGTGAGAAATAGCAACCCATCAAATGAATTGGCGAAAAATAGTCGTCCGGCCGGATCCCGGCCGCACGCTCGAAGAATCCGATCGCTTCTTGAAATCGACCCTGTGCGAACAGGAAGCGGCCATAGTATAAATTCGCCTCGTAGAGCGAAGGCTCAAGCGCCAGCGCCTGGCGGAACTCGCGCCCCGCCTCCTCCGTTTGCCCGTCGTGAGTGAGGGCCAACCCGCGTGAGGCATGCGCTTCTGCCAGGTTTGGATCAAGGGCCAGCGCCTTGGCGCTCATGTCGAAAATACTCTCGAGCGGAAACTCCTTTTCGTGCCAGTCCCTGATCGCGCATTCGCATTCGGCAATCCCCGCATAGGCACGGGCATAGTTCGGATCGAGCTCGACGGCCTTCAAAAACATCCGGCGCGCAAGCAGGAGGTAGGACCGGGTCCAGGTACGCGAGAACTGCCGGCCGCGCAGGTAATAAGTATAGGCCTCCACGGATGTGGTCGGATCGCTTTCGATCGCCTTCTTCTCTTCCGGCAGCAGCTTGATCCTGAGCTGGTCGACGATCGCGTGCGTGATCTCGTCCTGGATCATGAAAATGTCCGTGAGCTCGCGATCGTAGCGGTCGGCCCACAGATGCCCGCCGGTCTGGGCATCGATAAGCTGGCCGGTGATGCGGACGCGCTCACCCACCTTGCGGACACTGCCTTCGAGAATGAAACGGACGCCGAGTTCCTGGGCGATCTGCTTCACCTTCACCGGCTTGCCCTTGTAGGTGAAGACGGTGTTCCGGGCGACGACATGCAGGCGCGAGATCTTCGAGAGATCCGTGATAATGTCCTCGGTAATGCCGTCGGAGAAATATTCCTGCTCCGGATCTTGGCTCATGTTCGTGAAGGGAAGAACGGCCACCGAAAGCTCATAACCGGGTTCCACCATGACGATGGCCGGCCCCGCTGGTTTCTGGACCGCCACGTCGCCGAAGGAGATGGTGTAGACGCGCACACTCGGGGCAATGTTCTTCAGCGCATGCTCGCCCTTGTCGACGAAGCCGAGGTCAAGCCGCGAGCCGACGTGATCGCGCACCGAGGCCGAAACCGCGATGCCGGAGGGATCGGCCAAGCCTTCTAGTCTGGCCGCAACGTTTACGCCGTCACCGAAAATGTCACCGTCTTCGACGATGACATCGCCGAGGTGAACACCGATCCTGAGCTCGATGCGCCTGCTCCTTGGCAGGCCCTCGTTCCTGGCGAGCATGCCGCGCTGAATTTCCGCGGCACAGGCAACCGCATTCACCACACTCGAAAATTCGACGAGCATGCTGTCGCCTGCAAGCTTGACGACACGTCCCTTGTGGTTTGCGATCTTGGGCTCCAGGAACTCGCGACGATGCCTTTTCATCGCTGCCAGCGTGCCGGCTTCGTCGGTGCTCATGAGGCGGCTGTAACCCACGACATCGGCAGCGAGGATAGCGGTCAGACGACGTTCCAAGAGACCCTCGATTTTCATCTTGTGTCCGAACAAGCTAACTTATCCCTTTATGGGCTGGATGTCGTGCGGATACTTCCCAACTTCACCGCCAGAATAGCACGGCGCATTTGGCGGATCTGTTTCAAATGGAACCAGTTCCGCGAGGCCTCAACCACTCCGGGTACTGCCGCTCGAAAGCACGTTCGGGGCAGTCAAAGCAATTCCAGGAAAGTGCGTAGCGTTTTTCCGTCCGGAATTGCGTGACGTGAGAGCCTAGATCATTTCATCGTTTCAATGAAATGATCTACGGGCGCACAAGCACGGTGACCATCATCACCGCGATCGCGAAAACCGCGATCTTCCAGAAGTCGCGGCGTTGCCGAAGCCCCGGCAAGCCGAGTGGCTTGATGACTTGAACGCACATCGCCAGCAGTAGGAGAGCCGGCAGGATCTTCGACATTCGTTCATTCCCCGAAAGCTATGTTGGTCGCGACGGAACGCGATGCCAACGCGGGATGGGCCGGAAAACCTTTGTGCACTTTTTCCATCTCTCTCGTCGGCGCCATATCGCCGTCACTTTTCGTCGCATAGAGGGCTATTGTTTCCGCCGCCGATTTGCAATGACAGGTGGCACAAAATCCGGCTGGCAATTGCGGGAACTCACCCCTAGCTTGCTGACGGCAGAACGATTTTCGGATTGATGATGAGAAATAACCTGCTTCCCGTCACCGCGCTCCTGCTTGGCACTCTGTTTCTCTTCCTTGGAAACGGTCTGCAGAGTCTGCTCCTGCCGGTCCGCGGCACGGCCGAGGGATATCCGACAACCATTCTCGGCCTCCTTGGCACGTCCTGGGCCTCCGGTTTTGTGCTCGGCTGCTTCTTAGGGCCGAACGTCGTCAAGCGTATCGGGCATGTGCGCGCATTCAGTGTCTTCGCGGCGTTGATCGCGATCATCTCACTACTCACCGGCATCCTGGTCGATCCGATCTGGTGGGTTGCGTTGCGCGCGGTCACGGGTTTCTCGACCGCCGGCACATCGATGATCATCGAAAGCTGGCTGAACGAGCGCGCCACCAATGAAAGCCGCGGCGTGATCTTCTCGCTCTACATCGCGATCACGCTTTTCGGCGTCGTCGGCGGCCAGATGATGATACCTTTTGGCGAGACGTCGACGACCTTCTTTTTCATGATCTGCGGCATTCTCTATTGCGTCGCGATGCTGCCGACGCTGCTTTCCAAGGCCGCCACGCCGCAACCGCTGAAACAGGTCCGGCTCGATCTGCGCGGCCTCTATCGCAATTCGCCGGTTTCCTTTCTCGGCATCCTGCTGGTCGGCATCGCCAATGGCGCCTTCGGCACGCTTGGCGCCGTTTTCGGCCGCCAGGCCGGCCTTACCGACAGCACGGTCGCGACGATGATGAGCGTGGCAATCTTTGCGGGAGCCGTCATGCAATTGCCTGCGGGCCGTATTTCCGACCGTATCGACCGACGCTACGTGCTGGCCGCGCTTGCCGGCGTCGGCGCGCTTGCGGGTCTGCTGATCTTCCTCGTCGAACCGAGCCAGGTCTGGATCGTGTTGACGCTGATCGCCATCTACGGTGCCGCCGCCAATGCGCTCTATCCGATCGCGGTCTCTCACGCCAACGACTTCGCCACAACAGAAGAATTCGTCAAGGTTTCGGGCGGCCTCTTGCTGCTCTACGGTATTGGCACGATCATCGGCCCGACGATCGGTGGACCGGTTATGACAGCGACGGGGCCCTACGGCCTGTTCATGATCACGGCTTGCGCGCATATGTTGATCACGGCCTATGCAATTGTCCGCAGCCGTCGCCGTGCACCGGTTCCGGTCGCCGAGCGCGACGCCTTCTCGCCGGTCAATGCGGGTACGCCGACGACGCCGGAAAGCCTGCAGCTTTCGCCGCGTGCCGCGCCGCTGGATGAGCTACGCGACGAGGATGTCAGCGACAACCCCGAGGAAGAGGAGAGATCGAATGAGCCTGTTTGACGACGACCTCCCAAAGAAGAAGAGAGCCCACGAGATCGGCAGCGATCTGTCGCTGCTCTCGGTCGATGAACTGACGGCGCGCATCGCGCTCTTGACGGAGGAGATTGCGCGATTGGAGGCCGAACGGGACCGCAAGTCGGCGAGCCGGTCGGCGGCCGACAAGCTCTTTCGCTAGAGCGGGACGAGGAAAAGGGTGCGCGGACTTCCGCCCGCATCCCGCGTCTCAACTTATTAGAATCGATCACGACGCGGAGGCGCTTTCTTTGCGCCTCGCGACCCGAAATGAACGCAACTTAACGGCAAATTAAGCATTTTCGGCGATTGTCGAGTCATCCGGTTTCCCCGGACTCAGACATTTTCTCCGACTGGCGAATGGGTCTGATTTTTCTCCCTGTTTTACCTTGAGAGCCGCTTTTCGCGGCTCTTTTTTTGTCTTCAGCGCCGCGCGTCCTATTAGAGCCCTTCAGGGTTAAATGGAACAGTTCTGTTGGCTCAAACGGAGTCGGATGGTCGACCGGCCGGCGCGCGGCGTAGCCAAAGCATACGTCCAAGCCGGCCGGTCGATCAGGCGGCCCGTTTCAGCCAACCCGAAGGGCCGGGCATCTTTCCGCCAGGCTCAGAGGCGATCGGCTCGGACGTACATCCGGGTACGCCCCTTCGCCGATCGCCCCTGCCCTGACGAAAACCTGCTCCGGCAGAACTGCTTCCATTTAACCCTGAAGGGCTCTAGACGAGCAAAGGACGCTAAAGCACGTCGAATCGCTGCATGATTTTGTCCTCAAATCGACTCCGATTTGAGGAATCATCCAGTAGCGCACAGGGCATTTCAAAGAATTGTGGAGATTAACCCTTTCTTAAGAATACCCTTGCGCGGAATGCGGTATGGGATCATTCTTCAACCATAGAGGGGGCCAGGGAGCTTTTCCCGGGAGTCGCCCGTTACCCGACCGTGATGCGTTTGAACTAGGGAAAACAGGCAATGTCCGAGAGAGGATTGAATACCGTCAGTTTCGCGGGGCACGCTGCGTCCTCGGCGCAGTTCAAGGCACTCTATGCAGAAGGCATGGGCCTGGTCGAGGAAACCGCGAGCTATCTCGACGGGCCGGGCCGCCTGGCCTCCAAGGCGCTGCCGCGCATGGCCTCGGTGCTCTACGCCGCAGAGTCGATGCGGCTTACCACGCGGCTGATGCAGATGGCCTCCTGGCTTCTCCTTCAGCGCGCCGTCAACAACGGCGAAATGAGCCGTGATCAGGTTCTTTCGGAAAAGAGCAAGGTGCGCCTCGACAGCTTCAACGTGGATCGCAACGCGCCGGGCTGGAACGATCTCCCCGAGATGTTCCGCGACCTGATCGAACGGTCGCTCCGCCTGCAGAACCGTGTCGCGATACTCGACCGCGAGATTTACCGGCCGCAGGAGGCGACGAACTTCGTTCCGGACAACCAGAACGGCGTCAAGGCGCAGATCAAGCTGCTGCAGACCGCCTTCGGCACCAACTGACGTCGGCACCGATCTTCCCTGACAATCTCGAACCCGGCCACGCGCCGGGTTTTTTCATGTTAGCCATGCGGGTTTGCGGCGGACAACAAAAAAGCCCGGCAAAGCCGGGCTTCGAACACGCCGTGAAGGCGAGCGATCAGAGGCCGAGGCCTTCGAAGCGCTTCTTGAACTTGGAAACGCGGCCGCCGCGGTCGACGAGCTGCTGGTTGCCGCCCGTCCAAGCTGGATGCGACTTCGGATCGATTTCCAGGTTCATGGTGGCGCCTTCCGCACCCCAGGTCGAGCGGGTTTCGTATTCAGTACCGTCGGTCATGACCACCTTGATCATGTGGTAGTCGGGATGGATGTCTGCCTTCATAACAATCTTCCTAGAGTTCCAGGGTCCAATTGTCGCAAGGCATTGCGACTTTGGGACCGAACACGTAAATGAAGCCGCAGACCGCTCTTGGGCCGCGGCTCCCCAATTCGATGCCGTGCCTATACATGAAGGTCTGCGGGATAACAAGTGCCGCGCGGAAGACTTATCAAGGAAAAGCCCTTCCGGGGCAGGCGATCGGGGGTCATGTGTCCAGACGAGAAAACCAACCGCCAGCCGGCAGATCCATTCGCCCGTTGGCCACAGTGCTCCCCTACCTGGCGCGATATCGCCGGCTGGTGATCGGAGCGGGGATCTCGCTGACGCTCGCCGCTATCACTACCCTGACCTTGCCGTTGGCCGTTCGGCGGATGATCGACAACGGCTTCTCCAATTCCGATTCCGGCTTCATCAACACTTATTTCTCCATGCTGATGGTGCTGGCCGTCGTCCTCGCCCTTGCCAGTGCGGCGCGCTACTACTTCGTCATCTCGCTCGGCGAGCGCATCGTCGCCGATCTCCGCCGCGACGTCTTCGCGAAGGTTACGCGGCTTTCCGCGTCCTTCTTCGACGTCAACCAATCCGGAGAGATCGTTTCGCGCCTGACGGCCGACACGACTCAGATCAAGTCAGCCGTTGGCGCCACGGCCTCGGTGGCGCTGCGCAATCTGATCCTCTGTCTCGGCGCCATCGGCATGATGATCTATACCAGCCCGAAGCTCTCGAGCCTCGTGCTTGCCGCGATCCCGGTGATCGTCTTCCCTCTCGTCGGTTTCGGCCGGTCCGTCCGCCGGCGCTCGCGCCAAGCGCAGGACACGCTTGCCACGGCCTCCGCCTATGCCGGCGAGGCGATCGCCGCGGCCCGCACGGTCCAGGCCTTCAATGGTGAGGAAAGCGCCAACCGGCACTTCGGCAGCGCGGTGGAGGACGCCTATGGTGCCGCCCGCGCGGCGATCCGGGCGCGGTCGATCCTCACTGGATTCGCCATCACCATGGTCTTCGGCAGCGTCGTCGCGGTGCTCTGGTTCGGCGCGCGCGACGTGCTTGCGGGCACGCTTTCGGCGGGCACACTCAGCCAGTTCCTGCTCTATTCGGTGTTCGCCGCCGGCAGCCTCGGCGCGCTCTCGGAAGTCTGGGGCGAGCTCTCGCAAGCGGCAGGTGCCGCCGAGCGCCTCAACGAACTGCTGACCGAAGTACCGCAGATCCAGGCGCCAGAGCATCCGGTCGCCATGCCCGTGCCGGCAGAGGGCGCCATCGCGTTTGCCGACGTTCACTTCGCCTATCCCGCGCGCCCGGACTTTAAGAGCCTGAACGGCCTGAGTTTCGCGGTCAAGCCGGGCGAAACTGTCGCCATCGTCGGCCCCTCCGGCGCGGGCAAAAGCACCGTCTTCTCGATGCTCCTGCGCTACTATGATCCGGCCAAAGGGACCGTTACCGTCGACGGCATCGACGCCCGCACGGTTGACCTCAAGGAGTTGCGCGACCGCATCGCCATTGTGCCGCAGGATACGACGATCTTCGCCGCCTCCGTGCACGACAACATTGCCTTCGGCGCAGCGGATGCAAGCCGGGAAGCCGTGCGCGCAGCAGCCGTCGCCGCACAAGCCGACGAATTCATCGCGAAGCTGGATCAGGGCTACGACGCTCAGGTCGGCGAGCGCGGGGTGACGCTTTCCGGCGGTCAGCGTCAGCGCATCGCGATTGCGCGAGCGATTCTCAGGAACGCGCCGATCCTTCTGCTGGACGAAGCAACCTCCGCGCTCGACGCCGAGAGCGAGACTTTGGTGCAGACGGCGCTCGATGGTCTGATGCGGCAGCGCACGACTATTGTCATCGCCCATCGGCTCGCGACCGTGCTCAAGGCCGACCGCATCCTTGTCATGGATCATGGCCGCATCGTCGAGGAAGGCACGCATGCGTCGCTGATCCGCCAGGGCGGCCTTTACGCGAAACTCGCCCGGCTGCAGTTCGACCACGGCGCGGAAGCGCTCTTCGTCGCGGCGCGAACTTAGCGCATGTCGCCCAAAAGCGCGCAGCATCCATTCCCATTGGAGGCGCCGCGCTTAGACTTTCGTCGTCCAACCGCGGCTGATCCAACCTCCGCCATTGCACAGCGGCAGCCGGACCCTATTGTTAAGGACCCGGCCTTTCGCAGCCGGCATCGTCACGACGAGTTTGGGAGGATTTCCGCATGGCATTCACGAGACTGACCCGCCGCGCCGCCATCGCCTTCGGCCTGACCGCGCTTTCCGCGCTGAGCCTTGGCACGACGGCACAAGCCCAGGACTTTCCGGACCGGCCAATAACCCTGGTTGTTCCCTTCGCTGCCGGCGGCTCGACAGACGTGGTCGCGAGAATCATTGCCCAGAAGATGTCGGAAGACCTCGGCCAGCAGATGGTCGTCCAGAACGTGGCGGGTGCCGGCGGCAATCTCGGCGCGGCCAATGTCGCGCGTGCCGATCCGGATGGCTATACGATCCTCATGGCCACGGTCGCGACTCATGCGCTCAACCCGCTGATCCTGAAGACAAAGCCTTATGATCCAGAGAAGGATTTCGCGCCCATCTCGCTCCTCGTCGTCGTTCCGAACGTACTGGTCGTCAATCCGGAACTGCCAGCCAAGAATGTGCAAGAACTGCTTGCCCTGCTCAAAGCGGCGCCGGACCAATACAGCTACGCCTCCTCCGGCAACGGAACGCCGCTCCACCTCTCGGGCGAGCTCTTCAAGAAGATGGCCGGCGTTGAGATGCAGCACATCCCGTACAAGGGCTCCGGGCCGGCGCTGAACGACGTCATCGGCAACCAGGTGCCGATCATGTTCGACAACCTTCCTTCGTCATCCGGACACATCAAGGCCGGGACCCTGCGGGCACTCGCCATCACCACCGCCGAACGCGCACCCTCGTTCCCCGATCTCCCGACCATCGCCGAATCCGGTATTCCGGGCTACGAGACCTATACCTGGAACGCGCTCTTCGCGCCGGCCAACACGCCCCAGCCGGTGATCGCGCGATTGAACGAGTCCGCGAAAAAGGCGCTTGCCGATCCGGCGGTCCAGAAGCGCATGGAGGAGTTCAGCGCGAAGATCGTCGGCTCGACGCCCGAGGAACTCGGCGCCCATGTCGCCGCCGAACTCGCGAAGTGGACGCCAGTCGTGCGTGACGCGAACATCCAGATGGATTGACGCTTTGAGGCAAGCGCTCGCGCATCGCCCCTCATCCCGCTGCCGCGACCTTCTCCCCGTTTCGACGGGGAGAAGGAACAAGCGGCGAGCAGTTCCCTCGACCCGCTTGCGGGGTAAGCTGAGGGGCAATCACGGGCTCAAACGTCCGTAGCCGCATTCCGGCCCGCGGCGCGGCCGGAGAAGATGCAGCCGCCGAGGAAGGTCCCCTCGAGCGCGTTGTAGCCGTGCATGCCTCCACCACCGAAGCCCGCCACTTCGCCTGCAGCGTAGAGACCCGGCACCGGCTCACCGGAAAGCTCCAGCACTTGCCCCGCAAGATTGGTCTGCAGGCCGCCGAGCGTCTTGCGCGTCAGGATGTGCAACCGAACGGCGATCAACGGTCCCGCCTTCGGGTCAAGGAGGCGGTGGGGCCTTGCGGTTCGCAGCAATCGGTCGCCGCGATAGGCCCGCGCTCCGCGGATAGCGATCACCTGGGCGTCCTTGGAGAAGGCATTGGCGATCTCGCGGTCGCGCGCCTCGATCTGCGCCCTGAGATGTGGAGCCAAAAGCCGGTTCTCGCCCGTCAGCCGGTTCATTGCCTCGACGAGATCCTCCAGCCGGTCGCGGACGATGAAGTCCTCGCCCTTGTCCATGAAGGCCTGGACCGGGCCGGGCGGATTCTTGCCGAGCCGTTTCAGGAGAAGCGCCAGGCTCTTGCCGGTGAGATCGGGATTCTGCTCCGATCCGGAAAGGGCGAATTCCTTCTTGATAATCGCTTTTGTCAGGATGAACCAGCTGTAGTCGTGGCCGCTGCGGCGGATCGCCTCAAGAGTGCCTAGCGTGTCAAAACCCGGCATCGCAGGTGCTGAAAAGCGGTTGCCGTCGGCATCGCACCAGAACGAGGACGGCCCCGGCAGAATGCGAATGCCGTGATCCGGCCAGATCGGGGCGAAATTCCTGAGGCCCTCGGTGTAGTGCCACATGCGGTCGGCGTTGATGACGGAGCCGCGCGCTCGGGCTGCAATTTCGAGCATACGGCCGTCGACATGATGCGGCACGCCGCTCACCATCGTCGCCGGAGGTTGCCCGAGCCGGTTGCGCGGCCAGTTGCGGCGTACAAGCTCGTGATTGCCGCCGATGCCGCCGGAACTGACGACGACCGCTCCCGCCGAGATCTCGAAGTCACCGACGACGTCGCGGCTGCTGCGCTCTCCCCGCGCCACCGGATCCGCCTTGAGGATCGTCCCGCGGGCGCCTGTTACCACACCATCGGTCGTCAACAATTCGTCCACCCGGTGGCGGAAGCGGAATCGCAGCAAGCCGCGGCTTTCCGCTTCCCGGGTCAGTCGGACGAAGGGCTCGAGAACGGCGGGACCGGTGCCCCAGGTCACGTGAAAGCGCGGGACCGAATTGCCATGGCCATGGGCAACCCCGCCCCCGCGTTCGGCCCAGCCGACTACGGGGAACCAGCGAAGCCCAAGCGAGTGCAGCCAGGCGCGCTTCTCGCCGGCGGCGAAGTCGAGATAGGTATCAGCCCAGAGCCGCGGCCAATGATCTTCCGGCCGGTCGAATTGCGACGAGCCCATCCAATCCTGGCGCGCGAGATCGCGGCTGTCGCGAATTCCCATGCACCGCTGCTCGGGACTGTCGATGAAGAACAGTCCTCCGAGCGACCAGAAAGCCTGGCCGCCGAGATTCTGCTCCCCCTCTTGATCGAGAACGATCACCTTGCGGTCGCGGGCCGCAGCTTCGGACGCCGCCACGAGCCCGGCAAGGCCCGCACCGATGACCAGCACATCACAATCCATGAAAGGCGCCCTCTCCCTACAGCGCCGTGCGTCTCTTCAGACGCATGGCTCTGTAATACCTTGAATTACTGCATGATTTTATCCTTAGATCGCATTCAATCTAAGGAATCTTGCAGCAGCATCCTTCGACGTAGCTGTTACGCAGACGTCAAGGTCAATTCAAGGGCTCGGAGCTGTCGCTATTTCTCTGTCAGCTTCAGCTCAATGCGCCGGTTCTGTGCTCGAGCTTCAGGGTCCTCGCCCTCGGCGATGGGCTGAAATTCGCCGAAACCTGCGGCCACCAGCCGGTCCGCCGGCACGCCCCTGGACATCAGGAACTTCACGACCGATGTCGCGCGGGCCGACGACAGTTCCCAGTTGTCGGCAAAACGGCCGGATCCCGACAGTTGCACATTGTCGGTATGGCCATCGACGCGCAGGACCCAGTTGATCTCGGCGGGGATTTCTTTCGCGAGATCAAGAAGCGCGGTGGCGAGTTTCGCCATCTCCGCCTGGCCCTCCGGATTGAGGTCGCTGCTGCCCGATGGGAAGAGCACTTCCGATTGGAAGACGAAGCGGTCGCCGACGATGCGGATGTTTTCGCGGTCGGAAAGGATTTCCCGCAGGCGACCGAAGAAGTCAGAGCGGTAGCGGTTGAGTTCCTGCACGCGCTGGGCGAGCGCGACATTCAGGCGGCGGCCGAGATCGGCGATCTTGGCCTGGGATGCCTGATCCTTCGCCTCCGACGCCTGAAGCGCGCCTTCGATGGCGGCGATCTGGCTGCGCAGCGCGGCGATCTGCTGATTGAGGAGCTCGATCTGGCTCATTGCACGCGCGCTGACCTGCTTCTCGGATTCCAGCTCCGATCCCAGCCGGCCGATCTTCTGGTTCGCCGCCTCAGTGCTGCCGGCGCCCTGATCGAGCAGCGCCTGCAGGCGCGAGCGCTCACCCTCCGACTGGGCAAGCGAGGCCTGGAGGTTGGCAAGAGAATCCTCGAGATCCTGTTTGCCGCTCTTTTCCAGTGCGAGAAGCTGCGTCAGTTCATTGATCTGGCTGTTCAGCCGGTTCAGCACCTCGTCCTTGCCGCTGATCTCGCGCCCAAGCAGGAACTGCGCCAGCACGAATACGCTCAAGAGAAACATGATCGACATCAGCAACGTCGACAGCGCGTCGACGAAGCCTGGCCAATAATCAATCGTTCGGTGACTGCGACCTTTGCGCGCAAGGGCCATGGGCTCAGTCGCCTCCGCTCTCGTCTACGCGGCTGAGCTGCGCAATCGACTTGTCGCCATGCACCGTGATCCTCTCGGCCTGGCCGATGCGCGCCGTCAGCTTGTCGAGCGTCTTGCGCATCGCCTTCGCTTCCTCCTGCTGCGCTTCGATCCAGTCTCGAAGCATCTGTTGCTCGCCACGCATATTCTTGACGAGGCCCTGGATACCCTCGGCCAACGAGGCCATTGCGGCCGTCGTGCGTTGATTTGCGCCACCCTCCTGGTTGAGCCGCATCAGCTGATCGGTCAGCCGGCGCAGCTCTTCGATGGGCGGCTCCCCGGGAATGCTGATCGGCGAGGACATCCCCGACCCGACATCGGTCACCGAGGAAAGCCAGTTTTCGAGTTCCGTGTAGAAGCGGTTCTGTGCGCGGCCGGCCTGCAGGTCGAGGAAACCGACGATCAGTGATCCGGAAAGCCCGAAGAGCGAAGCGGAAAACGCCGTTCCCATGCCGGTGAGCGGCGCCGACAGGCCGCTCTTCAGCGAGCCTAGTAAATCTTCGGTGGTGCCGCTGCCGGCGTCCAGGGATTGGATGACGGTGTTGATCGACCCGATCGTGCCGAGCAGGCCCCAAAAGGTGCCGAGCAGGCCGAGGAAGACGAGAAGGCCGGCGAGATAGCGGGTTATGTCCCGCGATTCATCGAGGCGCGTGGCAATGGAATCAAGGATCGAGCGCAAGGCGATCGCGGAAATCGCAGTCGTCTGGCGACCGCCGATCAGCGACCGCATCGGCGCGAGCAGGACCGGATCACGCCCGACCTTGTCGGCGCTTCCGGCGGCGCGAAAGGAGTTGAACCAGCGGACCTCGGGCCTCAGGCCCAGGACGTGATTGAAGGCGAGCAGGATGCCGATCAGCAGGACACCGAGAATGAGCCCATTCAAGCCCGGATTGCCGACAAAGGCATCACGGGCCTGGCGGAAAAGAATGGCAGCGACGAAACCAACGATGATCAGGAAAAGGACCATCGTCCAGAAATAGGGCATGGGGCTCGAAAGCTTGTGCGGATTGTAGTTCTCCTCCACGCTCTCCCGACCGCTCCATCCGGACAGATTCAGTTTCGTCATAGGTTAGTCAGACTCCCGGGTTCACTCCAGCACCGCGCCCCCTCAGACACGCAAGTTTTTGCCGCAACGCTTTGAATTTCCGCGGCATTTCTCGAAAGCGAATGCGATTCGAGAATTTGCGTAGTCGGCGGCAGCACGGCACCGCTGGCCCGGAGACTAGTGGAACTTTGCGCCAAATTGAAGGGAAAACGAAGGCCCCCGGCACATAACGCACCGGAGGCTGCAAAGCTCTGGAGACGGCTGCTGCTTACTTCGCCGGAACCGGGCGATGGATCACCTCACGCAGCGCCTTGGCGATATATTCATTGCCGCAAACGACCGAGCCGTCCTCGAGCGGCTTGCTGCCGCCATCGACATCGGTTGCCCAGCCGCCGGCCTCGCGGATGAGCAGGATGCCGGCCGCAATATCCCACGCGGCAAGGTCCCGTTCCCAGTAGCCGTCATAGCGACCTGCGGCCACGTAGGCGAGATCGAGCGAGGCGGAACCGAAGCGCCGGATGCCAGCAACTTCGCCCATGACATGGCGAAGTTCGATCAGATATTTGCCGTGATTGCCGCGGCCGAGATGCGGTGTCCCGGTGGCGATGACGGCGTCCGACAGGTTCTTGCGGGCGCCGACGCGCAGCCGGCGGTCGTTGAGGAAAGCCCCACCGCCCTTCTCGGCCGTGTAGAGTTCATCCGTTGCCGGATTGAAGACGACGGCACCGACGATTTCGCCCTGACGCTCCAGCCCGATCGAAACGGCAAAATGCGGGATGCCGTGCAGGAAGTTGGTTGTGCCGTCAAGCGGGTCGACGATCCAGCGATGCGCGCCGTCGGTCCCCTTGATCTCTTCGCCCTCTTCGCCGAGGAAGCCATAGGTCGGCCTCGCCTTCAACAGCTCTTCGCGGATGATCCGTTCGGCCTTTCGGTCGGCCTGGGAGACATAGTCGCCCGGTCCTTTCAGCGAGACCTGGAGGTTCTGAACTTCGCCGAAATCGCGCGCCAGCGACTTGCCGGCCTTGAAGGCGGCCTGGACCATGACATTGAGAAGGGCAGAACGGGCCATGTGGCGATCCTTATGATAGCGAAGGCCGGCCGAGCCATCTCGAACCGGACATTGAACCTGTCTGACGTATCCCGCATGAGGCCGCGCCTGGCGCGAGCGAAGCTGCGAGTTTCGTCGTCAAAAAACCGAGTGAAATCACTCCGTCCGCAGGGCCGAAGTAAGAAATGAGGAAGCTGCGGACAAAACCGCGGCTTCAAGACCACAAAAGCCGCAGAAGTTCAAGCGAAATAGCATTGCCGCCGCCAAACGACGCCCGCGACCGGCGCCTTGGCGCAGCAACTCAAAGTGCCACAGCATCCTTTGCGCGTCTGACAAGACGCGCAGCGCTGTAGGTCAGGAGGAACGGAACTTGTTCGCAGCGGCGAGCGCCGATTTCTGCTGCGTTTCGTTGAGGCCGAGATAGAAATCCTCGAGTGCATCGTCCTTGAGTCCGGCGCGGCGCGACAGCACATACCACTTCGCCGCCTCGACCGGATCCGGGCGCGTGCCGATCGCATTGACATAGAGGTGTGACAGCCGGTTCTGCGCGACGACATTGCCGCTTTCCGCCGAGCGCTTCATCCAGGCGAAGCCTTCTTCGAGGTTGCGGTCACCGGCGATCCCTTCGACAAACCAGATGGCGATGTCGAGTTGCGCCGTATCGTAGCCGGCGCGGGCGGCGCGCAGCAGCCATTCGCGGGCACGCGCGCGCTTGTTCTCCTCTATGCCGTCAACATTGATATAGATCTGCGAAAGAGCATATTGCGCATCGGCGATGCCCTGCTCGGCGGATTTCTCGTAATAGGGCATTGCCGCCTTCAGGCCCTTCTCGCCCGGCATGTCGGCAACCAGCGTTTGCCCATAATTGAACTGGGCCGAAGCGTTGCCGAGATCGGCCGCCTTCTTCATCAGCTCTTCGGATTTCTTCCTGTCGCGCTTGACGTAGCGCCCCTCCATCAGGATCAGGGCATATTTGAACATGGCCGCCGGATCGCCGTTATTGGCGGCCTGGCCGTACCAGAAGGCGGCCTCCTTGGCGTTGCGCGCAACGCCAAGACCCTGCTCGAGGATCGAAGCAACCAGAGTCTGGGCCGCGGGATCGCCGAGTTGCGCCCGCGGCAGCGCCAGATCCATCGCCGTCAGATAGTAACCGCGCTGGAAAGCGCCAAAGGCATCGTCCACTTTTCCGGTGAACGGCTTTTCGGCCGGAAGCGCCGGCAATTGTGCGCCCATGCGATCAATGACATTGACGCCCTTGGACGGCGTGCTCCCGTCTCCGGCCTTTGTCTTTTTTGCCGGATTGGTATCGAGTTTCTGCTGCGGAGCCGCACCTTCCGGCAGGATAGCCCCGTTGAAGGGTGTGATCCGCCCGCGCTTCGGCACATTCCCCTCGTCCGCGGCCCCCTCGCCCGCGGGCGCGCCCGTCGCCGGCTGTTGCGCGCGAGCCGGCACCGCCGCGAGAGCGACGACTATAAAGAGGACTGCAGCCCGGCTGGGCTTCGACGACAAGCGGCTCAACATCGGACCGTCTTAATCTTCAAACCGTGGCGCTTTTTCGTCAAGCAGCGCGTTGACAGCGGCGACGACCGCCGGCGCCTGCTCCGGGTCGCCAAAGACGGCGAGACGAAGCGCCACGAACTCGGCCGCCGTTTCGGCAACCGCAAGCGCCGACTGCGGATCGGTGCCGCCCATGACGACACAGGGGATTTCGACCATCGACGCCCACCATTCGGCAAGTGCCAGATTTTTCGGATGCGGCTCCGGCTTGATGTCGCCATCGGTGCGACCGAAGAAGACGTAGTCCGGCCTGAGTTCGCCGATTTCCAGCGCATGATGGCGGTCGGAGGCATTGCCGCCGCCAACGATCAGCTTCGGCGTGTGCTTCTCGATCGCTTCGCCGAGCACATCGGGTCCTCCGGCGATATGCAGGCCATCCGCCTTGGCGCGTCCCGCAACGCGCGTGTCACCCTCGATCAGCGCCGCCGCCCCCGCCTTCTGGATCACCGGCACCAAGAGCTCGGCGTGCTGCTGGAACTCGCCGTCGCTGAGGCCGTATTGCGGCAGGATGACGGACGCCACGTCGCCTCCCCGCAAAGCACTGGCGAGCACCTTCGAACGCTGTGCGGGATCCGGCATATCCGGCACAACCAGCACAAGGCGGCAGCGGTTTTCTACATTGCTCATGGTATCCGTTCCTGGCGGCGCCCGCTTCATTGCATGATTCCTTAAATCGGAATCGATTTAAGGACAAAATCATGCAGCACTTCAAAGTGCCACAGCGACCTTAGCGCGTCCGATTGGACGCGCGGCGCTGTAGGAGCAAAAGCCGTCGCTCGATTTCGTTCGGGAAAACCGATAGACGGAGATGACAAAAGGATCAACCGCCACCTATGCTTCCCGGTCTCGACTTCTATCTCGTCGCCATCCCCGCAGTCCTGCTCGTCGGCCTCAGCAAGGGCGGCATGGGCGAGGCGCTTGCGTTGATGGGCGTTCCGATCCTGTCGATGGCGGTGTCGCCCGTTCAGGCGGCAGCACTGCTGCTGCCGATCCTGATCGCCATGGATGTCGTCTCCCTGTGGATCTGGCGCAAGCACGGCGACCGGAAGACGCTCACGATGCTCCTGCCCGGCGCGATTGCCGGCATCGCCATCGGCTGGGCAACCTCCGCCTATGTGCCGCGCGACGCCTTGAGGCTGATCATCGGCCTTATCACGGTCGTCTTCGTGCTGCGCTATGTCTATACCGTCTGGCGCAGCCGCAATGGCGCCCCGATCAGCCCCAAGAAGCAGCGCGCCGGTCCGGCCGCGCTCTGGGGCTCCTTTGCCGGTTACGGCAGTTTCGTCGCCCATGCCGGCGGCCCGCCTTTTCAGATCTATGCGTTGCCGCTGAAGCTCGATCCGCGTGAGTATACGGGCACCATCGTGCGCTTCTTCGCGGTCCTCAACGCCGTGAAACTCATTCCCTATTTCGCCCTCGGCCAGCTCGATATCAGCAACCTGAAGACATCCGCCACGCTTTTCCCGCTGGCGATGGTGGCAACCGCCTGCGGCGCCTGGATCGTCCGGCGGATGAGACCTCAGATCTTCTATCCCTTCATGTACACAATGGCCTTTATTGCCGGATCGAGACTCGTCTGGGATGGCTTAGCGAGCCTCATGGCTGGCAGGTGACGCGTCGCGAATTGCTGCAGGGCGGAACCGCTTATACCGCAGCGCACAATTTTCTTGCCGCTTACATAGAATTCGCTTAACGTTCGCTCATGACCATTGCGGACCCATTCGATGCCATCGCGGATCCGAACCGGCGCTACCTGCTGGAGGAACTCAGACGCGCACCGAAGACGGTGAACGAATTGGCCGAAGGCCTGCCGATCAGCCGTCCGGCCGTGTCGCAGCACCTGAAGGCGCTGCTAGACTGCAATCTCGTGTCGGTTTCATCGAGCGGAACCAGGCGGATCTATGCGATCCACAAGCCCGGCTTCGACAAGCTGAACCTGTGGCTCGACCAGTTTTGGTCCTGATGCATGTCGCCCAAAAATGCGCAGCAGTTTGGGATAATGACATGCATAAGGAAGAAGGTTTGAAACTGAATGCCCGACACAAATAGACCGGGCGTCAGGCCCGGTCCAGGTTCTGTATATTCCGTGATGGGATTGGTTTTGACCTTGTTGCGTTGTCACTGGGAAAGACGACAACGCCTCCCGAAATACCGTTCAGAATCAGTGGGTCGAGGAACGGAGTCTTTCGATTTCGTCCTTGATGCGCAGCTTCCTTCGCTTGAGTTCGCTAATCAACTCGTCCTCGCAGGACGGTGAGTTGAGAGCTGCGTGGAGCTCCTGTTCCAGGGCGCCATGTTTTTTCTCAAGCGTTGCAAGATGAGCCTCAATGGTCATTTGGCAGTCCCTTCCTTTTGCTTGCATCCGGCAGGTAAATGCCGGATGTTCCATGGTGGTAACCTTACCACTCTGCCACGCCATTTTTCATTTGTCGAAGGCGAAATGATGACGTCTGATAACTTCCCGTTCCCACCCAAGATGTGGTAGAGCGGCGCATGAAAATTCCGGATCGCAGGTCGATTGCGATCGGGCTTATGGGGATCGTTTTGCATGCCGGACCAGGACCAGGCCGAACTCAGACTGACCATCGCGCGCCTGAGGCAGGAACATGAAGACTACGACGTCGCCATCAACGCCATGATTGAGACCGGCTGCGACGCCTTGCGCATCCAGCGCATGAAGAAGAAGAAGCTGGCCATCAAGGACAAGATCACCAAGATCGAAGATCAGATCATCCCAGATATCATCGCCTGAAGACATCATCGCCTGAAACGGATCAAGACAGACGTGACAGACACGACCACCCCGCCCGTCGCCATCATCATGGGAAGCCAGTCGGACTGGGAGACGATGAAGAATGCGGCCGACACGCTCGAAGCGCTCGACATCGCCTACGAGGCCCGGATCGTTTCCGCTCATCGCACGCCGGACCGGCTGGTGAGCTTCGCCAAGGGCGCGCGTGACGAGGGCTTCAAGGTGATCATCGCCGGCGCCGGTGGCGCGGCGCATCTGCCGGGCATGTGTGCATCGATGACGCCGTTGCCGGTCTTCGGCGTTCCAGTGCAGTCGAAGGCGCTTTCCGGTCAGGACAGCCTGCTTTCAATCGTGCAGATGCCGGCCGGTATTCCCGTCGGCACGCTGGCGATCGGAAAGGCGGGAGCGATCAATGCGGCGCTGCTTGCCGCCGCCGTCCTCGCACTTAGCGACGACGATCTCGCCGACCGCCTCGACGACTGGCGCGAGCAGCAGACCGTCTCGGTCGCCGAGTACCCGGTGGACGAGGCATGAAGACCATCGGCATTATTGGCGGCGGTCAGCTCGGCCGCATGCTGGCGATGGCGGCTGCCCGCCTGAATTTCCGCACCGTCATACTCGAACCGCAGCCGGACTGTCCCGCCGCCCAGGTCGCGAACGCCCAGATCGTCGCGCCTTACGACGACGCGCACGGGCTTGATCAGCTCGCCGCGGTTTCGGATCTCATCACCTATGAGTTCGAAAACGTACCTGTTTCCGCGGCTATAAGGTTGGCGGCCTCGCGCCCGGTCTTCCCGCCGCCGAAGGCGTTGGAAGTGGCCCAGGACCGGGTCGTAGAAAAGCGTTTCATCAATGATTGCGGCATTGCCACGGCGCGCTTCCATGCCGTCGACAGCCAGGTCGACCTGGAACTGGCACTTTCCGACTTCGGCGGCGCAGGCGTGCTCAAGACCCGGCGGCTTGGCTATGACGGCAAGGGCCAGCGCATGTTCCGCTCAACCGCGGACGACCCTGCCGGAGCCTTTGTGGCGCTGGGGCAGGTGCCCCTCATCCTCGAAAGCTTCGTGCCCTTCGAGCGCGAGATCTCGATCATCGCTGCCCGCGGCCCCGACGGCAGCAGCGCCTGTTTCGACCCGGCAGAAAACGTGCATCGGAACGGCATCCTCCACACCTCCACCGTGCCGGCGTCGGTGGGCTCCGCGACGGCAGACGCCGCGCGGGCGGCGGCAACCGCCATACTCGACGCGCTCGGTTACGTCGGCGTGATCGGAGTCGAGTTCTTCGTGCTGGCCGACGGCAGCGTCGTCGCCAACGAGATCGCTCCGCGCGTCCACAATTCCGGCCATTGGACGGAAGCGGCCTGCGTCGTCTCACAGTTCGAGCAGCATATACGTGCCGTCGCCGGCCTGCCACTCGGCGACACCGCACGCCATTCGGACTGCGTGATGCAGAACCTTATTGGCGACGATATTGCCGAGGTTCCAGGCTTGCTTGCCGAACGCAACGTGCTCGTTCACCTCTACGGCAAAGCCGAGGCGCGCGTCGGCCGCAAGATGGGCCATTTCACCCGCCTGAGCTGAGCGAACGCCCACAGATTTGCGCTGTGCGGAAGTAAAATCCCCTGTCTTGCGGTTGACACAATAAGGGCGACACGATATGTGCCTGCCTACTTGGAGCGCGCTCAATGGCGCGCTTTTGATTGTTAGAGATTACCGGGCGAATTTTCGTTCCCCGAAACCTGCGGATCAGGAAAATGAAGATCAAGAATTCGCTCAAGTCGCTGAAGGCCCGTCACCGCGAAAACCGCCTGGTTCGTCGCAAGGGCCGCGTCTACATCATCAACAAGTCGAACCCTCGCTTCAAGGCACGTCAGGGCTGACGCCCCCCCGGGCAGCGATCTAAGTTGCCCTGCCTTATTGGCGGTTCGCCCCTGGTGATCCTCCATATTTGATTTGATCTTGTTCCATGGCGGGCTACGATGTCCGCCATGCGTATTTTTGTGATCTCGATTCTGGCATCTCTTGCCACGTTCGCCGTCTCCCCCGGCAATCCGCTCTGGGCAGCGGAGCCTACGCCGCAAACGGAAACGGCAAACCTCACCACACCGAAACAGCGTCTCGATTCCTTGTTCGCGGACCTGAAGAAGGAACGCGATGAAACCAGGGCGCGGCAGGTGGCCGACCGCATCCGCCTGGAATGGCAGGATTCCGGCAGCGCCACCGTGAACCTCCTGATGCAATGGGTCGACAAGGCGGTCGCCGACGACAAGAACCCAGTCGCGCTCGACATTCTCGATCAGGTGATCGCTCTCGCCCCGAATTACGTGGAAGGCTGGAACCGCCGCGCCACCTTGCACTATCAAATGGGCAACTACCGCAAGTCGATGTCCGACATAAATCGCGTGCTTGCGATCGAACCACGGCATTTCGGCGCCCTTGCGGGCATGGCGACTATGCTCAGCGCCGCCGGCAAGGACGAACTGGCGATGCGCGCCTGGCAACAGTTCCTCGACATCTACCCGTCCGATCGAAAGGCACAGGAGCAGCTTGGCGAACTGGCGGAGAAGCTCGCGGGCAGCCGGACCTGAGCCGGCGCCAAGCTAATCCGTCATGGAGCAGGCAGCTTGACCGAGGCGATCCGGATATAGCAAGCTTGCAGGGATTGCTTCCAAGGCACATGCGGTAGAACCTGCATCTTTCTCGAACGCAATTGAGGAAGACCGATCCGATCATGCTCGCGGCGTTGCTGCTTCTCGCCACTCTGACGATCACCAGCGTCGGCTATAGTGTCTGGCAGGCACGACGTATATCCGCCCTCTTCCCCAACCTGGGCGACCTTGTCGACGTCGGCGGCTTCCGCATGAACTGCGTCCACGTCGACGCTCCCGGCAGCCCCGATCTGCCGCCGATCGTCTTCATCCACGGTGCCGGCGGCAATCTGCTCGATCAGATGCATGCTTTCAGGCCGGTGCTCGAAGGGCGGGCAGAGCTGCTTTTCGTCGACCGGCCGGGACACGGTTATTCGGAGCGGGGCGGAACCGTCAATGGCTTGCCGGACGGTCAGGCGGAAGCGATCGCCAGACTGATGGAGAGACGCGGCATCGATCGCGCCATCGTCGTCGGCCATTCCTTCGGCGCTGCAATTGCTGCAAGTTTTGCGCTCCGTCACCCTGAACGAACCATGGGAGTCGTTCTTCTCGCACCGGCGACGCATCCCTGGCCTGGCGGAATCGACTGGTACTTCTCGTTGGCGACGCTGCCTTGTCTCGGCTGGCTCTTCGCCCATACGGTCGCCACCCCGCTCGGCCTGCGCCGCATCGACAGCGCTACGCGCTCGATCTTCTCGCCCAATGAGCGCCCGCTGGATTACATCGGCAAGACGGCTCCGCATCTGGTGCTGCGGCCGACGACCTTTCTCAACAATGCGATCGACGTTGCCAACTTGCACGCCTATGTGACGCGTGTCTCTCCGCGCTATGCCGAGATCGCTGCACCGACGGTCGTCATCACCGGCGACAGCGACGCCATCGTTCTGGCCGATGTCCATGCGCGCGGCCTTGCGCGCGACATTGCCGGATCGGAGCTATTATGGATCGCCAATCTCGGCCACAAGCCGGATTACGTGGTGACCGATGTCGTCGTTGCGGCGATCGAGAAACTGGCAGGCAAGCCGCGCGACCTCCAGGAGGCAGCGCGGCTGGCGGAAGCCCGCCTCGCGGTCAACGACGCTTCAATGCAGGAGAAGTCCTATACGCCGGTAAGTCCATCCGAGCCGATATAGGCGATGCGCAGCATGTTGGTGGCACCCGGCGTTCCGAGCGGGACACCGGCGGAGATGATGATGCGGTCGCCCGGCTTCCCGAAACCCTCCGTCGCGACGATGCGGCAGGCCCGGTTGACCATGTCGTCGAGATCTTTCGCATCCTCGGTGACGACACAGTGCAGACCCCAGACGACCGACAGGCGCCTTGCCGTCTCGACGATCGGCGACAGCGCGATGACCGGCACCTGCGGCCGCTCGCGCGCAGCGCGCAGGCCCGTTGCGCCTGACGACGTATAGGTGACGATCGCCGCGAGCCTCAGCGTTTCGGCGATCTGGTGAGCAGCGAGCGAAATCGCGTCGGCGCCGGTCGCCTCAGGCGGCGTGCGCTGCGCATAGATAATGCCCGGATAATGCGGATCGCGCTCGACGTTGCTCGCGATCGAGGCCATGGTCGATACCGCCTCGACCGGATACTCGCCGGAGGCGGACTCGGCCGAAAGCATCACGGCGTCGGCGCCCTCGAACACTGCCGTCGCCACGTCGGACACTTCCGCACGGGTCGGAACCGGCGAGGAAATCATCGACTCCAGCATCTGAGTGGCGACGACCACTGGCTTGCCGGCCCGCCGACAGGCGCGCGTCAGTTGCTTCTGCAGGCCGGGCACGGATTCAAGCGGCATCTCCACGCCGAGGTCTCCGCGCGCCACCATCAGCGCGTCCGAAAGCTCGATGATCTCGTCGATGCGTTCGATCGCCTGCGGCTTTTCGATCTTCGACATCAGGCCGACCCGGCCGCGGGCAATCTTGCGGACTTCGGCGAGATCTTCCGGCCTCTGGATGAAGGAGAGCGCCACCCAGTCGACCTGCCCTGTCGCCAGCACGGCGTCGAGATCGACGCGGTCCTTCTCCGTCAGCGCGCCGACGCCGAGCAGCGTGTCGGGCAAGCTCACGCCCTTGCGGTCCGATATCCTCGTACCGGAGACAACGGTCGTGACAATGCTCTTGCCGTCCGTTTTCTCGGCCCTGAGGTGCAGCTTGCCGTCGTCGATCAGCAGGCGATCGCCGGGTTTGACCGCCTCAAGAATTTCCGGATGCGGAAGATAGACGCGGGTGTTGTCGCCGGGGATCTCCTTGTTGTCGAGCGTGAAGGTCTGCCCGATCTTGAGCTCGACCTTGCCCTCGGCGAACTTACCGACGCGCAGCTTGGGACCCTGCAGGTCGGCGAGAATGCCGATCGGTCGGCCGCAACGGGATTCGACACTACGGATCTTCTCGATCAACGAGCGCATGACGTCGTGGCTCGCATGGCTCATGTTGATACGGAACAGATCGGCTCCCGCCTCATGCAGCCTCTGGATCATCTGCTCGTCGGCCGACGACGGTCCGAGCGTGGCGAGGATTTTGACTTTTCTGTTCCGCTTCATCAATTCTGGCTTTCCTGCGTGCCGGGCGTGTCGGAAAGCTGAACCATCCAGCTGCCCTGCCGCCCCGTGTCGTATTCCTTGAATCCCATGCGCTGGAAGCCGCGCGCGAAGCAATCCTGCACGCCGGTGATCTTGAACTCGTTTTCGGCGACGCACATGTTGACCTCGCCGGTCCAGCGGCCGCCACGAGCCGCATCTTCCGCGTAGAGATAATAGTATCTGGATTGAAGTTCGCCCTCGATCAGGGTTGCGCAGGTCGTTGCCGGCACCTGCCACCAGCCTTCCGTCACCCAGCCTTCCTTGGCGCGGTAGCCGATCGCCACGCCAACCAGGGTTTGCGTGCCGTTGCAGACACGAAAATCGGCACGAGCCTCGTCAGCGACCATGAACGACGTGGAGGTTGCCAACAAAAACAGGAGGGTGGCCCAGAACGTTCCCAGGCGCGTTTTCGCTTTGGAAAAAGGATATCTCGACACGGCTTCCAACGGAACTCCGTTTTGATTTGCGTGGCACTTTCTTGCGATGCCCAGCCCCGAAAGTCAACGCAACACTAATCGATTACAATTGGCATTCTGGTGACAAGAAGCACAAGTGTTTCGCCTTTTTCTTGCGAACGGCCGTTGCGCATGCGATCACGAGCCGGCGTTCGCGGATCAAGCAGGAGCGGCATGCAGCACTATTCCCCTTACGAGATCATTGAAGGCAATCCGGCGAATGGTCTCGTTCTTCTAGCCGACCACGCCATGAATCGTCTTCCGCCAGAATATGGCAAGCTTGGGCTGCCCGACAGCGCCTTCACCCGGCACATTGCTTATGACATCGGCGTCGAGCCGCTTACACGGGAACTGGCCGCAGCACTTGATGCGCCGGCCGTGCTCGGTTGCTTCTCGCGGCTGCTGATCGATCCGAACCGCGGCGAAGACGACCCGACGCTGATCATGAAGATCTCAGACGGTGCGATCATCCCGGGCAATCATCCGATCACCGACGAGGAATGGGAGAACAGGCTCAACCGCTTCCATCGCCCCTACCACCGCGCCGTTTCCGAAACCATCGCACGAGCCGCGGCGGCAGGCGGCAAGGCGCCGCTGGTCATCTCGCTTCATTCCTTCACGCCGGCTTGGAAGGGTGTCGCCCGGCCGTGGCACGCCGCAGTGCTCTGGGACAACGATCCGCGCGCTGTGTTTCCGTTGATCGAACGGCTCGAAGCAACAGACGATATCGTCGTCGGTAACAACGAGCCCTATGATGGCGCGCTGCGCGGCGATACCATGTATCGCCATTGCATGACCCCAGGCATTGCCCATGCGCTGATCGAGATCCGCCAGGACCTGATCGCCGAGCCGGCCGGCGTCGCCGCCTGGGCCCGGCGTCTTGCCCCCATCCTGGCGGAACTCAACGGTTTGCCGACGCTGCACGACTATCAGCGCCACCCCTCGCGCACGGGCGCTTGCGACGACTGACCCTGCATGCTTCCTTGAATCGCTCCGATTTAAGGGTAGAACATGCAGCAATTCAAAGTGCTGCAGCGTCCTGGAGCCTCTGATCAGGCTCGCGGCGCTGCAGAAGGAGACCATCATGACCGAACTCAGCCAGGATCAGCAGACCGCCTTCGAGGCGGCAGCCTTCCGGCGGCTCGTGGCGCATCTGCGCGAACGCAGCGACGTCCAGAATATCGATCTGATGAACCTTGCCGGCTTCTGCCGCAACTGCCTCTCCAACTGGTATCGCGAGGCGGCCGAGGCCTCCGGCATAGAGATGAGCAAGGAAGAATCGCGCGAGATCATCTACGGCATGCCGTATGAGGAATGGCGCGCGCGGCATCAGACGGACGCATCCGCCGAGCAGAACGCCGCCTTCGAGCGCAACCGCCCGAAAGAATAGCATTCCCAGCGATGCCAATTGCGCAGGAGACGCGACGGCGGCGGAAAGCCGCGCCGCTTTTTCCGGGATCGTGTCCGGGGAAATAGCGCCGCTGTTGCGCAATCACCCTTGACCTCGGCGGCGGTTCGCGGCAGGTCACAGCACCCAGAAAATTCATTCCCCATAAAGGAGAAGACCATGGCGGATGCTCACGGCGTCGCACGCGATCAGCTTCGTGCTTTCATCGAACGGATCGAACGGCTGGAAGAGGAAAAGAAGACAATCGCGGACGACATCAAGGATGTCTACGGCGAGGCCAAGGCAATGGGCTTCGACGCCAAGATCCTGCGCAAGGTTATTTCCATTCGCAAGCAGGACCATGACGAGCGCATGGAACAGGAAGCAATCCTCGACACCTACCTGCAAGCGCTGGGCATGGTTCCGGCAGCCGAAGACGCGGCATAAGCTCTTCTACTGGGTGCTTTCCTTAAATCGTAGCCGATTTGAGGATAAAAACATGCAGCAATTCAAAGTGCTACAGCGTCCTTTGCGCGTCTGAATAGACGCGCGGCGCTGTGGCGGATCTCAAGCAAAAAACCCGCCGGTGTGAACTGACCCCCCCGAAAGTTGGACATCCACTTTCGGTGGTCAGTTCACGAGGCGGGCTTTTCTGTTTTCTCGAGAACGGCGGCGATCAGTTGGTGCTGAACTTCTTCACTTCCATGAAGTTCACCGCGGTGCCGCTGAAGCGTGCCGTGTCGACTACGCGCACGCCGCTCGTGAAGCCGGCGGCATAGACCGCCGTCGGCGCTGCGCGAAGCGTCTTGCTGACGAAGCGCGGTGCCTTGACCGGTTTCGACAGAGTGGCGACGCGACTGGTCGAAAGGGCCCATTCCGAAATGATCTTCTGCGTCAGCTTCGGCTCAGTGCGGACAGACGAACGGCTGGCCGCCTCGGCATCCTGCTTCTTCGGCCGGCTGCCCTTTGCTGAAACTTCGGCTTCAGTATCGAAGGCGCTATCGAAGATCGATTCCTTCGAACTTGCATCCGACCGGGGCGCATAGGCAGCCATTTCGATCGGCTGCGCGGCTGGTTCGGGTTCTGTTGTCGGCGCCGCAAGTGCCACACGCGTCGCCGCCTGCGCGGCGGTGTCACGCGGCGCCTCGGCGGAGGCTACAACCGGGCGATCCGCTAAAGCCGGAACCGCAACCTCGGCTACCGCAACCTCGGCTTCGGCAACGGCCGCGAGCGCGGCTTCTCCGGCCGGGCGCATTCCCGGGACCGGCACGAAACCGAGCGCCTGAGCATCCCCGGCCGCGGGGTCGGCGGACGCCACAAGCGTTCCGGTGGCAATCAGCTCGTTCACATCGCGACGGTCAAGCATCTGCGGAACGGGCACCTTCAGCGTGCTGAGATCCGCATATTCCGACGGGACGGCCGGCGTCTGCTGCATAGCCGCGGCCAGCGCCTCCTGGGCGTTGTTTTGCGCGGGCGCGACGAGCGCTACCGCGACACCGCCATTGGCCGGAGCATCCTTGAAGGCCGGGCGAACGGCCGGAACCGGTGCATTGATGTTCTGCTGTTCTTCCGAGGTCTGGCCGGCAACCGAACCGGCGACACCCGGAAGCGCTTCCTGCGCAGCCGGCGCAGATGCAGTCTGAGCCTTGGCCGGAGCCTCGCTCTCGCCGTCGTCCGCAGCGCCGGCGGCGATTGCAGCTGGTTCTTCATCCTCGTCGCCGCCACCGCCGAAGAGCATGGCGAAGAGATTGCCGCTGCGCTTGCCGCTGGCGTCACCCGGTCCCTTGGCGCCGCCGCCGGCAACCTCGATGGCCGACGCGCCGACGCGCCGCTTGTAATCGGCAACAGCCTGCTGGTAGCCCGGCAACGGCTTGCCGTCAGACGGCACGTGCATGGTCTTGCCATCGGGGAAGAGACGCGCGAGCTCGTTACGCGTCATGCGCGGCCAAGCGCGCACGCCGCCGACGTCCATGTGGACGAAAGGCGAGCCGGAGGTCGGATAATAGCCGACGCCGCCCACCTGGAACTTCATGCCGATTTCGCGCAGCGACTTGAGCCGCACGTCAGGGATATAGAAATCCATCGCCTTGCCGAGCATATGCTGGCTCTTCTTGGCGACACCCTTCGAGCGGGACCGCAGCATGCCGTTTGTGGCCGGAGAGCGATAGGCGGAAACGACGTGAATATAGTCGCGCGAACCGCTCTTCTGGTAGACTTCCCAGACGAGGTCGAGAAGCCGCGGGTCCATCCTGGTCGGCTCGTTGCGCCGCCAGTCGCGTAGAAAACGGTTGATCTGCTGCAAACCCTTGGAATCGTAGCGGCCATTGCGCTTGAAGGTGATCTGCGCCTTTTCCTTGGTATGGATGAAATAAAGCTTCAATGTCCGGGTCTGGCCGGCGGCTTCTACCGGAGGTGCCATGCCGGGCGTGACGAGGGACGCCGCCAAAGCGATGGAAGCGAGAACCTGCGGCGCCTTACGGGCAATCGCCGAACAGACTCTGCGCGCTAAGAAGCCGACTGGCTTCTTCAAACCGAACAAATTTGGCATTCAATCCCCGTCCGACGGACAACCGTGCTCTGCTGTCTCAGATGACTGTCAAATAAGGTGACAGCATGGCAAATATGCCACAGTAGTCACCGCCCCTTATAATATAGTGAACAGTTCACTAACAAGGTCTAAACGGCGGTGACCTAATTGCACGGCTAATCAGTTGTGAATGCGTCGAATTTATGCGGCCTCACGCAACGGATCATCTGGATCTATGCCGTAATCCTTGAGCTTTCGGTAGAGCGTCGAGCGGCCGATACCGAGTTTTCGCGCCACTTGACTCATCTGCCCGCGATAGAACTTCAAAGCAAAGCGAATCAGTTCTTCCTCGACCTCGGCCAGTTTGCGCACATCGCCACCCTCATCGACGCTGGCGATGGCGTTCTCGAGGCGACTGTCTGCTCCATGCTCGCTGGACGTCGGTTGTTCCGCGACTTTGGAATCGCCACGCGTGCCGGAAGCATATTCGGCGACCGCAGACGCACGCTCCGGTCCAGCCTCGCCCCAGGAGAAGCCGGAGCGATCGGCGACGACGTAGCCAGGGATCTGGGTCGCGATCTGCGGAAAATCCTTGACCGTGAGTTCGTTACCCTCCGCAAGCACCACTGCGCGGAAAATCGCGTTCTCGAGTTGGCGGATATTGCCCGGCCAATCGTAGGCCGTCAGCAGCGCCATGACACCGCTCGACACCGTCAGCGGCTGACTGAGCCTCTGCTCGGCGGCAAAGCGCTCGACGAAGGCGCGCACCAGCACGGGAATATCTTCCTTGCGCCGGCGCAGCGCCGGAATGGTGATCGGGAAGACATTGAGGCGATAGTAGAGATCCTCCCGGAACCGGCCTTCGCGCACCTCGTTGATGAGGTCCTTGTTGGTGGCCGAGATCAGCCGCACGTTGACCTTCTGCGGATGACGCGCGCCAACAGTCTCTATCTCGCCCTGCTGGACGGCGCGTAAGAGCTTGACCTGAACATCGAGCGGCAGATCGCCGATCTCATCGAGGAAGAGCGTTCCGCCGTCCGCATCGACGAACTTGCCCGTGTGCTTTTCGGTTGCGCCGGTGAAGGCGCCCTTCTCGTGACCGAACAGGATGCTTTCGACCAGATTGTGCGGGATCGCGCCGCAGTTGACGGTGACGAACGGCTTGCCGGCCCGGTCGCTTGCCGATTGGATCGCGCGCGCCACCATCTCCTTGCCGACGCCGGATTCGCCTTCAAGCACGATCGGGATATTCGACTGCGCGGCGCGACGGGCAAGATCGATCACCCGGATCATCGCCGGGCTCGCCGAGACGATGTCGTCGAAACCAATCGCGCCCCCGCGCGACCGGCGCGACGTTTTCACCTTGCCGTCGCGGTGCGCCATTTTGAGCGCATTGCCGATCGCGACCGCGAGCCGCTCCGGCGATACGGGCTTGACGAGGAAATCGAAGGCCCCGGCCTGCATCGCCTGGACAACCGTTTCGATGCCGCCTTGCCCGGTCTGGACGATTACGGGCGTATCGACGCCACGTTCGGCAAGCGCTTCGAGAAAACCATGGCCGTTCATCTCGGGCATCAGGAGGTCGAGCAGGATGACATCGATGATACCGCCCTTGCGCACCAAAACTTCGAGCCCGCTGCGCCCGTTTTCGGCGAGATGCGCGACGTGGCCCAGCCGTTCGATCATGTTCGTCAGCAACCGGCGCTGGACCGGATCATCATCGATGACAAGAATATGTGATGTCACGAAAGCCTCCTGCTTAGGACACGCGGTACTCTTTGGCCAACCTCATGTGCCAAATCATGCCAGCTATTCGTGCCATAAAGGGCTGAAGATCATGTTTTGAGAAAAGCTTGCATTTTATCCATTGGCGGCGATAGCAATGGGGCCCCTATGCCCTGCTGCTTCCGCCACGAACACGGGAAATCCAATGATGCCTCTATCCACTCGAAACCCTGCCGCTTCTGCCATTCAATTCGCTCTTCGTGCGACGGCCGGACAGGCGCATGCTGCTGCCGCCGACCTCGGCGATCTGCCGTCCTGGCGGCTTGAAGATCTTTACGCGTCCGCCACGTCGGAAGCATTCCGCGCCGACATGGCGAAGGCGGATGCCGCCGCGATCGCCTTTGAGAAGAAATGGAAAGGCAAGCTTGCGGATGCCGCCGGCAAGACCGGCGACGAGGGAATCGGCGCAGCGGTGAAGGAGTTCGAGGCGCTCGAGGATCTGATGGGCCGCATCGCCTCGTTTGCGGGGCTCACCTATTTCTCCGACACGTCCAAGCCGGCGAACGGCAAACTCTATGGCGACGTCCAGTCGAAGCTCACCGACATGTCGGCGCATCTCCTGTTCTTCTCGCTGGAACTCAACCGTATCGAGGACAGCATCATCGATGCGGCTCTGACAAAGGACAGCCTTGCGGCACACTACAAGCCGTGGATCCTCGACCTGCGCAAGGACAAGCCCTATCAACTCGACGACAAGCTGGAGCAGCTCTTCCTCGAAAAGTCGATGACCGGCGCGTCAGCCTTCAACCGACTGTTCGACGAGACCGTTGCCGCGCTCACCTTCAACGTCGACGGCGAGGCGTTGCCGCTCGAGGTTGCGTTGAACCTTCTGCAGGATCCCTCGCCGGAGACCCGCAAGAAGGCGGCCATGGCACTCGCCGAAACCTTCAAGGCGAACATCCGCACCTTCACGCTGATTACCAACACGCTTGCCAAGGACAAGGAAATCTCCGACCGCTGGCGGGGCTTCGCGGATATCGCCGACAGCCGCCATCTCGCCAATCGCGTCGAACGGGAGGTCGTGGACGCGCTGGCCGCCGCGGTCAAGGCCGCCTATCCGCGCCTCTCGCACCGCTACTACACCATGAAGGCGAAATGGCTCGGCATGGAGCAGATGGATTTCTGGGACCGCAACGCCCCGCTCCCCGAAACGCCAAACGCCATCATTCCCTGGAACGAGGCGAAGGACACGGTGCTCTCTGCCTATCACGCCTTCGCTCCGGAAATGGCAACGATCGCCCGCCGTTTCTTCGATGACCTCTGGATCGACGCACCCGTCCGCCCCGGCAAGGCGCCCGGCGCCTTCGCCCATCCGACGGTTCCCTCCGTCCATCCCTACGTGCTCGTCAATTATATGGGCAAGCCGCGGGACGTGATGACACTCGCCCACGAACTCGGCCACGGCGTGCATCAAGTGCTCGCCGGCGCTCAGGGTGCGCTCATGGCTTCGACGCCGCTGACGCTTGCCGAAACCGCCTCCGTCTTCGGCGAGATGTTGACCTTCCGTGCACTCCTCGACCAGACCAAGGACAAGCGCGAGCGCAAGGCGATGCTCGCGCAGAAGGTGGAGGACATGATCAACACGGTCGTGCGCCAGATCGCCTTCTATGAATTCGAGCGCAAGGTCCACACCGCTCGCAAGGACGGCGAACTGACCGCCGACGACCTCGGCGAAATGTGGCTTTCGATTCAAACGGAAAGCCTCGGTCCCGCGATCCGGATCTCCGACGGCTACGAGACCTATTGGGCCTATATCCCCCATTTCATCCACTCGCCCTTCTACGTCTATGCCTACGCCTTCGGCGATTGCCTGGTGAACTCGCTCTACGCCGTCTATCAAAAGGCCGAGAAGGGCTTTCAGGAGAAGTATTTCGAGCTCCTGAAGGCCGGAGGAACCAAGCATCATTCCGAACTGCTGGCGCCCTTCGGGCTCGACGCGACCGATCCGTCGTTCTGGGCGCAGGGACTGTCGATGATTGAGGGGCTGATCGACGAGTTGGAGGCGCTTGATAAGGCCTGAGCCACTACCGCGCCGTGCGTCTTTGTGAGACGCACAAAGGCCGCTGTAGCACTTTGAATCGCTGCATGCCCCAACGGCCGGATGTTGAACGGACGACGACCAGCTTCGATGATCGAGAATGCGCCCTATGTCCTTTTCCGGGACGACAGCGAGAACCGGACGACGGTTTTCGCCGAACCCTCACGCGTCATCACGGCACGGACGCGAAGTGAGTTCCGGCGCGGCCTCGGGGAAATCGAAGGCGCTCATCGCGCCGGAAAGTGGCTCGCCGGCTATATGGCCTATGAGGCAGGGCACCTTTTCGAAGAAAAGCTTGAGCCCTTTGCCGAGGAGAACCGTGAAACGCCGCTGATGTCTTTCGGCGTCTTCGACGCGCCCGCGGAGGGTCATCCACTCGGCGAACCGCAGCGACGGATGGAAAACGAGCCTCTCCTCTCCGAACCTCGCGCGGGTTGGGATTTTCCCGCCTACCGCGCGCGGTTCGAACGCCTCCATCAGCACCTGCGCCAGGGAGATTGCTACCAGGCGAACCTGACGATGCCGATCCACGCACGCTGGTCGGGCGACCCACGCGCGGCCTTCTGGTCGCTCATCGAGCGCCAGCCGGTGAAATACGGGGCGCTGGTGTCGCTCGACGGCCCGGTTCTTCTTTCGCGCTCACCGGAACTGTTCTTTCACGTCGACGCCGACGGTTGGATCGAAACGCATCCGATGAAGGGCACGGCGCCGCGCGGCGCGACGGCCGAAGAGGACGCGGCGATCATCGCCGCGATGCGGGCAGACGAAAAGACCCAGGCCGAAAACCGGATGATCGTCGACCTCTTGCGCAACGACATCTCCCGCGTCACCACGGTCGGAACGTTGAACGTTCCAAAACTCTTCGACATTGAAACCTATCCGACCGTTCATCAGATGGTGAGCCACGTCAGGGCCAAGCTTCGGCCCGACACCGGCATCGCCGATATCTTTGCGGCTCTCTTTCCCTGCGGTTCGATCACCGGCGCGCCAAAAATCCGGGCGATGGAAATCCTTCATGAACTGGAGAGCGGGCCGCGCGACGCCTATTGCGGCGCCATCGGCTTCATCGCCCCGAACGGTGTCATGCGATTCAACGTGGCGATCCGGACGATCTCGCTGTTTCCAGACGGCCGGGCGGTCTTCAATGTCGGCGGCGGCATCGTTTTCGATTCAAAGGCCGAGGCCGAATATGACGAATGCCTGTTGAAGGCGCGCTTCGCCGTCGGCGACGCCGAGATCGCGCGATGACGGATTTTTCGCTGATCGAGACGCTGCGCTTCGAGCCGGAGACCGGCTTCGTCCGGCTGCGGCTGCATCTGGCGCGGCTGACGCGCTCGGCGCGGCGGCTTGGCTTTGCCGGCGCAGACGCTACGGAAGCGCAGCTGAGGGAAGCCGTGCGCGGTGCTGCAGGTCCGCTGCGGGTCCGCCTGACGCTTGACCGCCACGGGGCCATCGCCGTGACCACCGCTCCCTTTGCCCCTCTTCCCGACGATGCCGTCTGGCGCGTGCGGATCGCTGCCACAACGATCGATTCCAGCAACCGGCTGCTTCGGTTCAAGACGACGCGGCGCGGAATCTTCGAGGCGGCGCGCAGCGAGTTCTCGTCGGCGGAAGCCGACGAAGTCATCCTGCTCAACGAAAAGGGCGAGGTTTGCGAAGGCACGATAACCTCCGTCTTCCTCGATGACGGAAGCGGCATCCTCAAAACGCCGCCGATTGCCTGCGGCCTGCTTGCCGGCGTGCTGCGCGCCGAACTCATCTGCCAGCGCCGCGCGCGCGTTTCTCGTCTCTCGCCTGCCGATCTTGAATGCGGGGACCTCTATCTCGGCAATTCGCTACGAGGTCTGATCCGCGCGAAACTCGGGGTCTGAGCCTGCGAGCGTATAGCGCTTCACGCGGTCGCGCCCTTCGCGCTTGGCAAGATAGAGGGCTTCGTCCGCGCGCGCATAGATATCGTTGACCGTGTCGCCGTCGCGGTATTCCGCGAGCCCCACCGAGCAGGTGTAGTAGAATTCCGGGATGTTCGAGAGCGGGCGGGCGCTACGCACCTTATCCAACACCCGATCTAGGATGAGATGGCTCTCGCTGACCGTCGTGTCAGGAAGGATCAGCATGAACTCCTCGCCGCCGATTCGGCCGAAACAATCTGAGCGGCGGACGATCCCCTGCATCTGGCGGGCGAAATCGAGCAGAACTTCATCGCCGCGCTGGTGGCCATAGCGATCGTTGATCGCCTTGAAGTAATCGATGTCGATGATCGCCACGCAACCCCACATGTCCGGATTGCCGCTGCAGTTCGCAATGAAGTCGGTAAGCCTGTCCATCGTGTAGCGCCGGTTCGGCACGCTGGTGAGCTCGTCCACCTGCGATGCACGCACCGCGAAATCGCGGTCCTGTCGCAGCGCGCGTTCCTCGGCGCGTATCGAGGTGATATCGACGGCGATGCAAAGCATGCAGCCATTGGCGTCGACCGTCTCGGTCATCCACAGCCAACGGCCGTCATGAAGGTCGGTTTCGAGCGCACGAAACGGGACCTTGCCGCGCCGATGGACCGTGGCCGCGATCCAGGCTTCGATGTCGTCCGTCTTCACCACCGTGCCCTTGCCGCAGGCATAGTTGCGCCGCATCAAATCAGCCCAGATCGGAAAGTCGTCCGGAGCGAGATTATAGGCGGCGCGAAATGCATCATTGGCAAAACACAAACGGTCCTGCTGATCATAAAGTGCGATCAATACGGGCGATCGGGCCTCCAGTTCCATCAAGGTCTGGAGATGGTCGCCAATCACGGTCAAATCTCAATCCCTCCGGGCAAACGCATTAGGGAAATGCAATTACAGCAAGAATATATACGCGCAAGAGCTATAACACGAATCGCTTGTGGCCGAATGCCCGCCATGCCAATGGAAGGGAATATGGTTAAGCGGCGAAGTCTTTTGGTTCTTCAGCATGAAACACACCCCCTACGACGGTTCGTCAAAACCATTCACGATCGGCCTCGTCCAGCTCGACCCCGATCGGTGGATTGAACCGGACGATGCGCTTGAGTTCTATCTCGACGAAAAGGCGCGGCTGCTCGCCTCCATGCGCGAGAACATTTTCGTTGCCGAGACCGGAACGGAGCCTGCGCAGAGCGAACTCCTGAATGTGCTCACCGAATACCTGCCCAACCGATATCCAGCGCTTTACCGACGCGAGGGCGACGCGATGGTCGTCGGTAAGCGCCGGGTGGCGCTTGCCGGCGATGCCGCTCTCGTCACCGCGGGCTCACTGGTTCAGGACGACCTTGCCATCATGGAGCGCAAGGATGGCGACTGGCGACTTGCCGCGGCCTATGTCGCCTTTCCATCCTCCTGGTCGCTCGCGGAGAAATTCGGCCGGGCGATGCACGAGATTCATGCGCCCGTTCCCGGCTTCGGCCAGGGCACGCGCAATGCCGAACTCATCACCCGCATGTTCGACAATCTTTCGCCCGGACGTTTCGTCGAACGCTTCAACTGGGCGATCAACGTCGACGGCGCGCTGCATCTGTCGAAGTCGAAATCCGAGGAGGTCGATGCGGAGGCGGTGTCGCTTTCCGAAGACCGCACCTTCATCCGCATCGAGCGCCAGACGCTTCGCAAGCTGCCGGAAACCGGCGCGATCGTCTTCACGATCCGCATCTATTCCGACCCGCTCGCCGCACTCAGAAACCGACCGGATGCGGCAGGACTTGCCCGATCCTTCGTTGCCGAACTGCGCGAATTGACGCTGCCACAGGCAGCATACAAGGGTCTTGTGAGCAAGCGGGAGGCCCTGATCGCGGCGTTGCTGGCGATTGCCGGTTAAGCAAAGTCTAAAGTCGCGGTTGACGCGCCGGCTCTTTATTGTGACAGGAAACTATGCTCTTAGAGCATCCGCTTTCAGCGATTTCACCTGAAAGCGGGAAAGATACTCTGGAACTGCAGTGCTTCAGCGCCCTCGGCGCGTTCATCGAACGCGCGGGCGCTCCTGGCTTGAACAGAGACTCAAACGCCCGCTTTCCCGCGCATTTCAACCAACCTCACAGGGATGTTTCCTCAGGAGAAGACCAAAATGGCAGATACCACTTATCCGGTTTATGGCGAGATCACGGGGCCGATCGTCATGATCGGTTTCGGTTCGATCGGCCACGGCACATTGCCGCTGATCGAACGCCACTTCAAATACGACAAGAACCGGTTGATTGTGGTCGAACCGCGCGAAGATGCCAAGGATACGGAGATTTTCGAGCGCCATGGCGTGCGCCACGTCAAGGCTTACGTGACCAAGGACAACTACAAGGAACTGTTGAAGCCGCTGCTGACCGAGGGCGACGGACAGGGCTTCTGCGTCAACCTCTCCGTTGACACGTCCTCGCTCGATCTTATGAAGCTTTGCCGCAAGCTCGATGTCCTCTACATCGACACGGTCGTGGAGCCCTGGCTCGGGTTCTACTTCAACACCGAAATGGACAACGCCGCACGCACCAACTATGCGCTGCGCGAGACGGTGCGTAAGGAAAAGCAGAAGAACCCGGGCGGCACCACCGCGGTTTCGACCTGCGGCGCCAACCCGGGCATGGTCTCCTGGTTCGTCAAGAAGGCGCTCCTCAACCTCGCCGACGATCTCGGTCTGAAATATGAGGAGCCGCATCAGGACGACCGCGAAGGCTGGGCCAAGCTGATGAAGAAGGCGGGCGTCAAGGGCATCCATATTGCAGAGCGCGACACGCAGCGCAGCAAGAATCCCAAGCCGCTCGACGTCTTCTGGAACACCTGGTCGGTCGAAGGCTTCATTTCGGAAGGCCTGCAGCCGGCCGAGCTTGGCTGGGGCACGCACGAAACCTGGATGCCGAAGAACGCCAAGAAGCACAAGAAGGGCTGCAAGGCGGCGATCTATCTGGAACAGCCGGGCGCAAACACGCGTGTCCGCACCTGGTGCCCGACGCCGGGCCCGCAGTACGGCTTCCTCGTCACGCACAACGAGTCGATCTCGATCGCCGACTTCTTCACCGTTAACGGTAAGGACGGCGAAGTCACGTACCGCCCGACCTGCCACTATGCCTATCATCCCAACAACGACGCCGTGCTCTCGCTGCACGAGATGTTCGGCAATGGCGGCAATGCGCAGCCGGTGCACCACGTTCTCGACGAGAACGAACTCGTTGACGGCATCGATGAACTCGGCGTCCTGCTCTACGGTCATGACAAGAACGCCTACTGGTATGGCTCGCGCCTGTCGCTGGAAGAAACCCGGAGCATCGCGCCCTATCAGAATGCCACCGGCCTGCAGGTGACGAGCGCCGTTCTCGCCGGCATGGTCTGGGCACTCGAGAACCCGAAGGCGGGCATCGTCGAAGCCGACGAGATGGACTACAAGCGCTGCCTGGAAGTGCAGCTTCCCTATCTCGGCCCGGTCGAAGGTCACTACACCGACTGGACGCCGCTTGAGGGCCGTCCGGGCCTGTTCCCGGAAGACCTCGACACCAAGGATCCGTGGCAGTTCCGGAACATCCTCTTCCGCTAAAAGCCGCGGCATATAAGTTGCAAAATAGGGCCCGGAGCATAACTGCTCCGGGCTTTTTCATATGAGTGACAGGGTTGCACGACAGGGCGAAAACAACCGCCCCGAAAGAGGAAATCGCGCTCTAACATCTTAGAATCGATCAGGTTTACGACCAGGCGCGAGTGAATGCGAAATCGCCGAGATTTCAGTGACGGTCTTGCTTTCAACTCATGATCGCGGCATGGTTCCGCGCACCGAACGAAACCGCCAAGGCAAGACGCGGGAGAAAACGCCAATGAAGCCTTTCGCCATTCCGACCCTTCTGGCCGCCGCGGCAGCGCTGGCGTCATGCCAGTCGTCGCCACGGGAAATCGGCGGACCGCCGCCGAGCCAGGCGGCCGGCGTCGAGGGCGCCTGGGTCGATCCGAACGGCATCGTTTCCACCTTCGCCGGCGGGACGTTCTCTACACGCACGACAGACACCAACCAGTTGCTTGCTTCCGGCAACTACGTGAATGTCAGCCCGACGCTTGTCGAAATCAGCATGACGTCACTGGTGCGCAACACCCAGTCGAAGGTCAACTGCGCGCTCGTTGCACCAACGCAGTTGAACTGCACCACCGATTCCGGCGCTCAGTTCTCGCTTACGCGCCGCGGCTGAAGCGGACGGCGACGCGGCAACGTCCCCGTCCACATCCTGGCGATACGATGGGGGCCCGCCCAAGCGCGGGCCTTTTGTCATGTTTGACCGCGAAAACCCTCATTCCATTCCGAGAAGGCGATGCTGAAGACCTACACAGGAAGCTGCCATTGCGGCGCGGTTCGCTTCGAGGCCGATCTGGACATCAGTGCCGGCACCGGAAAGTGCAATTGCTCCATTTGCACGAAGATGCGCCTCTGGTCTGTTCGTGTGAGGCCGGAAGCTTTTCGCCTCATCGAACGCGAGAGCGAACTGACGGATTTTCAGGGAAAGAACAAGTTCGCCCATCACCTCTTCTGCAAGCATTGCGGTGTGCACCCTTTTGAGGGCATCGGCGTCCCGAACATGACGGGCGCTCCATACCTCAATATCAATGTTGCATGCCTTGACGGCGTCGACTTTGACGAGCTGATGGCGGCGCCTGTGAGCTACTACGACGGCCGCAATGACAATTGGGCGGCAACGCCCGCCGAGGTGCGGCATCTTTAGACTGGACGACATCAGGCATCGCGGCCCCTTCGAAGGCCATATCGCCTAGTTCGGCAGCCGGCTTAACCCTAGTTGGAATCCGGCAAAGAAAGGGCGGCTTTAGCGCTTGAAGTCGGCCGCAACTGGTGGAAACATCCGGCACGCCACCTCGGTCAGGGGATCGAGCATTTCCGCGCGGTTTCCCAATCGATCGGAAATCCACAGGCAGAACGGGAGAGCATCATGATCAGACACATACGGACCGGCCTCATGACCGCGTCTATTCTTGCCCTTTCTTCGGGCGCCGCCTTCGCCGATTATGAATTGAACATCCTGCACATCAACGATCTCCACTCCCGCATCGAGTCGATCAACAAGTTCGATTCGACCTGCTCGGCGGAAGACGAAGGCAAGAACGAGTGCTTTGGTGGCGTCGCCCGCCTGAAGTCGCTGATCGACCAGAAACGCCAGGAGCTAGCGGGCAAGAATATGCTTCTGCTCAATGCCGGTGATAACTTCCAGGGCTCGCTCTTCTTCACCACCTACAAGGGCGCGGCGGAAGCGGAATTCCTGAACCTGATGAAGTTCGATGCGATGACCGTCGGCAACCATGAGTTCGACGAAAGCGAAGACGGGCTCGCCAGCTTCCTCGACAAGGTCACCTTCCCGGTCGTGACCGCCAATGTGCTGCCAAGCCATAAGTCGAAGATCGGCGACCGGATCAAGCCCTCGATCGTGCTCGACGTCGGCGGTCAGAAGATCGGCATCGTCGGCGCCGTCGCCAACGATACGCCCGAACTTGCTTCCCCCGGACCGGACATCCTGATCGGTGAAGATGTTGCGACGATTACGAGTGCCGTTGAGGAACTCAAGAAACAGGGCGTCAACAAGATCATCGCGCTGACCCATGTCGGCTACCCGCGCGACCTCGCTGCCATCGCCAAGATCCCGGACGTCGACGTTGTCGTCGGGGGCCACTCCCACAGCCTGTTGTCGAATACCGACGAGAAGGCGGAAGGCCCGTATCCGACCATGGTCGACAACCCGGGCGGCTACAAGGCGCCGGTGGTGCAGGCTGGCTCCTACAGCAAATATCTCGGCGACCTCGTCGTCACCTTCGATGACAGCGGCGTCGTGAAGGCCGCCAAGGGCGATCCGATTCTCATTGACTCCTCGGTGAAGCCCGACGAAGCGGTCCTTGCCCGGATCAAGGAACTTGCCAAGCCGATCGAAGAGCTGCGAACCAAGGTTATCGCCAAGACCGAGGCTCCGATCGACGGTTCACGCGAGAATTGCCGCGCCAAGGAATGCGAAATGGGCACGCTGGTGGCCGACGCCATGCTCGACCGCGCCAAGGGTCAGGGTGTCACGATCGCCATCACCAATGGCGGCGGGCTGCGCGCCTCGATCGACGCCGGCGACGTGACCATGGGCGAAGCCATCACCGTGCTCCCCTTCCAGAACACGCTCTCGACCTTCCAGTTGAAGGGCGCCGACATTCGCACCGCGCTGGAGAATGGCCTCAGCCAGGTCGAAGAGGGCGGCGGGCGTTTCCCGCAGGTGGCTGGCCTCAAATATTCCTTCGACCGCTCCAAGCCGACCGGCAGCCGGCTCGTGTCTGTCGAGGTAAAGGAGGGCGAGGCCTTCGCACCGCTCGACCCGGAAAAGACCTATTCGCTCGTCAGCAACAATTTTATGCGCGGCGGCGGCGACGGCTATGACGTCTTCGAGACCAAGGGCGAGAACGCCTACGATTATGGTCCGGGGCTGGAGACCGTGCTCGCTGACTATCTGGCAGCACACCAGCCGTTCAAGCCCTATACCGATGGCCGCATCATGGAAGTCACTGCGGCCGCCGGTGCAACGGCAACCGAGACGAAACCGGCCGAGGGCACCGCAGCCGCACCGGCGCAGCCTTCAACCGAGACCGCAGCTGGCGGGCCTCAGAAGCATGTCATTGCCAGCGGTGACACGCTTTGGGACCTCGCCGAGTCCTATTACGGCAACGGCGTCGAGTGGAAGAAGATATCGGCGGCCAATGGCGACCCGGCACCGCGGGCGCTACCGATCGGGCGGGAACTGGAAATCCCGGCCAAGTAAGACAATTTGCCTCTGCTTGTCATGCCGGCGCGGGCTTTCCCGCGCCGGATTTTCTTTTTAGAAGAGTTTGAAACTGACGGCGCACAAAGCGCCCGCGAGGAATGAGATGACGACCGCACAAGCCGAACCGAACACCGAGCACCCCGCCGTGAAACACGGGAAGATCGGCGTGCTGCTTGTCAATCTCGGTACCCCGGACGGCACCGACTACGCCTCGATGCGTCGCTACCTCAAGGAGTTCCTGAGCGACAGGCGCGTCATCGAATGGTCGCGTCTCTACTGGTATCCAATCCTCTACGGCATCGTGCTCAACACGCGACCCGGCAAGGTCGGCAAGGCCTACGAGGTGATCTGGAACAAGGAACGCAACGAAAGCTGGCTGCGCACCTACACCCGCAACCAGGCCGAACTGATGGCGAAGGCCTTTGCCGATCGGCCGCAGGTCACCGTCGACTGGGCGATGCGCTACGGCCAGCCGTCCATCGCTTCGCGCATGGAGGCGCTGCAGCAGGAAGGTTGCGATCGCGTCCTCGTTTTCCCGCTTTATCCGCAATATGCCGCGGCCACGACTGCGACAGTCAACGACAAGGCTTTCGAGGCCTTGCTGAAGATGCGCTGGCAGCCGGCGCTGCGCACTGTTCCAGCTTATGCCGGCGACCCGGTCTATATCGATGCGCTCGCCGCCTCGATCAGCAAGCATCTTGCAACGCTCGACTGGGAGCCGGAAGTCGTGCTCGCCTCCTTCCACGGCATCCCGAAGAGCTATTCCGACAAGGGCGATCCCTATTATTTCCAATGCCAGGAGACTACGCGGCTTCTGCGCGCGAAGCTCGGCTGGCCGGAGGACAAGCTGCAGGTTACCTTCCAGTCCCGCTTCGGCCCGGAGGAATGGCTACAGCCCTACACGGACAAGACGGTCGAGAAGCTGGCAAAGGATGGCGTCAAGCGCCTCGCCGTCGTCAACCCCGGTTTCGTCTCCGACTGTCTGGAGACGCTTGAGGAAATCGCCGGCCAGGCCGCCGAAAGCTTCCACCACAATGGCGGCGAGAAATTTGCGCATATTCCCTGCCTGAACGACAGCGCCGAGGGCATGGCAGTGCTCAACCACGTGGTCCGCCGCGAGCTTGAGGGCTGGCTTTAAACGGCCCTTCTCTACACACCGCTTGAATTATTGCGCCGAATCGCCACGTCATATTCTTGGGGCACTCCAAACGCTGGAGTTGCGAAGAGGGAGATATGTCGGTGGGCGGCATGGATATCGCAGTCATTGCATTCGTCGTTCTTGTTATCCTGGTGCTGTTTGCCGGGATCAAGACGGTACCGCAGGGCTATCGCTACACGGTCGAGCGCTTCGGGCGCTACACGAAGACCATGGAGCCGGGGCTAAACCTCATCGTTCCCTTCATCGATCGCATTGGGGCGAAGATGAACGTGATGGAGCAGGTTCTCGATGTGCCGACGCAGGAGGTCATCACCAAGGACAATGCCAGCGTCGCGGCGGATGCGGTGGCCTTCTATCAGGTGCTAAATGCCGCGCAGGCCGCCTATCAGGTGTCCAATCTCGAGAACGCCCTTCTCAATCTGACGATGACAAACATCCGCTCGGTGATGGGGTCGATGGATCTCGACGAGCTGCTTTCGAACCGCGACACGATCAACGACCGGCTTCTTCACGTCGTCGACGAGGCTGCCAATCCCTGGGGCATCAAGATCACCCGCGTAGAGCTCAAGGACATCGCGCCGCCGAAGGATCTGGTCGACGCCATGGCGCGTCAGATGAAGGCGGAGCGCGAAAAGCGCGCCCAGGTGCTCGAAGCCGAAGGTGCCAGGAACGCGCAAATCTTGCGCGCGGAGGGCTCGAAACAGTCTGCCATCCTTCAGGCGGAGGGGCAGCGCGAGGCCGCGTTCCGCGACGCGGAAGCGCGCGAGCGGCTGGCGGAGGCAGAAGCCAAGGCGACGAGGATGGTATCCGAAGCGATCGCCGCCGGCGACGTGCAGGCGATTAACTATTTCGTCGCGCAAAAATACACCGAGGCGCTCGCTGCGATCGGCACGGCAAACAACCAGAAGATCGTTCTGATGCCGATGGAGGCCTCCTCGCTGATAGGCTCGCTCGGCGGCATCGGCGCCATCGCCAGGGAAGTCTTCGGCGATGGCCAGCCGCCAAGCTCGCCTCGCCCGCGCCAGTCGACGCCGCGCACGGGTCCGACCACCAATTCCTCCGAAACGACCTCTTGAGGGCGTCCCCATGATCGCACGCATCGTCCTCGAACTCGGACCCTGGAGCTGGTGGGTGCTCGGCCTCGTCCTGCTGGCGGCGGAATTGGTGGCGCCGGGCGTCTTCCTGGTCTGGATCGGGTTCGCAGCGCTCGCTACCGGCAGCCTGTCCCTCCTCCTCTGGGATACGGCATTCTGGTTCTGGGAGCTCCAGGTCGTCGTCTTCGCGCTGCATTCAGTGTTCGCGGTGCTCATCGGGCGGCGCTTCGTCTCCTCCTCGGTCGAGAGCGACGAGCCGCTGCTCAACAAGCGTGGCGAGGGCCTCGTCGGCCGCACGGCGGTGCTTGAGCAACCAATTGCGGAAGGCCGCGGGCGCGTGCGCCTCGACGACACGACCTGGTCTGTCGAAGGGCCGGACCTTCCCGCCGGCACGCGCGTGCGCATCGTGGCAAGCAGCGGGCGGCAGCTCACCGTCGAGCGCGCCTGAGCGAATCGCCGGAAACCGGTCCTGAAAACCGGATTTTCCGTTTGGAAACGATTGGTTAACCACGCGCCTTTACGGTTGCGAAACGATTGCAATCACGTTTTGCGGACAGACGGCGCATGGAGCCCATAATTTCACGCTCGGTCACGGCGGGCGCCTTGCGCCCGAGGATGCGGGCATGGCTCCTGGCGGGCTGCGCCATCTTCATCGCAACGCCCGCGGCGGCACAAAGCCTCGACAATCCGTCGACTGCCGGCACTGCAACAGGCATCACCGGTGCAACGGGCAATACCGCCGCGATACCGGACCCGCAAACGACCGGCGCCGTTGCCGCCAGCGATCTTCCTCCAGCGCTCGACGAGGACTTCAACCGCCTGAACCGGCGCGAGGAGACGATCGATGGCCTCCGCACGCGAATCGACCCCTACGAGGGCCAGGCACCTGGCATCCGTATCGGCACCTTCGTCCTGAAGCCTGCTCTCAGCGAGACCTTCAACCACGAGCAGCAGAAGACTGGGGGTCGGAGCGAGAGCCGCAGCTTCATCGAGACCGGCCTCAAGGGCTCGCTGACTTCCGACTGGTCACGCCATCAACTGAGCGTCACCGGCGAAGGCGTCCTGCAGAACAACACGTCCGGCGAGGGGGAAGAAGAACCGCGCGCGGATGTTGACGCCGAACTGCGCCTCGACCTCAGCGACCAGACGACCGCCCGGCTGACGGCCGGGTACAGCTTCGAACGGGAAGACGCCAACGATCCCAACGCCATTGCCAATGCCGAGACCCAATCCGGCGTCAACATCTATCGGCTCGGCGCGGCGGTCGAGCGCGACTACGGTCTCATTCGCGGATCGCTCGGCGTCGATTTCGAGCGCCGAACCTATGGCGACGTCGAACTCGACAACGGCACGACGCTTTCCGTCGAGGACCGCAACCGCAACATCGGCCTATTGGACGCGCGCGTTGGCTACGAGCTGTCTCCCGCCCTGATCCCCTTTCTTGAAGCGTCTGTCGGCAAATCGAACTACGATCTGCGCCAGGACGCCCTCGGCTTCGAGCGGTCCTATCACAGCTATGCGGGCCGAGCCGGGCTTGAGGTCGATCTGGGGGAGAAGCTCAACGGCGAACTCGCACTCGGCTATGGAACCTATCGTTTCGACGACGACCGTCTGGGTGATCTTCGCGGCCTTTCGGCGGACGGACGCGTCAATTGGTCGCCGCAGCGCGGTACCGATGTCCTGTTTGGCCTCGCAACCTATCTCGACCCTTCGACGACACCGGGCGACGCAGGCTCGATCGACTACGAACTGACCAGCATAGTCACCCGCCAACTGCGCTCGACGCTGCTTGCCCGCCTGTCGAACAGCCTGACGCTGCGCAACTTCCCCTCGGATGCCGCATCCTCCGACGAAACCACTTGGCGAACCGGTGCCGGCCTGACCTGGGACATGACTCGCTATCTCGCACTCACGGGGGACGTCAGTTACGAACGGACGAACCGGGACCGCGGCGAGTCGACCGATACCGCCCGCATCGGCGTCGGACTGACGCTAAGGCGCTAGGAGCGCCTCACGGAAATTGTGTAGCGGTTCTCCGCCGGCATTGCAGTGCCAAAGGCGCAATGCCCGTGCCGTCATGCAATATGCATCCCCTTCGACGGCCCAATGAAAAGGCCGCGCCTCTCGACGCGGCCTGGATTTGACATCCGTTACAGCGCCGCGCGTCTATCGGACGCGCAAAGGTCGCTGTAGCACTTTGCAGTAGAAATCACTTCAGGCTTTGCAGCAATGCCTTCAGCGGCCCTTCGACGGAGGGACGAATGTCGCCGCGCTCGAGCGCGAAGGCGACGTTGGCGAGGATGAACCCGTCCTTCGCCCCGCAATCATAGGTGTCGCCGCGGAAGTGATAGGCGGCGAAAGGCTGTTCGCCGGAAAGCTTGACCATGCCGTCGGTCAGCTGGATCTCGTTGCCGGCGCCGCGCTCCTGCCGCTCCAGAATCGGGAAGATCTCTGGCTGCAGGATGTAGCGACCGTTGATGAAGAAGTTGGACGGCGCGGTACCGGGCGCGGGCTTCTCGACCATCTTGGTGATCTTGAAGCCATCGCCGATTTTGTCGCCGACGCCGACGATACCGTATTTATGGGCCTGGTCTGGCGCACATTCCTCAACGGCGATCACGTTGCCACCGCTTTGCTCGTAGAGTTCGACCATGCCCTTGAGGCAGCCCTTCTCACCCTTCATGATCATGTCGGGCAAAAGTAGCGCGAAAGGTTCATTGCCGACGAGATCGCGCGCGCACCAGACCGCGTGGCCAAGGCCGAGCGGCGCCTGCTGGCGCGTGAAGCTGGTGGTGCCGGCCTTCGGCAATATGCCCTCGAGCAGCTCGATTTCCGCCTTCTTGTTCCGTTCGCGGAGCGTTTGGTCGAGTTCGACTTGAATGTCGAAATAGTCTTCGATCACCGCCTTGCTGCGGCCGGTCACAAAGATCAGATGCTCAATGCCCGCTTCCAGCGCCTCGTCGACGACATATTGGATGACCGGCTTGTCCACCACCGTCAGCATCTCCTTCGGCACCGCCTTGGTTGCCGGCAGGAAACGCGTGCCAAGGCCCGCCACGGGGAACACGGCTTTGCGGACTTTACGCTTGTCGGTCATAGACACCTCCTTGCAGTGTTTCTCAACTCTAGCCCGAAAAAGGCAAATTGGATTGGATATAGTCGCCGATCGCTATTTTTTTGCAAAAGACGGCGACGTGCCTTATTCATGGTAAAGACTTTGTTGACTTCGTTTCTGTAGGCTTCTCCCCTGATCCGATGCGGTTTCCGCTGTTCGGAGTGAAGAAGAACCGCAAGCTGCCCTTTCGCGGCCTGCTGCGGGCGACATTGCAAACCCGGAGTATTCCGTCCGGCATGAACGCCGGCTGAACGCTCGCTGAGAAACGGAACCGATAGCTGATGATCAGAAACCGCAGGACGTTCTTTAGCCATATCGCCGCCGCCCTCGTCGTTACCGCCGCCACCTTTGGCTCAGCACCTGCACATGCAGACACGGGCTTCCAGACCTGGATCAACAATTTCTACGCGACCGCCGCCAAGAGCGGCATCACGCAGGCGACCTACCGCAAGGCCTTCGCCGGCGTGAAGACGCCCGATCCCGCAGTGCTTGAAAAGGCGAACTACCAGCCCGAGTTCAAGCACAAGATTTGGGAATATATCGACTCGCGTGTCAATCCGTACACGAAGCGGGTCGGACAGGAAATGGCCGCCCAGCATGCCCGCACGCTCAACTCGCTTGAACGACACTTCGGCGTCGACAGGAACGTTCTGCTCGCGATCTGGTCGATGGAAACGAACTACGGCGCCGTTCTCGAAAAGGACGACAGGCTCCATTATGTGCCGCGCGCGCTTGCCACCCTTGCCTATGCCGATCGGAAGCGGGCCAAATTTGCCAGGACACAGTTGATCGCCGCGCTGAAGATTCTCCAGAGCGGCGACATCACGCCACGCGAACTGACCGGGTCCTGGGCGGGCGCCATGGGACACACGCAGTTCATTCCGACGAGCTACCTGCTTTATGCTGTCGATGCCGATGGAAACGGGCACCGCGACATCTGGAATTCGGTCCCGGATGCACTGGCCACAGCCGCCAACCTCTTGAGGAAGAACGGCTGGCAGCCCGGCGAGACCTGGGGCTACGAAGTCGTGCCGCCGGCAAATGCAGCGAAATATTCCGGCCAGACAAAGACGCTCGGCCAGTGGGCAGCGCTCGGCTTCCTCCGGCCGAATGGCAAGGGTTTTCGCAGCCCCAACACACGCGCCGAACTCAAGCTTCCAACTGGCGGCAATGGTCCCGGCTTCCTGATGACGCGCAATTTCTTCGTCATCAAGCGCTATAACGCATCCGATTCCTATGCGCTCGGCGTCGGACTGCTGGCCGACCAGATCGCCGGCCACGCGGGGATGCAGCAGCGCTGGCCGCGCCCGGACGGATCGCTCGATATCAGCGAAAAGTTCGAATTGCAGAACCGCCTGAAGGAACTCGGTTATTACAACGGTGAAGTCGACGGCAATTTCGGCTCAGGCTCCAAGGCTGCGATCCAGGCCTTCCAGACCCAGAACGGTCTGACGCCGGACGGCGAACCGACGCAGCACCTCCTGCGCGCCCTGCGCAACTAATCGCACCTTGCGCGATTTTTCACGATCACGGCGATTTCCGATCATTCGATCCCAAATCGCCGTGATTTGACGTATGGTGGGACTGCACTACAGCGCCGCGCGCTTACCAGACGCGCAGAGGTTGCTGAACACTTTGAATTGCTGCGTTCGACGGTGAAAGCGATCATGTTGCCAATCAGAAGCGCACCGATGAGACGGTTCTTGCTTCCGTTTCGTTTCGCCCCGATCTTCATGGGCGCGGCGGCGATGCTTTTTGCCGGTTTCTTTGCCACAGTGGCGGAGGCGCAGGAGCCAGTCCCGCGCCGGAACGTTCTGCAGAGACTCTTCGGCGTCTTCGTCCCTCAAAGACGCTATTACCAGGAGCAATACGACTTTCCCCGCCAGCCCGCGCCACGGCGCGTGCTCAAGCGCCGCCAGCAGCCGGTAGAGCCGCAGCGCACGCGCCCTGCCCGCGCCAAGCCGCGGATCGCCGACGCGCCGCCGCCGGCACCAGTCATCGCAAAATCGCCGGATGCGAAAAAGGTCCTGGTCGTCGGCGACTTCGTTGCCGGAAGCCTTGGCGATGGCCTCAAGACTGCATTTGAGACAACACCGGGGGTGGTGATCGAGACGCGCGCCAACGGCTCCTCGGGCCTTGTCCGGAACGACTATTTCGACTGGCCGAAGATGCTGCCGGACTATGCGACTGAGCTGAAACCTTCCGTCATCGTCGTCAGCCTCGGCGCCAATGACCGCCAGATGATGCGGATTGGCGACACCAAGGAGCAGTTCCGCACCGATCGCTGGACGGAGGAATACCGCAAGCGCGTGAACGCGCTCGCGACTCTGGCACGCAAGGATGGATTACCGGTTCTCTGGGTCGGCATGCCGCCGTTCCAGTCGAGCGCCATGACCGCCGACATGGTGACGTTCAACGGCCTCTTCCGCGAAGAGGTGGAAAAGGCTGGCGGACAGTTCATCGACATCTGGGATGGCTTCGTCGACGAGGGCGGCAAATTCGTCCTGACCGGCTCCGACGTCAACGGCCAGCAGGTCCGCCTGCGCGGCTCGGACGGCATCAATCTCACCAAGGCCGGCAAGCGCAAGCTCGCCTTCTACGTCGAGAAGGATATCCGCAAGCTGCTCGGCGAGGCGGCCGCCACGCCCGACGTGCCGGGCGCCGAGGAACTGAAGGACCTGGTCGTCACGGCACCGCTTGCCAACGAGGATATCGTCAAGACGCAGCCGATCGGCCTGACCGATCCGGAACTCGACGGGGCGACCGCCTTGCTTGGAGGCGATGCGCCTTTGAAGAGCACCGGCAAGAGCCCGCGCGACCTGCTTATCGAGAAAGGCGAGATCGTCGCCGCACCGCCCGGACGCGTCGATGATTTCCGTCTGGCAAAGCCGGAAATTGTGGTGGACAAGCCTACCGCTCAGAAGTGAGTCCAAGAACAAGGCCCCGCCAGCAGGGCCTCTCCCTATTTCATGAAACGGGCCGGATTACCGCGGCAGGACACTCGACCCCATCAGCGCTTCGTCAATGGCCCGGGCCGCCTGGCGGCCTTCGCGGATCGCCCAGACGACGAGCGATTGGCCGCGGCGAACGTCGCCGGCGGTCCAGAGCTTGTCGACCGACGTCTTGTAGTCCTTCTCATTGGCCACGACGTTGGTGGAGCCGCGCCGATCGGTGTTGAGCACCAGGTTGTCGCCGAGGTCCTTGAGCACGCTGTTGGCGAAGGGCCCACGGAAACCGATGGCGATGAAGGCGAGATCGGCCTTGATGATGAATTCGGTTCCGGCGATCGGCTTGCGGCGATCGTCCACCTGACAGCACTTGACACCGGTGAGCACACCGTCCTCGTCACCGATGAACTCCAGCGTCGCGACCTGGAACTCGCGAACAGCACCTTCCGCCTGGCTGGAGGAGGTGCGCATCTTCGTCGCCCAGAACGGCCAGACGGCGAGCTTGTCTTCCTTTTCCGGCGGCTGCGGACGAATATCGAGCTGCGTCACCTTGACCGCACCCTGGCGGAAGGCCGTGCCGACGCAGTCGGACGCCGTATCGCCACCGCCGACGACGACGACATGCTTGCCGCCGGCGAGGATCGGTTCGGACGGCCAGCCGACACTGTCGATGTTTTCGCGGCCAAGGCGGCGGTTCTGCTGCACCAGATAGGGCATCGCATCGTGCACGCCGGCAAATTCCACGCCCGGAATTCCAGCGTCGCGCGGCGTCTCGGAGCCGCCGCAATAAAGAACAGCGTCACAGTCGTCGAGGAGCTGCTGCACCGGCAGGTCGACACCGACATTGATGCCGCAATGGAAGGTCACACCCTCGCCCCCCATCTGCTCGATGCGGCGATCGATGAAGTTCTTCTCCATCTTGAAGTCCGGAATGCCGTAGCGCAGCAGCCCGCCCGGCTTCGACTCGCGCTCGTAGACATGGACCTCGTGGCCGGCGCGGGCCAGCTGCTGGGCGGCCGCCATGCCGGCCGGGCCGGAACCGATGATCGCGACTTTCTTGCCGGTCTTGGTAACGGCCGGCTGCGGCACGATGTAGCCCATTTCGTACGCCTTGTCGGCGATCGCCTGCTCGACCGTCTTGATCGCAACCGGCACATCCTCGAGGTTCAGCGTGCAGGCTTCCTCGCAAGGCGCCGGGCAGACGCGGCCGGTGAATTCCGGGAAGTTGTTCGTCGAGTGCAGGTTGCGGATCGCCTCGTCCCAGTTGCCGTTGTAAACGAGGTCGTTCCAATCCGGGATCTGGTTGTGCACCGGGCAGCCTGTCGGCCCATGGCAATAGGGGATGCCGCAGTCCATGCAGCGCGCAGCCTGCTTCTGCACCTCCTGGTCGGACATTGGAATGGTGAATTCACGGAAATGGCGGATGCGGTCGGACGCCGGCTGGTACTTTGCCACCTGCCGGTCGATCTCGAGAAATCCAGTTACCTTACCCATCGTATCATCCTGAAAGCTTCGCGTCTGAACAGCCGCTCTTGACAAGCGCGCGTGAGGGGCCCCCGAACCAGTCTTTGATGAACCGGGAGCCTGTTTCACCGGGGCCTCCTATTCGGCCGCCTCTGCCATTTTCATGCGTTCCATGTCCTCGAGCGCACGGCGGTATTCGACCGGCATGACCTTGCGGAATTTCGGTCGGTAATCCGTCCACTGATCCAGGATCTCCTTGGCACGGGGCGAGCCCGTGTAGTGGAGATGGTTGGAGATCAACTGGTAGAGCCGCTCCTCGTCATGACGTGTCATGTCGCCCGAGACATCGACCATGCCCTTGTGCATGAGGTCGCCGCCGTGGTGGTGCAGCTTCTCCAGCATGTCGTCTTCCTCCGGCACCGGCTGCAGTTCGACCATCGCCATGTTGCAGCGGCGGGCGAAATCGCCCTCCTCGTCAAGAACATAGGCGACGCCGCCGGACATGCCGGCCGCGAAGTTGCGTCCCGTACCGCCGATGACGACGACCACGCCGCCGGTCATGTATTCGCAACCGTGATCGCCGACACCCTCGACGACCGCGATCGCACCGGAGTTACGCACCGCGAAGCGCTCGCCGGCGACGCCATTGAAGTAACATTCGCCCGAGATTGCTCCGTAAAGCACGGTGTTGCCGACGATGATCGACTGATGCGGCACAATCCGGGACGTTTCCGGCGGCCGGACGATGATGCGCCCGCCCGAGAGGCCCTTGCCGACATAGTCGTTGCCGTCACCCACCAGGTCGAAGGTGATGCCGCGAGCGAGGAAGGCGCCGAACGACTGGCCCGCCGTGCCCTTGAGCGTCACGTTGATCGTATCGTCCTTCAACCCCTTGTGGCCCCAGCGCTTGGCGAGCGCACCGGAAAGCATCGCGCCGGCCGAACGGTCGACGTTCTTGATCTCCGTCTCGAAGGCGACGGGCGCCTTGGTTTCCAGCGCGGTCTTCGCCTTTTCGATCAGCTTGCGATCGAGGATGTCGTCGATCGGATGCTTCTGGCGCTCGGTCCAATAGGTCGCCTCCTTGGGAGCCTCCACCTTGTGGAAGATCTTCGAGAAGTCGAGGCCATTGGCTTTCCAGTGCTCGATCATGCGGTCGCGCTCGAGCAGTTCCGAAGCACCGATGATCTCATCGAGCTTCTTCACGCCAAGCGAGGCGAGGATCTCGCGCACTTCCTCGGCAACGAAGAAGAAGTAGTTGATGACGTGTTCCGGCGTGCCCTTGAAGCGCTTGCGGAGCACCGGATCCTGGGTGGCGACACCGACAGGACAGGTGTTCAGGTGGCACTTGCGCATCATGATGCAGCCGGCGGCGATCAGCGGCGCGGTCGCGAAACCGAACTCGTCGGCACCGAGCAGCGCCCCGATAATGACGTCGCGGCCGGTCTTCAGGCCTCCGTCGACCTGCAATGCGACGCGCGAACGCAGGCCGTTCAGCACAAGCGTCTGCTGGGTTTCGGCAAGGCCGATTTCCCAGGGGCTGCCTGCATGCTTCAGCGAGGTCAGCGGCGAGGCGCCGGTACCGCCGTCGAAGCCGGCGATGGTGATGTGGTCGGCGCGTGCCTTGGCAACGCCGGCCGCAACCGTGCCGACACCCACTTCCGACACCAGCTTGACCGAAACATCCGCCTCCGGGTTCACGTTCTTCAGATCGTAGATCAGCTGCGCCAGATCCTCGATCGAATAGATGTCGTGGTGCGGCGGCGGCGAGATGAGGCCGACGCCGGGAGTCGAATGCCGGGTCTTGGCAACCGTCGCGTCGACCTTGTGGCCGGGAAGCTGGCCGCCCTCGCCGGGCTTTGCACCTTGGGCCACCTTGATCTGCAGCACGTCGGCGTTGACCAGATATTCGGTGGTGACGCCGAAGCGGCCGGAAGCGATCTGCTTGATCGCCGAACGCTGCGGGTTCATCGAACCATCCGGCAGCGGCATGTAGCGGTCGCTCTCCTCGCCGCCTTCGCCGGTGTTCGACTTTCCGCCGATGCGGTTCATCGCGATCGCCAGCGTTGTATGCGCCTCGCGGCTAATCGAGCCGAAGGACATCGCCCCGGTCGAGAAACGCTTGACGATATCCGCCGCAGGCTCGACCTCTTCGATCGGGATCGGCTTGCGGCCAACGGCCTCGGCGCTCTTGATCGTGAAGAGGCCGCGGATCGTGTTCATGCGCAGCGACGACGCATTCACCATGTCGGCAAATTCGCGGTAGCGGTCCTCGGCGTTGCCGCGCACCGCGTGCTGCAGCGAGGCGATGGCGTCAGGCGTCCAGGCATGGCTCTCGCCGCGCATGCGATAGGCATATTCGCCACCGATATCGAGGGTGTTGGCGAGCACCGGATCGGCGCCGAACGCGGCCTTGTGGCGGGCGACCGTTTCGGCCGCGATCTCTTCGAGACCGATGCCTTCGATCGTCGTCGCCGTGCCGAAGAAGTACTGGTCAACGAGCTTCGACGACAGGCCGACGGCGTCGAAGATCTGCGCGCCGCAATAGGACTGGTAGGTCGAAATGCCCATCTTCGACATGACCTTGAGGATGCCTTTGCCGACCGCCTTGATGTAGCGGTAGACAACCTCGTTGGCGTCGACTTCCTTCGGGAACTCGCCGCGCTTGTGCATGTCGACCAGCGTGTCGAAGGCGAGATACGGATTGATCGCCTCGGCGCCATAGCCGGCAAGCAGGCAGAAATGATGTATTTCCCGCGGTTCGCCCGACTCGAGCACGATGCCGACCGAGGTGCGCAGGCCCTTGCGGATCAGGTGATGGTGTACGGCCGCGGTCGCAAGCAGCGCCGGGATCGCAACGCGATCCGGGCCAACCTGGCGGTCGGAGAGCACGATGATGTTGTAGCCGCCCTTGACCGCCGCTTCCGCCCGCTCGCAGAGGCGATCGAGCATTTCCGGCATGCCTTCCGCACCGCGCGAAATGTCAAAGGTGAAGTCGAGCGTCTTGGTGTCGAACCGGTCTTCCGTGTGACCGATCGAACGGATCTTCTCGAGGTCGCCATTGGTGAGGATCGGCTGGCGAACCTCGAGCCGCTTGGCATGCGCCATGCCCTCGTGGTCGAGAATGTTCGGCCGCGGACCGATGAACGAGACGAGACTCATCACCAGCTCTTCGCGGATCGGATCGATCGGCGGGTTGGTGACCTGAGCGAAGTTCTGCTTGAAATAGGTGTAAAGCAGCTTGGGCTTGTTCGACATGGCCGAGATCGGCGTGTCGGTGCCCATCGAACCGATCGCTTCCTGTCCGGTCGTCGCCATCGGCGACATCAGGATCTTGGTGTCTTCCACCGAATAACCGAAGGCCTGCTGGCGGTCGATCAGCGACACGTCGCGGCGAAGCGCCCGCGGCTCGACCGGCTTCAGGTCCTCGAGGATCAACTGCGTATCGTCGAGCCACTTGCGGTAAGGATGCTTGTTGGCGAGCGAAGACTTCACCTCCTCGTCGGAGATGATACGGCCCTCTTCCATGTCGATCAGCAGCATCTTGCCCGGCTGCAGCCGCCACTTCCTGACGATCTTTTCCTCCGCGACCGGCAGCACGCCGGCCTCCGACGCCATGATGACGCGGTCGTCGTTGGTAACGATGTAGCGCGCCGGACGCAGGCCGTTGCGGTCGAGCGTCGCGCCGACCTGTCGCCCATCGGTGAAGGCGACTGCCGCCGGCCCGTCCCAAGGCTCCATCAATGCGGCATGATATTCATAGAACGCCTTGCGCTCCGGCGACATCAACTGGTTGCCAGCCCATGCCTCGGGGATCAGCATCATCACCGCATGGGCAAGCGAATAGCCGCCCCTGATCAGAAATTCGAGCGCGTTGTCGAAGCAGGCCGTGTCCGACTGGCCTTCGTAGGAAATCGGCCAAAGCTTGGAGATGTCGTCGCCGAAAAGCGGTGAAGAGACCGAAGCCTGTCGCGCCGCCATCCAGTTGACGTTGCCGCGCAGCGTGTTGATCTCGCCGTTGTGCGCGACCATGCGGTAGGGATGCGCGAGCTTCCAGGACGGGAAGGTGTTCGTCGAGAAGCGCTGGTGCACCAGCGCCACCGCCGACTGGAAGCGCTCGTCGGAAAGATCCTTGTAGTAGGCGCCGACCTGGTAGGCGAGGAACATGCCCTTGTAGACCACGGTCGAAGTCGACAGCGATACGACATAGAAGCCGAGGTCGCCGCCGTCTGCCTCCGCATAGATGCGGTTGGAGATCACCTTGCGCAGCGTGAACAGCCGGCGCTCGAATTCGGCATTGGTCGCGGCGTCGCGGCCGGCACCGATGAAGACCTGCACGTGGTGCGGCTCGGTAGCGGCGATGTCCGGCGCCTTGGAAAGCGACGAATTGTCGACCGGCACGTCGCGGAAACCGAGCAGGTGCTGACCCTCCTCGGCGACCACCTCGCTGATCACGTCCTTGAAATGGGCGATCAGCTTTTCGTCGCGCGGCATAAAGAGATAGCCGACGGCATACTCGCCGGCCTTCGGCAGGGTAACGCCCTGCTTCGCCATTTCCTCGCGGAAAAAGCGATCGGGAATCTGAACGAGGATACCGGCACCATCGCCCATCAGCGGGTCAGCGCCAACGGCGCCGCGATGGGTCAGGTTTTCGAGCATGAAGAGGCCGTCGCGCACGATCTGATGCGACTTTTCACCCTTCATGTGAGCGACGAAGCCGACGCCACAGGCATCGTGCTCGTTCCGTGGGTCGTAGAGCCCCTGTTTTCGCGGTAATCCGGACGGGAAAGCGGGCGTCTTCGCAACCGTCGCAGTGGTATGTGCGAGGTGGAGCCCTGATTGCTGTGATGGCGAATGATCCGTCATCGTCTTCCCTCCTATTGGACCCGGAAATTCCGGGCATACCGCCGCCCGCGCATTCCTTGCCGCGTGCGCGCCTTTCGCGCTGCGGCAAAGCCGGGCATTATCGTCGCATGATCCTGATCAGGTCGCAAATAAAGCGCGGCTGCACCAGGCACGAATGTCCCGCGACCATCCTGATGGCAGGCGTCAACAACCGGATGAAACCCGGCGAAAACCCCTTGCGCTACACGCCGAATGCCGCATTTTTTGGCACCTCCGGCGATTGTTCCGGTCCCTAGACCGAAATAGGACAGCAAACCTGTCCTATTTCATGCGCTCTATGCCAGAAAGCGCCCCCCTTCGCAAGGGGCATATCAGCAAATAATGGAAGAGATTTTGCCGAAGATTGCCGGAAATTTCGCGCTTTTAAAATTAAATTACAATCCGCCCGGTGCTTTCTTCACTTTGGTTTCAAACTGGTCTCGTGTTGGCATACCTGTCGGACAGCCGCATTGATCGTCCGTGGAAGTCGGCTATGGTTCTCGCCGAAGCGGCCGGACGTGGCCAAAAAGGGTGATTCAGATGATCTTTTCCTCCGACAATTGGGCGGGCGCCCATCCGGCAATCGCCGAAAGCCTGGTGGCTCATGCGGGCGGCTATGCTCCCGCCTACGGCACAAGCGAACTCGACCGGAAGGTGGAAAAGAAATTCTCCGAAATTTTCGAAAAGGACGTGGCGGTATTTTTCGTCGGCACCGGTACCGCCGCGAATTCGCTGGCGCTGTCCAGCGTCAACCGGGCGGGCGGGGTAGTCTTTTGTCATAGAGACGCACATGTCAACGTCGACGAATGCGGCGCACCGGAATTCTTCTCCCACGGGGCCAGACTTTGCCCGGTCGATGGGATCAATGGCAAGATGGACGTGTCGGGGCTTGAGGCCGAGATTCGTCGCTTTCCCCCGGAATTCATCCATGGCGGCCGGCCGATGGCGGTGACCATCACCCAGGCAACGGAAAGCGGTACGATCTATTCGCCGGCGGAAATCGATGCGATTGCTGCCGTCGCGAAATCGCACAAGCTTCCGCTGCACATGGACGGTGCGCGCTTCGCCAACGCGCTCGTCAGCCTCGGGACGACGCCAGCGGAAATGACCTGGAAACGCGGTATCGACCTGTTGTCGTTCGGCGGCACCAAGAACGGCTGCTGGTGCGCCGAAGCGCTCGTCCTGTTTGACCCATCGAAGGCGCAGGAACTGCAGTTCCTGCGCAAGCGAGCCGCCCAACTCTTTTCGAAGTCCCGCTTCATCGCTGCGCAGTTCGACGCCTATTTCTCGGGCGATCTGTGGCTCAATCTCGCCCGCCATGCGAATTCGATGGCGGCGCGTCTTGCAGACGGCATTTCCGCCTCGGCGAGAAGCCGGCTCGCCTGGTCGCCGGACGCCAACGAGGTCTTCGTGATCCTCAAGCAGGACGTTGCCTCGAAGCTGCAGCAACAGGGTGCGGTCTTCTACGACTGGCATGTGCCGGATCATCTGGCAGCCACCCTGGACGGGGACGAGGGACTTTACCGGCTCGTCACCAGCTTCGCCACACGATCGGAAGACGTCGACCGCTTCGTCGAAGCTTGCTGACCACGGCGGAATTGCCAAATCTGAAACGGCATGTGATTGTCGCCCTATGCAATCACCGGTAGGTCGTGCCACAGGACTCCCGTTTCCATCTATGCTTTAGCGTTGTGACAAATCAGCGAGCCATATGGTGCACCGTTGCCCTGATCCCGGTCTCGATCGCGGTCTCGACGGGGGTCCGCTAGCGATACAGATCGCATATCGCCTCCGGCAGACGGGGTTCTGTGCGCATGTAAATCGAATTGCAGGAGGTTATTGCTGCAATGACACAATCAAAAAACGCACGGGTCTGGGCCAGTCGCACCTTCATGGATTCAACACGCATCAAGGGTTTACCGCTGATCCATTACCGACGGGGATGGGCATCAGCCAGTTGGCCGAATTGAATCAAGCTGGCGAACCGATGTCGGCCGAGCATTTCCCAAAGGAGATCTTCGCCCAATATCCCGACAAGAAGGAAAAGAAGCAGGCCGACCTCATCCTTGCCGCAGGCGGGGTGGTGGTTTCGGCAGCATGCGCCGACGTGCTGCGGCAATTCGATCTTGGCCATTCGTCGCTCTATCCGATCAGGCTTTTCCAGCATGACCGCAAAACGCCCGTCGAGGGTGAATATTTTTGTCTCAATATCGGCGAGCGCAAGGATACTTTCCTGCCTGAACACGCGCCGCGGGTAAAAGTGCTTGGCAATGGGCGTTTGAAGATGCCGCCAAGTCTTAATGACGACGACGTGGCCGTCAGCCCGGCCGCACTCGAGGGCCCCGATCTATGGGTAAGCCCTCCCTTGATCCGCATATTTTTTCTGAGCGACCGGCTTACGCAGGCCCTGCGGGCGGCAAAAATGGGCAGGGTCTTTGGTTTCCGCACCTGCCGCATTGTCGAAGCCGACTAAATCATCTGAGGGGTGGAGAGATCGATGGCAGCACCTTTCGCAAAAAAACGGCGCCCCCTGAGGACGCCGTCTTTTTCGAATTTCGATCGTTAGACCAGATTAGAGAGTCTGGGCCTCGATCTGCTTCGCCTGCGGGGCAACCGAGGTGATCTCGATGCGACGCGGCTTGGCTGCTTCCGGGATCTCGCGAACGAGATCGATATGGAGCAGGCCATTCTTCAACGAAGCGGACTTGATCTCGACATGGTCGGCGAGCTGGAAGCGGCGCTCGAATGCGCGCTTGGCAATGCCGCGATGGAGAAACTGGCTCTCCTCGCCCTTGTCTTCGCTCTTTTCGCCCTTGATCGTCAGCGTGTGTTCACGCGCCTCGACCGAAAGCTCGCTCTCATCGAAGCCGGCAACGGCCATGGTGATGCGATAGGCATTTTCGCCGGTGCGTTCGATGTTGTAGGGCGGATAGGTCTGCGACTGATCGGGCTGACCAAGGCTGTCAAGCATGGTGAACAGGCGATCGAAGCCGACGGTAGAACGATAGAGGGGGGAGAAATCAAAGTGACGCATGGTGTCCTCCTTAAGAGCAACGGTTTGCGATGTCTGGTCTGCCACCCCATCAGGCGGCGGCGCGACCGGTGAACGGACCCGTCATCGGCGTCCGTGATCAACACATGGGAATGCGCGCGCGCCAGTTCAAGGGAATTTCTGCGCGGATTCTCTCGGACCGGCGCTTGGTGAACAGAACATGAATGATCGGTTCGGTCCCCGTTCAGCAGCCAGGGGTTAAAACAAGCACACTGGGAAAAATTCCCGGCGCTGAAGTACATGTCCCTTCTGCTTCAGCGGCCGGAAACGGTGATCGTCCGGATTTCACCCACCGTTTCCGGCCCTTTTTTCTTTGACGCGCTTGGGGCCGCCGCCTATCCCTGAGAAGCAAGCGCGGGTGGTCGGCAGAACGCTCTCATTCTTCCTCTTTCCGCGCCAAGGATTTCAACGCGTTTTTCATCTCGGGCTGTCGCTCCTCATGAACACCATCCTCTATCAGACGCCGGACAACCCGATACCGGGCAAATATGCGGCAGGTTTTTTCGATGGGGTCGGCAACCGCAAGATCCGCTATGCGGTTTTCAAGACGGAAGCCTCGGTTGCCCGCGGCACCGTCGTGCTGCTGCAGGGGCGCAACGAGACGATCGAGAAATATTTCGAAACGATCGCTGATCTTACCGCCGCCGGCTTTTGGGTCGCCACCTTCGATTGGCGCGGCCAGGGCGGCTCCGAACGGTTGCTGCGGCAGGCCGGTCGCGGCCATGTCGCTCACTTCACCGACTACGAGCGCGATCTCATGACCTTCCTCGAGCAGATCGTCCTGCCCGACACACGCCTGCCCTTCTCCATCGTCGCCCATTCAATGGGCGCGCTGGTGGCGCTGTCGCTGGCGCCGATGCTCGCAAGCCGGATCGACCGCATGGTACTGCTTGCCCCCTTTGTCGGCCTCGGCGGCCAGGCCATCGACCAGCGAGGCATTTTTGCGATCGCGACGATAATGGACCGGCTCGGCCTGGGAACGCTGCCGCTCCATGCCGGCAACGGCAACCGCCCCTTCCCGAACAACGTCCTGACGGCCGACGCGCGCCGCTTTGCGCGCAACCAGGCGTTGGCCGATGCCTGCCCGCAATTGCAGCTGGGACCGCCAACCGCCCGATGGCTACGCGAGACTTTCAGGGCAATGCGGCGCGTCCTGCGCCGCGAGCATCTGACACGGGTCACTGTGCCGACCATCATCCTGGCGCCGACAGCCGACCGCCTCGTGCCGCATCTTGCTGTCGAATTCCTGGCGCGCAATTTCCGCGCCGGGCACATGATCCCGATCGACGGCGCGCGTCATGAGCTTTTTCAAGAAGCCGACCGTTATCGCGCCCAAGCGATGGCCGCGATTTTCGCGTTCCTGCCCGGGTTCGAGAACGCCGACGAGGCGCCACATCAATTCGAGGAAAGCTTAGTTCCCACTGCATGATGCCTTAAATCGGAATCGATTAAGGACAAAATCATGCAGCAATTCAAAGTGCTACAGCGACCTCAGCGCGTCCCGTCGGACGCGCGGCGCTGTAGTATTTCCAGCGCCTGCGCGTGGATCTCGCGACTGCCGGCGGCGATGATCTCGCCGCCCATTTCCGCCGCCCCGCCCTGCCAATTGGTGACAATGCCGCCTGCCTGTTCGATCAACGGAATGAGACCGCCGACGTCGTAAGGCTTCAATCCGCACTCGATCACAAGGTCTACGTGGCCGGATGCGAGAAGTGCGAAGGCATAGCAGTCACAGCCGTACCGGAAGAGCCGCACCTTGGCCTGCAACGCCTCGTAGCGCTCCTTGAGAGAGCCGGTATAGAGATGAGGCGAGGTGGTGAACAGCACCGCATCCGAGAGCGAATCGCAGGCACGCGTCGAAAGCACTTTCTCGCCACCGGGGCCGCGATAGGTCGCCTTCTCGCCGTCGGCAAAATAGCGTTCGTTGGTAAAAGGCTGGTCCATCAGGCCCATCACGGCCTTGCCGTTGCGGTAAAGGCCGATCAGCGTTCCCCAGACAGGAAGGCCGGAAATGAAGGCACGCGTCCCGTCGATCGGATCGATGACCCAGACATGTTCGCGGTCGAGACCGACATTGCCGTGCTCTTCGCCCAAAATGCCGTGCTCCGGAAACGCACCCTCGATCAACGCCCGGATCGCCGCTTCGGCCGACCTGTCCGCCTCCGTGACGGGGTCGAACCCGCCTTCCAGTTTGTTGACGACACTGGTGCCGGTCCGGAAACGCGGCATCGTCTCCGCTTTGGCAGCATCGGCGAGGCGGTCGAAAAAGGCGCGGTCCGGCAACATATCGCTCTCTCGAAGAAAGAAAGGGGAAGGCGATCTGATTAGACGAATTTGATGGAAAGGCAAGAACACCGGAATTCGAGCAAATGGCGGCCGGCAGCCACGGGCCCGATTCGCACACGCATCACCTTCGGTTTAGGAGAATTTCCCGCTGCGACTGCGAAAGTTTTCTGCCGCACAACTTGACATTTGTGCAGCGCAACATTAGAGTTCTTGGGCAGTCACTCGTGGCTGCAAATACCCTCCTTGGGTGTTTCCTCCCTAGACTTGACCGCGCCGCTGGCGCGGTTCTTTTTGAGCGACGGGCCGCGCGCTATTCTGCCGCGAGCGGCAGATAGGCCCCATATTCCTCGACATGTTGTGCAAGTGCGGCGATGAACGTCGTGAGGTCGGCAGTTAGTGCTGCAAATCCCGGTTTTTTGACGAGGGTCACCTCATCGACATAGAGGCTGCGGTTGATTTCGATCTGGAGGGCGTGCAATCCGCGTGTCGGCCGGCCGTAATGCTCGGTGATGAAGCCGCCGGCATAGGGCTTGTTTCGGGCGACCACGTATCCAAGCTGTTCGAGCAGGCTGACAGCGGTGCGCGACAACTCAGCCGCCGCACTGGTTCCATACCGGTCGCCGACGATGAAGTCCGGCCGATGGCTGCTGCCGGGAAGATGGACGTTGCCCGGCATCGAATGGCAATCGATCAGAACCGACATCCCGAATTGCACATGGGTGCGGGCGATCAGCTTCCTGAGCGTCGCATGATAGGGCTTATAGATCGACTCGATGCGTATCAGCGCTTCCTCGACCGGAAACCGGCCACGATAGATCTCCATATTCTCTGCGACGAGGCGCGGCACGGTCCCAAGCCCGCCGGCGACCCGCATGGAGCTTATGTTGGCATGCGGCGGCAACTGCCCGTCGAACATGCGCGGGTCGAGTTCGTAGGGTTCACGGTTGACATCGAGAAAGGCGCGAGGGAAATGGGCGCGAAGCAGCGGCGCACCCAGAAAGGTCGCGTTCTGAAATAGTTCATCGACGAAGTGATCTTCCGAACGGCGGATCGAATGCGCATCGAGTCGCGACTGATCAAGAAAGGACTGCGGATAGGACCGGCCGCTATGCGGGGAATTGAACACAAAGGGCAGCCGCTGACTTGCGGGTTCCAGTACCTCGAAAAACTCCCGCTCGACTGCTTCCCCCATCGCAACCCTTTTTACCATGTCCGGATCTTGCTGTTTAGATCATGTTGCCAGTTGGTCGTCTCTGTGTCCATAGTGACATCTCGCTGGTACCAGGCATGGATCCGCCCTGTTCACCAGATATTTACCATGTTGCGGTTTGCTAAGCTGCCGCACTCCACAAGCATTAAAAAGAAGTAGCCACGGCCGAATTCATGACTGCGAAAATCCTCCTTGCCGAAGACGATAACGATATGCGCCGCTTCCTCGTGAAGGCGCTGGAAAAGGCTGGCTATAAGGTCCTGTCCTACGACAACGGTGCCAGCGCCTATGACCGGCTTCGCGAAGAACCCTTTTCGCTTCTCTTGACCGATATCGTCATGCCGGAAATGGACGGCATCGAACTCGCCCGCCGGGCGACCGAACTCGACCCGGACCTCAAGGTGATGTTCATCACCGGCTTTGCCGCGGTGGCGCTGAACCCCGATTCGAAGGCACCGAAGGATGCCAAGGTCCTTTCCAAGCCCTTCCACCTGCGCGACCTCGTCAACGAGGTCAACAAGATGCTGGCCGCCTGACGGCACCACGCCAGCACGGACCTGTTGAAAATGTCGGCCCCGCCAACTCCGCGCGGGTGCGCACTGCTTCGAGGCTGCGGCCGATCCCCTGTTGATCGGCCGCAGCCTTCGTCATTTCATTTCAACAACTTATCGGAAGAGCCCGCGCGGCCCAGGCATCGGGCGAAGGTGTTTCGCTGAGAAATACGGCCCGCGAACATCGCCGAAATTTCTGTCAAAAAACCTTCGAAAAGCCTATTGACGCGGACGAGGGTTTTGTGGTCTATGCGCCGCATCGGATGGGCGTGTAGCTCAGCGGGAGAGCACTACGTTGACATCGTAGGGGTCACAAGTTCGATCCTTGTCACGCCCACCATCCAAGTTTCTGATTTTAAAGGCCTTTCGAGAAATCGAGAGGCCTTTTTGCGTGGCGCCCCTTACTGCATGTTTCCTTAAATCGTACTCGATTTAAGGACAAAAACATGCAGCGATTCAAAGTGCTACAGCGTCCTTTGTGCGTCTGAAAAGACGCACGGCGCTGTAGGTTCACTGAACCTCATGCACAGGGATTGGCAATGAGCCGAGCCGCTTTCCGGCAGGCAGATGTGGAACGGCCCATCCGCGCCGCTCGTAGAACAGACGCAATCATGCAAATCGACCTGCGCGCCCTTCTCGCTACGATCTTGTCGGACTTTTCTTCAGAGGACGTTGCGACGCCTGCACTGGCAGGGACAGGAAGAGAAATGGGACGACAGACGATGCATGTCACGCTCTCGTCACGATCGCTGGTTATACAGGTCGCATCTCGCCATTGACCACGGATGTACTGGCAATGGCTGCAGGAAGGTCGGGTTTGCCCCGGCCTTTTTTGTTAGCGAACCCTTCGTCCGTCCTTAGCAGGCCACACCTAATGACTCGCGCTTCCGGCAGATAGGCGTAAACTAGATTCATCATCGGTAAGTGATACGGGCGCCGATGGCCGGAAGATCGTCGCGCTTTCGCCCCAGTAGCTTTCGCCCCAGTAAGGGAGAGCACGATGCTTGATCTTCAATTCCCAAACACTCGACCCCCCATTTATCCAGCTCAACTCGTGCAGTTGCGCAGGGTCTTTGACGACGAACTTACACGCCGGGGTTGGCCACGGCGAGGCAAACGCGCGAAGATCCTCGCAAGCCGGATCTTTTACCTTTACCAATCCGGGACTCGTTCCTCGCACGAGCTTCATGAGAGGCTCAGAGAGATCGAGTCGTGACATAGGATGGGCGGCGCATCATGCCCCGCCCCGCATCGACCTTCGCCGCAAAGCACCGCATGACTAGCACCTCCGAGCCGCGCGGCCCGAGATTAGCCAAGCGCAGCAATCAAGCCGGGCGACCTCCGCAACTCAGACCGGCGGCGGACCCAGGATTTTGCGTGGCTGGGTTGCCCGGCCTCTTTTATTGCTCAGAGTGCGACTGAATACTCTAGCAGCGAGCCATACTTAGCAGGCAGGCGACCGCTCTTTTGCCGACCGATTGGGCATTTATGATTTTGCTTTATTTTTGAGCAAATGTGAATTATACGACTGTTATGCGATGCGATCCCTCCCAAGCGCATCGCCGGGTATCGCGTCCCGATATAGCCTGTCGCTGATGCATCGGCGCCAGGCTTCCTTTTTGCATCAACGCACGGATCGGCGAAAAACGCCGCGGACGCGCGGATGCCCGTTTTGCTACCTTCGACCGGCCATCTCCTCCGCCAGCCCTGGGATCGAAACAATCAGCCCGCTCCTTCCAAGCCACTGATCATTCGTTGATGCCCGCCAGCCAACGGGCGATCCGCCATTCCAAAACGTTTTGGCTTGACTCCCAAAACGTTTTGGAGAATTCTTTCCCGTAGGGAGTGAGACCATTGGCCAATCTGAAACAGCTCGCGCAATCGCTTGGGCTGTCGATCACGACGGTTTCCCGCGCGCTCGACGGCTATTCCGACGTCTCGGCGGCCACCCGCGAGCGGGTCCGCGAGGCCGCCGAGAAGGCAGGCTACCGGCCGAACGCGTCCGCCCGCAGGCTTCGCAAGCAGCGCGCCGAATTGGTCGCGGTCACGCTTCCGGCCGATCCTGGTCATATCGGCCCGCCGCATTTCCTCGACATGCTTTCCGGCTGCGCCGAACATCTGGCGAGCGCAGGCCTGAACCTCGTCATCGCACCCGTTCCGCGCGGTGAGAGCGAAGTGGAAATCTGCCGCCGCTTTGTCGATGGCCGCCGTGTTGACGCCATGCTGCTGGTGCGCACCAAGCGGCGCGATGAGCGCGTCGAATTCCTGCAGTCGCGCGGCATTCCTTTCGTCACCAACGGCCGCACCGAAAGTCTCGAGCCGCATCCCTATATCGACGGCGACGGCTTTGCCGGGTTCCTCGCCGCGACCCAGCGCTTCCAGGCGACCGGCCACCGCCGCATCGGCCATATCGCCGGTCCGCAAGAATATTACTTCGCGCATGTGCGCCGCATGGGCTGGAAGGCGGCCATGGACGATGCGGGCCTCGAAGCCGACCTCTGCGCCGAGGGCGCGCCAACCGAACAGGGCGGATATCTCGCAGCTCTTGAGCTGCTGCGCCGTCCGTCGAGGCCGACCGCGCTCGTCTGCGCCACGGACGAAATGGCGATCGGCGCGCTCAGGGCATTGCGCGAGATCGACGGCGGCGATCACATCAGCATCATTGGCCACGACGACCTGCCGATTGGCGCCTATACGAGCCCATCGCTTTCGACCATGCGCATGACCGGCGAGAACCTCGGCGCAAGCTTTGCCTCCCTGCTGCTTCGCGCCATCGCCGGCGAACCGGCCGCGCAACTCCAGGAGTTGCACGCAATCGAATTCGTCGACCGCGACAGCCACCGCCGGCCGCGCGTGGCGGCATAACTGCATTCGACTGCGAACAAGAATAATGAAGGAGGAGAAGATGAAACGCCTGATGTCATTCGGAATTGTGGCCTCCACCATGCTGGCTTTTGCCTCGCCGGTGCTCGCCCAGACGGTTTTTGTGTCCACTCAGCTTCGTCCGATCGAAGAGGCGACCGTAGTTCGCGAGGAACTGCTGCAAGATGTCGGCGACGTCGACTACGTCGTCGAAGAGCCGCCGCAGTTCGCGGTGCGCATGGAGGCGGAACGACAGGCCGGCACCCGCACGGTCAGCCTCGTCGGTGCGCTGCATGGTGAGCTTTCACCGCTCGCCGACAGGGATTCCCTCGAGCCGCTCGACGATCTTGCCAAGACGCTCGCGGCCGGCGGCATGCCGCAATCGCTGCTCGATCTCGGCAAGCTCGGCAAATCGACCCAGCAATACATCCCGTGGATGCAGGCGACCTATGTGATGGCCGCCAAGAAGGAAGCCCTGCAATATCTGCCTTCCGGTGCCGACGTGAATACCCTCACCTATGACCAGCTCATCGAGTGGGGCAAGAAGATGCAGGAGGCGACCGGCCAGCCGCAGATCGGCTTCCCGGCCGGCCCGAAAGGCCTGATGGCACGTTACTTCCAAGGCTATTTCTATCCGTCCTTTACCGGCGGCGTGGTGCGCACATTTCAGAGCGCAGACGCGGCTGCTGGCTGGGAGAAGCTCAAGGCGCTCTGGGCCTATGTGAATCCGAACTCGACCAACTACGACTTCATGCAGGAGCCGCTGGCCGCCGGCGAGGTCATGGTCGCCTGGGATCACGTCGCGCGCCTGAAGAACGCCATCTCCGCAGCTCCGGATGATTACGTCGTCTTCCCCGCACCGGCCGGCCCGAAGGGCCGCGGTTACATGCCGGTCGTCGCCGGTCTCGCGATCCCGAAGGGCGCACCGGACAAGGATGGCGCCACGAAGATCATCGAGCATCTTGTAACACCGGACGTTCAGCTCCTCACCGCATCGCGGGTCGGCTTCTTCCCGACGCTCAACGTAAAGCTGCCTGAAGACCTGGATCCGGGCGTCGCGCTGCTCGCCGCGGCGGTGACGACCACGCAGGCTTCCAAGGATGCGCTGATTTCGCTTCTGCCGGTCGGCCTCGGCGACAAGGGCGGCGAATTCAACAAGGTTTACATGGACAGTTTCCAGCGCATCGTGCTGCAGAACGAGCCGATCGCCGACGTGCTTAAGGCGCAGGGCGAGACCATGGCCAAACTGATGACTGACACCAAGGCATCGTGCTGGGCACCGGATGCCAAGAGCGACGGTCCCTGCCCGGTCGAATAATCCTCGAGCGGATGCCCCGGGCAGATTGTCCGGGCATCCCCACTGAAAACCTCCGAGGCGGGTCCCAATGACCAAAAACCGATCCTGGATCCCGTATTTGCTGATCTTGCCGTCTGTTGCCTTCCTGGCGCTGCTATTTATCGTGCCGCTCTTGCAGACGATCTGGCTGGCGTTCTCGGACAATGGCGTGCCATCGCCGGCGAATGCCCAGCGCATGATGGCCGACATCAACTTCGCCCGCTCGATCAAGAATACCTTCCTTCTGACCATTGCAGTCGTGCCGGTTCAGCTCGCCATAGCGCTTGTCATGGGCACGATGGTCGCCAAGGTCGGCCGCGGCCGCGAGACCATTCTCTGGGTCTGGACAATCCCGCTCGGTATCTCGGATCTCGCCGCCGGTCTCGTCTGGCTGTCGATCCTGCAGAACAGCGGCTATTTCAACTCGCTGCTCCTGGGGCTTGGCATCCTCGAACGGCAGGCGAGCTGGCTCTCGTACCAGACGCCTGTGGCGCTCTTCTTTGCCATCGCGGTCGCCGAGATCTGGCGCGGCACGGCGATTGTCATGGTCATCATCGTCGCCGGCCTCAACCAGGTGCCGAGGGAGTTCAAGGAGGCCGCCGAAATCTTCGGCGCCGGGCCCTGGACGCGCTTCTGGCGCATTACACTGCCGCTCATCAGGCCGGCGCTGCAGTCGGCGCTCATCCTGCGCACAGTGCTCGCCTTCGAGGTCTTCGCGGTCGTCTATGCGCTCGGCGGGCGCAATTTCCCGGTCCTCGTCGGCGAGGCCTACAATTGGCAGAACCAGAACCAGAACTATGGCGTCGCGGCGGCCTATGCCGTGCTGATCATGATCATCTCGCTCGCTGCCACGCTGATCTATCTGAAAGCCATAAAGGTCGATCCGGAGCGCCTGCCATGAGTGCGCAAACCAAGAGCAAAGCGAGCCCCGCAGGCTTCATATCCTCCCGCCGCTGGCTCCTTTGGAGCGGTATAGCAGCGCTCTGCGCCTGGGTCCTGGTACCGATTTACCTTGTGGCCCTCGGCGCGCTCGGCGGCCGTCAAGGGGTTTATCAATGGCCGAAGACCGGTCTGCCGACCGGTGTCTCGCTTGACCCCTTCATCCTGTTTCTCAGAACAGAGGGCGTGCTGCAGTCCTTCCTGAATTCGCTGGGGGCGGCCGGGATCACCGTGGCGCTTTCCATCCTGCTCGGCGCACCGGCCGGCTACGCGCTCGCGCGCTACAACTTCCATGGCAAGGACAGCTACCGCTTGTTGGTGCTGCTTACCCGCGCGTTCCCGCTGGCGATCCTGGCCCTGCCCCTCACCGTTTCCTTCATCAAGCTCGGCCTCTACGACACGATCATCGGCGTCGGTCTCATCCACACCGTGCTCGCCTTGCCGTTTGCCGCACTCGTGACGCAGGGCATCTTCATGGGTGTGCCGAGGGAACTGGAAGAGGCTGCCTGGGTGTTCGGCTGCACCCGCGCCCAGGCCTTCTTCAAGATCGTTGCGCCGCTGGCGCTGCCCGGTATCGTCGCAACGGCAGTCTTCGCCTTCGTCATCTCCTGGAACGAGGTGTTCGCGGCCTCGGTGCTGACGGTTCGCAACCGCACGCTGACGGCCTATCTGCTGACGGTCCTGTCCGAAAGCCCGATGCACTACCGCTTCGCCGGCGGCCTGATGCTCATCCTTCCCTCGGTTGTCTTCATTTTCGCGGTGAGGCGCTATCTCTTCGCGATCTGGGGCATTTCCTCCAAGTAACGGGACCATATCCATGGCCAACATTGTCATTGACCGCATCCGCAAGAGTTTCGGGACCTTCGAAGCCCTGAAGGAGGTCTCGCTGACGATTAACGACGGCGAATTCGTCTCGCTGCTCGGTCCTTCCGGCTGCGGCAAGACCACGCTTCTGCGCATCATCGCCGGATTGGAAACCTCCACTTCCGGCGATGTTCTGATCGGCGGCAAGTCCGTGATCGGTCTGCAGCCCAAGGAGCGCGGCCTTGCGATGGTTTTCCAGAACTACGCCGTATTTCCGCATATGACGGTCTACGAGAACGTCGCCTTCGGGCTGCGGATGCAGAAGGCCGATTATGCGCGCGTAAACGCGCAGGTCGAGAAGGCGGCGGGCCTGCTCCACATCGAGCAGTATCTCGACCGCTATCCGAACAAGCTCTCGGGCGGCCAGCGCCAGCGCGTCGCCGTCGCTCGCGCGCTGGCGGTCGAGCCGAAGGTCCTGCTCATGGACGAACCGCTTTCCAACCTCGACGCACTGTTGCGTCTCGAAATGCGCGCCGAGCTCAAGACAGTGCTGCAAGCGGCCGGCACCACGACGATCTACGTCACCCATGACCAGACGGAGGCCATGGGGCTCTCCGACCGGATCGCCGTCATGCACGATGGTGTGGTCGAACAGGTCGGCACGCCGGTCGACGTCTACAACTATCCGGCGACACGCTTCGTCGGCGGCTTCATCGGCAACCCGCCGATGAACTTCATCAAGGTGCCGGTTACCAACGGCCAGGTGGCCGCCGGCAGCGAACCGCTTACGGCACCCAAGGAAACCGGCAAGGAAGTGATTCTCGGCCTGCGCGGCGAGGCCGTCCAACTGGCACCTCTGCCGCTCGGCCTGGAGATGAAGGTTCGCGTCGCCGAGCCGATGGGATCGCATTTGCTGCTGACCGGCTCGATCCACGACCAGCCGGTTCGCGTCATCCTGCCGTCTTCCGAGACCGTCAGGAGCGGCGACGTCATCGGCCTCAAGCTCGACCCGAACCGCATAACCTGGCTTTCGCCCGAAAGCGGCAAGTCCTTTCCGGCCGCAACGGCCTGACAATTTGGAGTACCCGGCATGAACATGCATATCGACCAGGCCAAGCGGATTCTCGTCGCCAACGACCGCGGCGGTTATACCGTGCCAACCGACCGGCTCTATCCCTTCCAGTGGAACTGGGATTCCGCCTTCGTCGCCATGGGCTTCGCGCTCTACGACACCGACCGCGCCTACCGTGAGTTGGAGCGCCTGGTCGAGGGCCAGTGGGCCGACGGCATGATTCCGCACATCGTCTTCCACCAGCCGAGCGATACCTACTTTCCCGGCCCGAGCGTCTGGCGCACGAAACATACGATCCCGACATCCGGCATCACCCAGCCGCCGGTGTTCGCCATTGCGCTGCGCAAGCTCTACGAGGCTGCAGGCACGCAAGCTGAAGCACGCACCCTGCCGCTCTACGAGGCGGCGCTGAAATGGCACCGCTGGTGGTACAAGGCTCGCGATCCGGAGGGCACCGGCCTCGTGGCGCTGCTTCATCCCTGGGAAAGTGGAAGCGACAACTCGCCGGCCTGGGACATCGCGCTCGCTCGCGTACCGACTACCACGCAAACGCCTGTGGTTCGCAAGGATATCGGCCATGTGAACGCTGAAATGCGTCCGCGCGATGATGACTACAAGCGCTTCATCCATCTGGTCGACGTCTATGCCGCCTGCGGCTGGGACCCGGCAAAGCAATGGGAGAAAGCGCCGTTCAAGGTCGCCGAAATCCAGACGACGGCGATCCTGCTGAAAGCCGGCGAAGACCTAGAACATCTCGCCAGCTTGTTCGGCAGGACGGAAGACGCGGCCGAGATCGCCGCCCTCAACGACCGCACCCGCAAGGCCATCCTGGCTCAGTGGCGGCCGAAGCTGTCGCGCTTCGTTTCCCGCGACCTGATCTCGGGCGACGACGTAGAAGCCGCGACACAGGCGGGTTTCATCCCTCTCCTTTCGCTCGACCTGGACACCGGGATCACCGACGCGCTGGTGACCGAGATGAAGGCATGGTCGAAGGGTCTCAAGGTTGCTTTCCCGACCACAAAACCAGGCATCGCGAGCTGGGAGCCGAAGCGCTACTGGCGCGGCCCCGCCTGGGCCATCATCAACTGGCTGCTGATCGACGGGCTGAGGCGCAACGGCCGTCCGGAAGCGGCGGAAGAGCTTAGGAAGTCGACGATTATGGCGATCGAAACGGAGGGTTTCGCCGAATATTTCGACCCGGTGACCGGAGAGGGCTGCGGCGGCCTGGGTTTCTCGTGGACGGCTGCCGCCTATATGTGGCTGATGAAAGCCGCGCCTTGAGCGCCGCGCGCCTAATCGGGGCCTGAAAAAGAGGCAAATCCGGAGTCGTCCCGGATCCACCGTTTCGGCGAAGCGGTGGATTCGTTGACCGGAGCAAGGGCTCCGAATGGGCTGTCAGTGCGCCACCTGCGATGCCGCCGACATCACCTCGTCGGGCGCCGGAGCCCGGAACATGTTACGGCCGTCCGGAGCGGCTTCGGTGAAACACCAGCGCACCACCCCGTCCCTGTCGAGCAAGAATTGTCCTATGAGCTGACCCATCCCGGTTGCTATCATCCGGTTATCGTCATCCGTGATCTCGTAGCCATCTGTCTTGTCGAGGTATTCCGAGGCAACAATCGGGTTCATCGGCTCCGGCAATTCGCCGGGCATGTCGATGCGCATCGCCGTGACGGTCGGCATTCCGAGCTTATGCGGCCAATCATCCTCGTTTTCGGTGAACTCCAGGTTGGGCAGACCGAAGGCACGGTGCGAAATCCGTTCCGGATCGGCCGCGGCGAGAAGGTTCGGCAGGGGATGGTAGCGGAAGTAGAGCCGTGCCCGCTCGATCGGTGTATTCACGACAGTCAGGCTTTCGACGCCCTTTTCGTTTAGCGCACCCTTGAGCTGCGCCATGGCGGCGATGTGCCGGCGGCAAAACGGACAATGCAGGCCCCGAAAGAGGCCCACCAAAACCGGCTTGTGACCACGAAAATCGTCAATGGCGATCTTGCCTTCCCGCGTGATCGCGTCGAGTACGACATTCGGCGCGCGATCGCCCGGCTGCAATGGCCCCGTGCTGCGATATTCCACCATGATGCTCTCCTCCCGCTACAGCGCCGCGCGTCTTATCAGACGCACAAACGACGCTGTAACACTTTGAATTGCTGCATGTTTTTTCCTTAAATCGGCTACGATTTGAGGAAACATGCAGTAGCGGTCCAGCCCCACATCTTTGCAGCGATCGAAGCGCGATTTCCCGTCCGGAATTGCTTCATTTCACAGAGTTAGGTCGTTTCACCGTAGCAAACGATCTAGTCGAGAAACGGCAGTATCATCAATGCTTCAGGATCAAGATCGTGACGCGCGCAGATGTCTCGGGCCAGTGTAAAATAGCGCTCGGCCGCCTCCAGATCTCCCGCATCAAGGCAGAGCGCTCCAAGGCCATCATAGCACGGAAACAGCACCTGCGCTTCGCCCGTTTCGGCGGCGACATCGAGCGCCTCACCATAGAGCCGACGCGCGTCGTGCGGGCGGTCGTGGCACTGGTAAATCTGCCCGAGCACAAGCAACGAAACCGGCAGATGGTCGCGCTGGTCGAGAGCGCGGTCGATTTCGATCGCCTTCTCGGCGGCCGGCACGCCGTCGCCGGCGCAGCGGTCGGTGAAGGTGCAGTAGGCCACGGCCAGGTTGGCGAGCAGCCGCGCCTGAAAGCCGAGATCGCCGATGCGCCGCGCCATATCGAGGCCGCGTCGGCAAACATCGATCGCGAGTTTCGGATCGACGATCGTGTAGAGCACGCCGAGATTGGTGTATCCGCGGCAGGCCGCCTGCATAAGCGTAGCCGCCTCGGCAACGGCAACACTCTCCTCCACCGCAGCGATCGCTTCGCGCCTGCGGCCACGCCGCGCCAGCGCCACACCCTTGGTATTCAACGCCTCGGCCGTAACCAAAGCTGCCTCGCGACGCGCCTCGTCACCGGCGTCTCGCGCCAAATCTCTGACCCGGCTCAACGCGTCATCCGCCCATTCCGACGCGGCAAGATAGTCGCCCATACGAAAAGCGAGATGTCCGCGCTCCTGCAGAAGGGAAGCGCTCTCCACAGGCGCATCCGCGCTTGCGAGGAGGGCCGCCGCATCGCTGAAATTCGCTTGCGCCTGCTCGCGGTTGCCCGCCTCCCAGAGGAGATGGCCGAGCTTGCGAAGGATCCGGGCGGAGGCAACCGGATCGGTCGAGACCCGCTCGCAGCCGAGCAGCGCGCGATAATGCTCCTCCGCGGCGGCGCGCTCCCCGGTCGGCCCCAGGAGATCCGCGACGCGTTCGCGGGCGACGAACCATTCAGGCCTTTGTTCACCCAAGGCCGCAAGGGCTGTCATGGCCTGCCGGTAGTAGCGGATGGCATCCTCGTTGGCACAGAGCTGGCGCGCTCGATCGCCGGCCGCCATGAGGTAACGTGCGCCCTTGATCCGGTCCGCCGACTGGCTGAAATGGTGGCCGAGCAGCGCCAACTCCTCGAACCGCTGCGGGTTCTCGCCGTAGCGCCGCTCGAGCGTCTCGGCGATGGCCGCGTGAATTTCCGTGCGACGCTTCACGAGCAGGTTGTTATAGACCGCCTCGTGAAGCAGCGACTGCATGAAACGGTAGGATTGCGACGATCGCTCGCTCCCCGCCTCCTCTATGATTTCCGTGTCGCAAAGCAGTTCCAGGCCGCGGTCCACATCGGTCGACGCGACGGCGATTGTCTTGAGCAGGTGAGCGTCAAAACTCGGGCCTATGACCGCGGCACAGTGGACTAGGTGGCGCACCTCCTGCGGCAACCGGTCGATTCTTGCGAGCAGCATCGCTTCGATGCCGATGGGGATGTCGACCGTCGCTTCACCGCCGGCCACGCGCCAATGGGAACCGTCGCGCCTGAGGGTTTCCAGATCGATCAGGCTGCGAATGATCTCCTCGACGAACAGCGGGTTGCCGCCGGCCCGACGCAGGATCCGCTCACAAAGTTCGTTAGGCAGGCGACCTTTTCCGAAGAAGGCCGACAGAAGGTGCTGCCCATCGGCGGCGGACAATGGACCAAGGCGCAAGGCGGTGAGGCTGGTGCGGCCGGGCGCCAGCCTGTCAGAACCGGCATCCGGGCGCTGCGTCGTCAAGAGCATCAACGGCCGGCGATCCAGCCTGTCGAGCACGAAGCGGAGCGCCTCGAGCGAAGCCGAGTCCGCCCAGTGCAGGTCCTCGATGACGAGGAGAAGCGGCGCCCGGTCGAGCCGCCGCTCGACAATGCTGCGGATCGCGGAGAACAGCTGCCGCCGAACCTGTTCGGGCGCGACGTGCTGCAGCGTCCCGTCGCGGTCGCCGATGCCGAGAATATGAAAGAAGAACGGCATGAGTTGTTCGATCTCGGCCGCCGGAAAGCCGATTTCGGCGAGGCCGAGGGACAGGCCCTCCCGCGTCTGCTCCGGCGTGTCGGTCGAGGATATGCCGTAGGCACTGCGCAGGACCCGGGCAAGGGTTCCATAGGAGGGTTCGCCGAGTGGAGAACATGCCGCCCGCCGCACGACGACATGCGCAAACTCGGAATCCTCGCCAAGGCCGGCGAGAAAGTCGTTGACGAGACGCGTCTTGCCGATCCCGGCTTCACCGGTCAGACGCACCAGCTGCGCCGTGCCGCCGCAGGCCAACGCGAGACAGTCACGCAAGCGCCCGATTTCCTTGTCGCGCCCGATCAGCGGCGCGGTCAGGCCGAGCGCGTCGAGTCCCCGTGCCGCGCGCGGCACGTCGAGTGCCCCGGCCATGCGATGAACCTGCACGCTCCCGGCCTTGCCGCGCAAGGTGACCGCCCCGAGCGTCTCGTAAGCAAAGGCATGCCGCGTGAGGCGGTGTGTCACCGGCCCAACAAGTATTTCATCCGGCCCGGCCACCGACTGCAGCCGCTGCGCGGTATTCACAGTATCTCCGGTGACCGAATAGGATTTGCTGTCGCCCGCGCCGAAGGCGCCGGTGACGACGGGGCCGGTATTTACGCCGATATGGAGGTTCAGCGGCAGACCGATGCGTCCGCGCCAGCGTTCGCCCACTTGCGCTGCCCGGCGCACCATTTCCAGCGCCGCACGAAGCGCTCGCTCCGGATCGTCCTCATGCGCCACCGGCGCACCAAAGAGGGCAAGCAGCGCGTCGCCGATGAACTTGTCGACGAAACCCCCGAAGGCTTCCACGGCCTCCGTCAACTCCTCGAAGAGTTCGTTCTGCAGCGCCTGCAAGGTCTCCGGATCGACCTGCTCGCCCAGGGTGGTGAAGTTGCAGAGATCGGCAAAGACGACCGTGACCGTGCGGCGATCGGCACCGCTATCCACGCTCGAACGCTGCGGAGAGACGGCCTGCGGCGCCCTGCCGGAAATCTGGGGCCGCGGCGGCGGCGCGGGTCGGGGCTCATGTGGCGCCGATGCACCGATCTGGGTGCCGCATTGGGGGCAGAAGGCGAAGTGCGGCGGGCAGGCATAGCCGCAACCCGGACACAGGTTCTGCTGTTTCGCACCGCACTTCGGGCAAAACGCAAAGCCGCTTTGTATTTCGTAACCGCATTCGTGACAGTTCATCTCGGACGAACCCTCAAGAAAGTCCGCCATGCCCGGGAAGCCCGAGCCTGTGGGGGTATGAATGCCCAAACGACAATGGACTTGTTGCCTTGGCTTGGCAAGCAAACGCAGCAAGGGTCATGGCATGCGCGCCCGCGAGGCGGCCATTCCGCGTGAAGTGGCGGCGCACGGCAAACCCATCCGGTCCGCGGAAATAATCTGACGCAAAAGATGACGTGCGCGCAATTTTGCGCTAGTACCCTGCACCGGCGCTCCAGGATCGCCATGCTCCGCGTAATTCGTCCGTGAAGGAACACGTTCATGCCTGCCTATCGCTCTCGCACCACCACCCACGGCCGCAACATGGCCGGCGCCCGCGGCCTCTGGCGCGCAACGGGCATGAAGGACAGCGACTTCGGCAAGCCGATTATCGCGGTGGTGAACTCGTTCACGCAGTTCGTGCCGGGTCACGTGCATCTTAAGGACCTCGGCCAGCTCGTCGCGCGCGAGATCGAGGCGGCCGGCGGTGTCGCCAAGGAGTTCAACACGATCGCCGTCGACGACGGCATCGCCATGGGCCATGACGGCATGCTCTATTCGCTGCCCTCGCGCGAGATCATCGCCGACAGCGTCGAATATATGGTCAACGCCCATTGCGCCGATGCCATGGTCTGCATTTCCAACTGTGACAAGATCACCCCCGGCATGCTGATGGCCGCCCTTCGCCTCAACATCCCGGCCGTCTTCGTCTCCGGCGGGCCGATGGAAGCCGGCAAGGTCGTTCTGCACGGCAAGAAACACGCGCTCGATCTCGTCGACGCGATGGTCGCCGCCGCCGACGACAATGTTTCCGACGAGGACGTCAAGGTCATCGAGCGCTCCGCCTGCCCGACCTGCGGCTCCTGCTCGGGCATGTTCACGGCGAACTCGATGAACTGTCTGACCGAGGCGCTCGGGCTATCGCTGCCCGGCAACGGTTCGACGCTTGCCACCCATGCGGACCGCAAGCGCCTCTTCGTCGAGGCCGGCCACCTTGTTGTCGATCTCGCGCGCCGGTACTACGAACAGGACGACGAACGCGTGCTGCCGCGAATGATCGCGTCCAAGCAGGCCTTCGAGAACGCCATGGCACTCGACATCGCCATGGGCGGCTCGACCAACACCGTGCTGCACATCCTCGCCGCGGCTTACGAGGGCGAAGTCGACTTCACCATGGACGACATCGACCGGTTGTCGCGCAAGGTTCCTTGTCTCTCGAAGGTCGCGCCGGCCAAAGCCGACGTGCATATGGAAGACGTGCACCGCGCCGGCGGCATCATGTCGATTCTCGGCGAACTCGACAAAGGTGGCCTTATCAACCGCGACTGCGTGACGGTGCACAGCGAAACGATCGGCGACGCCATCGACCGCTGGGACATCACCCGCACGTCGAGTGAAACCGTCCGCAATTTCTACCGCGCCGCGCCGGGCGGCATCCCGACCCAGGTCGCCTTCAGTCAGGAAGCTCGCTGGGAGGACCTCGACACGGACCGCGAGAAAGGCGTCATCCGCTCGGTCGAGCATCCCTTCTCGAAGGACGGCGGCCTCGCCGTACTCAAGGGCAACATCGCGCTTGACGGCTGCATCGTCAAAACGGCAGGCGTCGACGAAAGCATTCTGAAGTTTTCCGGCCCGGCCCGGGTCTTCGAAAGCCAGGATGCCTCCGTCAAGGCGATCCTCGGCAACGAGATCAAGGCGGGCGACGTCGTGGTCATCCGCTACGAAGGTCCGAAGGGCGGCCCGGGCATGCAGGAGATGCTCTATCCGACCAGCTACCTGAAGTCGAAGGGCCTCGGCAAAGCCTGCGCGCTGATCACCGACGGCCGCTTCTCCGGCGGCACATCCGGCCTTTCCATCGGCCATGTCTCACCCGAAGCGGCGAACGGTGGCACGATCGGCTTGGTGCGCGAAGGCGACATGATCGACATCGACATCCCGAACCGCACGATCAGCTTGCGCGTCGACGAAACCGAGCTTGCCGCCCGCCGCGCCGAGCAGGACGCCAAGGGCTGGAAGCCGGCCGAGCAGCGCAAGCGCAAGGTGACGACCGCGCTCAAGGCCTACGCCGCTTTTGCAACCTCCGCCGACCGCGGCGCCGTGCGGGATCTTGGTGACCGGTAATCGATGCACCACAACCATGAAACGGCTCCCGTCGCGGCGGGAGCCTTTTTTTGTTGTGAGTGCTTACAAGTGCCGCGCGCGGATCACATGTGCCGCGTCTCGGCGGGCGGGTTCCACCAGTTGTTGTGCAGCCCGTCCATATATTGGATCGGCAGGGCTGCCAGCACCTCCGGATCGACATCGTCCAGGCAGGCGACGTTGATCGAGACGAAGGCGCCACCGAGCTGCTCGACATATCCGTGGCCGTAGGGCGATAGCCCGCAGGTGGGGCAGAACCGGTGATGGCCGCTCATCGTGGCGAACTGATAGTCGCCGATACCCGTCTCCTCGCACATCAGCCGGAAGTCCTCCGGCTTCACTGTCGCGCCCCAATAGCGCAGTTTCGAGCAATACGAACAGTTGCACCGACTGGTCCCAGCCTGAAGGTCGATATCGACCTCGTAGCGAATCCGTCCGCAGTGGCAGCTGCCCTTATAGGTCGTCTTCATCGGCATCATCCCTCCCTTTGGTGCCATCAAGCCTCTGATTTTCGCAAAGTAGAGCAGGAGACGCGGACAGAAAACCCTCCTCCGCTTCGGCGCGCCTACAGCGCCGCGTGTCTTATCAGACGCGCGAAGGACGCTGTAGCACAATGAATGGCTGCGGAATGCCGCCGGCCCGAGCGTTCACGCTTCTACGCATAACACCTCTGCGGCCCGCGTCCCATCCTGGGCTAGCGCCAGGAGATCGGCGCGCAGGCGGTCCGGGACATTCGCGCCCAGCTGTGCGTCGACCTCGGCATGTGTTTCCTTCCAGATCGGCACCGCCCGGGCGAGCAGCCGCTCGCCTTCCGCCGTCAGCCTCAGGCGGCGTAACCGACGGTCCTCCGGGTCGACAAGGACATCCACGAGGCCGCGACGCTCAAGCGGCTTCAGCGCGGCGGTCAGCGTCGTACGGTCCATCGCAAGCAGCGACGCAACCATGCTCATGCTCGGCGGTTCGGGCCGGTTGAGCGACATCAGCAGCGAGAATTGCCCGTTTGTGATGTCGAGAGGCCGCAGCGCCTCGTCGAACCGCCGTGCAAGTGCCCGGGCAGCGCGCTGGACATGCAGGCAGAGGCAGTTGTCCCTGACGAGAACGGTGGTGGCGAAGGGTACTAGAAGCGACTTTGACATGGTTGATTAATGTTGATATCAACGTAATTAGTCAAGTGCTGCATTTCGTGAGGAGGAAAGAGCATGAGACCACACCACGCCGTCGTCTCGCGCGAGGAATGGCTGAAGGCGCGCAAATCGCTTCTCGCCCTGGAGAAGGAACACACCCACTTCCGAGACCGGATCAATGCCGAGCGTCAGGCTCTGCCCTGGGTCAGGATGGACAAATCCTATGTCTTCGAAACGCTTGCCGGCCCCAAGACATTGCCGGAGCTTTTCGACGGGCGCAGCCAGCTCGTCGTCTATCACTTCATGCTTGGAGCAGACTGGGAAGCCGGCTGCCCGAGCTGCTCCTTCCTGGCCGACCACTTCGCCGGCATGCTGCCGCATCTCAATCATCACGACGTCACCCTGATTGCGGCTTCGAATGCGCCGCTCGCCAAGATCGAAGCCTATCGCAAACGAATGGGCTGGCACTTCCCGTGGGTGTCGGCCCAAGGCAACGGCTTCAACAGCGACTTCCATGTGTCCTTCACGCCCGCCGAACTCGCGGGCGACAAGGTCGTCTACAATTTCACCGAAATCGACAGCGGCGAGGCCTACGAAGAGCTTCCCGGGCTCAGCGCCTTCTATAAGGACGAGGACGGCACCGTCTATCATACCTATTCCACCTATGCCCGCGGCCTGGAGGAACTCGTCGGCACCTTCATGCTGCTCGATCGGGCACCGAAGGGCCGGAACGAAGGCACGATCATGGACTTCGTCCGGCGCCACGACGAATACGAAGAGACGCCCAGGCAAAGCGCCTCAGTTTGATACGAACGGGGAACCATCAGCGTTTCCGAGCGTTGCTATGTCTCGCGGGGTTCCGCTCCGGAGCGCTGCGTCTCGCCATGGGAGGAATTAATGAAGGCGGAACCGCAGGAGGAGCACCGCTGGCTGGAACAGCTGCTCGGTGAATGGGAAGTCATGTCGCAGCCCTCAACCGACGCCGGCCAGTCGCAAGCTCCATGGACCGAAAACGTTCGCTCGATGCAGGGCCTCTGGGTTGTCTGCGAAGGACAAGGCACGATGCCGGACGGCCGCATCGGCCAGTCCTTGATGACTCTTGGCTTCAACCCTGAGACGAACCGCTACGTCGGCACCTGGGTCGGCTCCATGATGACGCATATGTGGATCTATGACGGCGTCCTCGAAGACGACGGCAAGACCCTCACACTCAACTGTGAGGGGCCGGACTTCGACAGACCCGGCAGGTCCGCTAGATATCAGGACGTAATAACTGTCATCGACGGCGACCATCGTAGGCTGACTGCCCGTGTCCAGACCGAAGACGGGAACTGGAAGGAGATCATGGCCGCGGAATATCGCCGACGCTAATGCATGTCGCCCAAAAGTGTGCAGCGGTTTGGGACAACGACACGCATAAAAACAAAGATGTAAAGCGCGTTGCATGAACTCGTCTGAACGCGATGCGCTTTGATGGACGGCAGGCAATCCACTGTTACGCTACCGCGAATGGCAGCACATCCCCAACAAGAAACCGGAGGACAGACAATGACGGGTCAGCATGGGAAATTCGTCTGGTACGAACTGATGACGACCGACACGAAGGCCGCCCAAACTTTCTACGAGAACGTGATCGGCTGGCGCGGCAGCGATGCCGGTATGCCGGGCATGGAATACACGCTGTTCTCCGTCGGTGATCGGCATGTGGCGGGACTGATGACGATGCCCGAGGGCGCGCTCGAGATGAAGATCCCGCCGGCCTGGCTCGGCTATGTCGCCGTCGATGACGTCGACGCGGCCGCTGCCAAGCTCGCCGCCGATGGCGGCAATGTTCACCGCGCTCCCGACGACATCCCGGGCGTCGGCCGCTTCGCCATCGTCACCGATCCGCATGGCGCCGTGTTCGCGCTCTTCAAGGGAACGAGCGAGGAGCCCCCGGCGCTTGAGCAGATGGCGCCCGGCAACGTCGGCTGGCACGAGTTGATGGCCGGCGACCTCGATACCGCCTTCCCCTTCTATTCCAACCTGTTCGGCTGGACCAAGGATCAGGCGATGGATATGGGCGATATGGGCACCTATCAGATCTTCGCCTGGAACGGCACGCAGATCGGCGGCATGATGACCAAGCCGAAGGACGTTCCCGCCCCCTATTGGCTCTATTATTTCAACGTCGAGGCGCTGGATGCCGCGATCGAGCGGGCAAAAGCCGGCGGCGCGAAGATCGTCCTTGAGCCCATGGAAGTGCCAGGCGGCTCCTGGATCGTCCAATGCACCGATCCGCAGGGCGCCCTTTTTGCACTCGTCGCACCGAAACGTTGACGGCGGCGTTTCGGATCCGGTCAACTTAAGAGCAGGGCGCCTCCTGGTCCGGGGGCGCCCCTGCCCAATTTGGCCCGTGCATATGTCTCACGCCGAAGCTATCTCGACGCTTGCCTGGTGATCGCCCGCCTGCGCAACCGGCTCCGGCGCCACGCGGGCATTTCTGGCGAGAAAATCGAGGACAGCCCGAATACGCGCGGGAAGCGCCCCGCCCTGGCCGAGGAAGACGGCATGAATCTCTTCCAGATCGCCGGGATTCAAGTCTTCCAGCACGGGAACGAGCCGCCCGGCGTCAATGTCGGCGCGCACGGTGAATTCCGCAAGCCTCGCCAAACCGGCGCCAGCAAGGGCGAGGTGGCGCAATCCCTCGCCGTCGCTCACTTGCAGCGTCCCGGAAGCCGGCAGCACGATCGTTTCTCTGCCGGATTGGATCGGCCAGCCGTCGACGGCGCGCGCGTAGCAGAAGCCGAGACGGTTATGGACCGCGAGCTCTTCAGCGCTCGAGGGCGTTCCGTACAGATCGAGATAGGAGGGCGCCGCCACAATCACCATTCGCGTGGCGCCGAGTTTGCGAGCAATCAGCGCCGAACTCTTCAGTGGCCCTGAACGGATCGCGATATCAGCACGCGCCTCCATCAGGTCGACCACCGCGTCGGTCTGGACGATGTCGAGCGAGACCGCGGGAAAGCGCTCCCGGAATTCCGGCAGGAGCGGCATCAGGATATGGGTTGCGAAGGAAGCGCTGACATTCAGCCGGACCCGACCCGTCGGCATCTCGCCCCCGGCCGCACAACGTTCGGCCTCCTCGATGTCGGCGAGGATGCGGGCGGTGCGCTCGTAAAAGGTACAGCCCTCCGGCGTCAGTTGCAGCCGCCGCGTGGACCGGTTGACGAGGCGGACGCCGAGCCGATCCTCGAGCCGAAGAACGAGTTTGCTGACCGCCGAAGGCGTCATGCGGAAATGGCGGGCTGCCGGCGAGAAGCCGCCGAGTTCGACCGCCTTGGCGAAAACCTCCATTTCCCCTGAACGATTGACCGAAAGTCGAGACATATGACTTCAACTCACAAATGATGTTCCGACCAGCAGTCTACCTCCAAACGGCAGGCAGCTCCATCTTCATGTCTCCAGACGCATTGAAACGACAAAGGAGTTGCGAAATGGAATATCGACGGCTTGGCTCGTCTGGCTTGAAGGTTCCGGCGCTGAGCTTCGGAGCAGGCACCTTCGGCGGCAAGGGTCCGCTCTTCGGCGCCTGGGGCACGACGGATGACGCGGAGGCGCGCCGCCTTATCGACATCTGCCTCGAGGCGGGCGTCAACCTCTTCGACACTGCGGATGTCTATTCGGATGGCGCCTCGGAGGAAGTGCTCGGCGCGGCGATCAAGGGACGACGGGCAAAGGTTATTCTTTCCACCAAGATGTCGCTGCCAATGGGCGATGGTCCGAACGACGCCGGCTCATCCCGCTCGCGTCTCATCGACGGTGTCGATGCGGCGCTGAAACGCCTCGGAACCGATTATATCGACCTCATGCAATTGCACGCTTTCGATGCAGGAACGCCGATCGAAGAGGTGCTCTCGACACTCGACGTCTTGGTGCGCGCAGGCAAGCTCCGTTATGTCGGCGTCTCCAATTTCTCCGGCTGGCAGCTGATGAAGTCGCTCGCGCTTGCCGAGAGGCATGGTTATCCCCGTTACGTCGCCAACCAGGTCTACTATTCGCTGGCCGGCCGCGACTATGAGTGGGAACTGATGCCACTCGGGCTCGACCAGGGTGTCGGGGCGCTCGTCTGGAGCCCGCTGGGCTGGGGCCGGCTCACGGGCAAAATCCGCCGCGGCGAGCCGTGGCCGGAAGGAAGCCGGCTGCACGACACCGCCGCCTTCGGACCGCCGGTCGACGATGAAAAACTCTACGACATCGTTGAGGTGCTCGATGCCTTGGCGGAAGAAACCGGCAGGACAGTGCCACAGATCGCCATCAACTGGCTTCTGCAACGGCCGACCGTTTCGAGCGTCATCATCGGCGCCCGCAACGAAAATCAACTCCGTCAGAATCTCGGTGCTGTCGGCTGGTCGCTTACTGCCGACCAGATGGCGCGCCTCGACGAGGTGAGCGCCTCGACGGCGCCCTATCCGCATTTCCCCTATTACCGGCAGGAAGGCTTTGCCCGCATCAACTCTCCACCAGTTTGAGTAGACAAAGTGGCGGACGGGAAAGCCAACCGTCCCCCGGTTTCGGCTTGCTTTCTTTCTTCGCATTGCACAAAATTCCCGGGAATGGCCGGCAACGGACCGGCCATCGAGGGGAAAACCGCATGTCGATCAAGGCCAGCATCTACCACCTCACGCACTATACCTATGACCGCCCGGTAAGGCTCTCGCCGCAAATCATTAGGCTGAAACCGGCCCCGCATTCGAAGACCAAGGTCATCAGCCATTCGCTGAAAGTCTCGCCTGCCAACCACTTCGTCAATTTGCAGCAGGATCCCTACGGCAACTATCTCGCCCGCTACGTCTTTCCCGATCCGGTGACGGAATTGAAGATCGAGGTGGACCTGGTCGCCGACATGGCCGTCTATAATCCGTTCGATTTTTTCGTTGAGGAAGAAGCGGAGCAATGGCCTTTCGGCTATCCCGAAGACCTCAGTGAGGATTTGAAGATCTACATGACGCCTGACCCAATGGGGCCAAGGCTTTCGGCATTCATGGAGAGCATCGACCGGTCGCGCCAGCGCACCATCGACAAGGTGGTCGCTCTCAACACGCGGCTACAGAAGGAAATCGGCTATGTCATCCGCATGGAGGCGGGTGTCCAGTCGCCGGAAGAGACGCTGGGCCTTGCCAAGGGCTCATGCCGCGATTCCAGTTGGCTCCTGGTGCAGATCCTCCGCAATCTCGGCTTTGCCGCCCGCTTCGTCTCCGGCTATCTCATTCAGCTGACGCCGGACCTGAAGGCGCTCGATGGCCCCTCCGGCACCGAATACGACTTCACCGACCTTCATGCCTGGGCCGAGGTTTACCTCCCGGGTGCCGGCTGGGTCGGGCTCGACCCGACGTCCGGCCTGCTTACCGGAGAGAGCCACATTCCGCTGGCCGCCACACCGCACTATCGCAACGCCGCGCCTATAACCGGCGAGTTCTTCGGCGACCCGGACACGAGAACCGATTTCGCCTTCGACATGAAGGTTGCCCGCGTCGCCGAACATCCGCGCATCACCAAGCCCTTTTCCGATGAGAGTTGGGAAGCGCTGAATGCGCTTGGCGACGACGTCGACCGCGTACTCGCCGAGAACGACGTCCGCCTGACCATGGGCGGCGAGCCGACCTTCGTCTCGATCGACGACTTCGAATCGGACGAATGGAATACCGCCGCGGTCGGCCCGACGAAGCGCGAGAAGGCGGATACGCTCATTCGCCGCCTGCGCGAGCGCTTCGCGCCCGGCGGCTTCCTGCATTACGGGCAGGGAAAGTGGTATCCGGGCGAAAGCCTGCCGCGCTGGACCTTTTCCCTCTATTGGCGCAGGGACGGCGTGCCGATCTGGCGGCAGGCCAATCTGATCGCCGAGGAAAACGGCCGGCACGAGACCACCGAGCGGGATGCCGAACGCCTGCTCGTCGCGGTTGCCGGCGAACTCGGCGTCGATGCGGACATGGTCGTTCCGGCCTATGAGGACCCGGCCGAGTGGATCGTCAAGGAGGCGAACCTTCCGGACAACGTCGATCCTGCCAATTCGAAACTCAAGGATCCCGAGGAGCGCAGCCGCCTCGCCCGCGTCTTCGAACGCGGTCTGACGACCCCGACGGGCTACGTCCTGCCGGTGCAGGCCTGGAACGCGCGTGCCAGCGGCCCGCGATGGATGAGCGAGAAATGGACGACGCGGCGCGGCCGGATTTTCCTCGTGCCCGGCGACAGCCCGGTCGGCTATCGCCTGCCGCTCGGTTCGCTGCCCTACATCGCGCCCTCCGCCTACCCCTATATCAATCCGGTGGATCCGACCGTTCCACGCGAAGACCTGCCCGATTTCAGCGAAAACCGGGGCCGGGCACAGCATTCGCGCTTCCAACCGTCTGAGGAGCCGCAGACACCACTACCGCCCCCTCGCGACGAGATCGACGGCGACGTCCGCACCGCGATCAGTGTCGAACCACGCGACGGCGGGCTCTGCGTCTTCATGCCGCCGACGACGAGCATCGAGGAATATCTCGATCTCCTCGCTTCGACCGAGCGGGCGGCCGCCGCGCTCGGCATGCCGGTGCATATCGAGGGTTATCCGCCGCCGCAGGATGAGCGCATCAACGTCATCCGCGTCGCCCCTGATCCCGGGGTGATCGAGGTCAACATTCATCCCGCCGCGAACTGGCGGGAATGCGTCGACATCACTACGGCGATCTATGAGGAGGCGCGCCAGAGCAGGCTCGGCACCGACAAGTTCATGATCGACGGCCGCCACACCGGAACCGGCGGCGGCAACCACGTGGTCGTCGGCGGCCGCAGCCCCAACGACAGCCCGTTCCTGCGCCGGCCGGATCTGCTGAAAAGCATCGTGCTCCACTGGCAGCACCACCCTTCGCTCTCCTATCTCTTTTCCGGCCTCTTCATCGGCCCGACCAGCCAGGCGCCGCGCATCGACGAGGCGCGTCACGATTCGCTCTATGAGTTGGAGATCGCCTTAGCACACGTGCCGCCGCCCGGCGCCGATCAGCCGCCCCCCTTGCCATGGCTGGTGGACCGGCTGTTCCGCAACCTGCTCGTCGACGTCACCGGCAATACACATCGCTCCGAAATCTGCATAGACAAGCTTTTCTCCCCGGACGGCCCGACCGGGCGGCTCGGGCTGATCGAGTTCCGCGGCTTCGAGATGCCGCCGAACGCGCGCATGTCACTCGCCCAGCAATTGCTCGTCCGCGCGCTGATTGCCCGCTTCTGGAAAAGCCCGATCGATGGCGGTTTCGTCCGTTGGGGCACGGTCCTGCACGACCGCTTCATGCTGCCGCACTATGTCTGGCAGGATTTTCTCGATGTACTTGCCGACCTGCGCGCCCATGGCTTCGATTTGAGGCCCGAATGGTTCGAGGCCCAACTCGAATTCCGTTTCCCCTTTTGCGGCGAGGTGGAATACGAAGAGGCGAAGCTCGAACTCCGCCAGGCCCTCGAACCGTGGCACGTCATGGGAGAGCGAGGCGCGATCGGCGGCACCGTTCGCTACGTCGATTCCTCGGTGGAGCGATTGCAGGTGAAGCTCGAAACCGCCAATCCGGACCGCTACACGGTGGCCTGCAACGGCCGGCCCGTGCCGCTGACACGAACCGGGAAAGGTGGCGTGGCCGTCGCAGGCGTGCGTTACAAGGCGTGGCAGCCCAGCTCCGGCCTGCATCCGGTCCTGCCGGTCAACACTCCCCTCACATTCGATATTTATGATACATGGTCGAATCGGGCGATCGGCGGCTGCGTCTATCATGTGGCTCATCCCGGCGGACGCAGCTATGAGACATTTCCGGTCAACGGCAACGAGGCGGAAGCACGCCGTCTGGCGCGCTTCGAACCCTGGGGCCACACTACCGGCGGATACCGGCTCCAACCCGAGAGCCCGCCGGCAGAATTTCCCCTGACGCTCGACTTGAGACGTCCGGCAGGAGTGTAGATGGCGAAGAAACAGACGGCAGAGGCGACAGAGAAGGATCGGCTCGACGGCGACCCGGCGTTCGGCTATCGCGCCCTTCCCGGAATCGCCGATGAGATGCTCGATCCGGACGGCAATGTCCGGCCGGTCTGGCAGCGGCTGCTCTCGGCGCTTGGCCGCATGGACGAGACGGATCTCGCCAACCGCTTTGCCCGCGCCGACCGCTATTTGCGCGATGCCGGTGTCTTTTATCGAGCCTATGGCGGCCGGGAGAGTTCGGAACGAAGCTGGCCGCTCTCCCATATCCCCGTTCTGATCGACGAGGCGGAATGGGCCGTCGTTTCGCAGGGGCTGATCCAGCGTGCCGAACTGCTCGAACGCGTGGTCGCCGATATCTACGGCGAGAACCGGTTGGTCCAGGAGGGCCTGCTCCCCCCCGCCCTCGTCGCCTCCAATCCGGAGTTCCTGCGCCCGCTGGTCGGTGTCAAACCGGCCGATGGACATTTCCTGCACTTCTGCTCCTTCGAGATCGGACGCGGGCCAGATGGCAATTGGTGGGTGCTTTCCGACCGCACCGAGGCTCCCTCCGGCGCCGGCTTCGCGCTGGAAAACCGCGTTGCGACGACGCGCGCCTTTTCCGACCTCTATGCCGAAACCCACGTGCACCGATTGGCGGGCTTCTTCGGCGCCTTCCGCGACACGCTGCAGGCCCGAAAGCAATATCCGGACGATCGGATAGCCGTTCTCTCGCCCGGCATTGCCAATGAGACCTATTTCGAACACGCCTATATCGCCCGCTACCTCGGCTTCATGCTGCTCGAGGGCGAGGACCTGACGGTCGTCGGCGGCCGGGTCATGGTGCGCACGGTTGCCGGCCTCAAGCCTGTCGGCGTGCTCTGGCGCCGTCTCGACGCGGCCTTCGCCGATCCGCTCGAACTCAATCAGTCCTCCCATATCGGCACGCCCGGGATCGTCGAGGCGCTGAGGGCCGGCTCCGTCTCGATCGTCAATGCGCTCGGCACAGGCATCCTGGAAACCCGCGCCTTTCTCGCCTTCATGCCGGCGATCTGCCGTCACCTCCTTGGCGAGGAGCAAAAGCTGCCGTCGATCGCCACCTGGTGGTGCGGGCAGCAGTCCGAACGCGACAATGTCGCCGGCAATGTCGAGCGCATGGTGATCGGCCCCGCCTATTCGACCCGCCCCTTCTTCGACGACAACGGGCAGTCGGTCCTCGGCACGTCGCTCTGCGAGGACGGCACCTCGGTTTCGGAATGGCTTGGAACCGGTGGCGGCAAGCTGGTGGGACAGGAGGTCGTCACGCTGTCGACGACGCCCGCCTGGGTGCGCGGCCGCCTGACGCCGCGGCCGATGAGCTTACGGGTCTTTGCCGCCCGCACGCGCGACGGCTGGCAGATCATGCCGGGCGGTTTCGCGCGCATCGGTTCCGGCGACGACGTGGCAGCGATCGCGATGAAGGCGGGCGGCACGGCCGCCGATGTCTGGATCGTCAGCGACAAGCCTGTCGAACGCACGACGCTGCTGCCAGCCGAGGAAAGCTTCACGCGCAACATGCCAGGCAGCCTGCCAAGCCGCGCGGCTGACAATCTCTTCTGGCTCGGCCGCTATATCGAGCGGGCGGAAGGCGCTCTCAGAATCCTGCGCGCCTGGCACGGACGCTTCGCCGAAGCCGCCGACCCGAACATGCCGCTTCTGAAGGACGTCACCGACTATCTGGCCGCTCTCGACATCAACGCGCGCCAACCTGTGCCCAATAGCCTGCTTGCCAATATCGACAGTGCGCTCTTCAGCGCCGGCAATATCCGCGACCGATTCTCGCCCGACGGGTGGCTGGCTCTCAACGATCTGTCGAAGACGGCGCGCAAGTTCCACGCGACCGTGCAGGCCGGCGACGACGCCACGCATGCGATGACCATTCTGTTGCGCAAGCTTGCTGGCTTTGCCGGTCTCGTCCACGAAAATATGTATCGCTTCACCGGCTGGCGTTTCCTGTCGATCGGCCGCTACATCGAGCGCGGCCTCCACATGACGCGCTTGCTTGGGCACATGTCGGGACCCGAAGCCCCGGACGGTGCCTATGACATGCTGCTCGAGATCGGCGACAGCGTCATGACCCACCGCCGCCGCTATAACGTCAACACGGCAGCGCTGACCGTCACAGACCTGCTTGCCCTCGATCCGCTCAATCCGCGCTCGGTTCTTTATCAGTTGAACGAGATCAAGACCGAGGTGGAGCTCTTGCCGAACGCATTCGTCAACGGTCAGATGTCACCCTTCTACCGCGAGACGATGCGGCTTCATTCCGGCCTTGCGGTGATGACGCCAGAGGCAATGACCGCGACCGTCTACAAGCAGCTCGAACGGGACCTGGAACGGCTGTCCGACCTGCTCGCGCAAACCTATCTCGGCTGAGGGCGCAGCATTGATGCTCTACGACATCAACCTGAAGATCACCTACGGCTACGAGGTCCCCGTCGCCGGCGGACGCCATCTCGTACGCGTGTTGCCGGCCTCGATCCCGGGTCGTCAACGGCTTGTCGTCGGCTCGATAAGCTGCCAGCCGACCCCGGGCGAACGGGTCGAAAGCGTGGATTTCTTCGCCAACCCCACCACGTCCATCCATTTCCGTTCGGTGCACGACAGCCTCGCCATTCGCATGCAGGCACGCGTTCAGGTCGAAGCGCAGGCGCTCACCGCCGATCTTTCCCCGCCTCTCGCCGGCCTGCCGTCGCAGCTTGCCGCCTGCTGGTCGGTCGATGCGGAGTCTCCGCACCATTTCGTCGGTCCGAGCCCCCTCCTGCCGGACGCCCCGGAGATCGCCGCCTATGCACGCGCGATCGCCAGTGAGGGAATGACCGTGCGGCAGATCGGGGCGGCGATTTGCGAACGCGTCCATCGCGACTTCGTCTACGATACCGAGGCCACGACCGTGAACACGAAGGCTGCCGAAGCCTTCAAGCTCAAGCGCGGTGTCTGCCAGGACTTTGCGCATGTGATGATCGTCGCACTTCGCAGTCTCGGCATCCCGGCGGGCTATGTCAGCGGATTCCTCAGAACCTTGCCGCCACCAGGCCAGGAACGGCTGGAAGGCGCCGACGCGATGCATGCCTGGGTCCGCTTCTGGTGTGGCACCGCGGGCGGCTGGATGGAACTCGACCCGACGAACAATATTCCGGCCGGCATGGATCACATCGTCGTAGGCCACGGCCGCGACTATGGCGACGTCGCGCCCGTCATCGGCATACTCAAGAGCTATGGCAGCCATACGACGGAACAGGCCGTGGACGTCATTCCCGTCGGCTGACCCGAATTGACACAACCAGTCCCGTTTCCGGACAACCAACCGCGGGAAAAGCATACGAAAGCACGGATTTCTTCCGAAATTCGTTAAAATTCAAATGATTACCTGAACGAGATTGTAATCCATCGCCGCTAGTGTCCGCCCCCGAGCTTGCAATGTATTTCTTGGGGTGCGGGAAGATGGGAAGACGATCCATGGTGGGCCAGTCCTTCGGTATGATGCTGAAGGACCGCGGCGGTAATTTCGGAATGATGACAGCGCTGGTGGCACCGCTGCTGCTGGCTGCGGGCGGTGTCTCCATCGACATGGCCAACATGCTGATGACCAAGAACCAGCTGCAGGATGCCACCGATGCCGCAGCGCTCGCCGCTGCTTCCGCGCTGGTCTCCAACGAACAGACCAACATCGAAGAGGCGAAGTCAATCGCGCGCAAGTTCCTGAAGGCGCAGATGGCGAGTTCGAGCTCGGCGGACACCCCGGCCGATGGTGACCAGGCGCCAACTGCAAGCGCGCAGTCTGCGGACAGCGCAACGGCCGCTCCCGAGACCCCGGATTGGGACGATGTCAATACCTCGGAAGTGAACATCACCGAGACCCCCAATGGCGTGAAGGGGAAGTCCTTCAAGGTTTCGATCGTCAACAAGCACCTGATCCAGTTCAACGCGATGACGCGCCTCCTGGGCACGGATTCGATCGAACTCGAAACCAGGGCAACCGCGGAAAGCGCAACCGAGAGCAAGAACGCCCTGTCCATGTATCTCGTGCTCGACCGCTCGGGATCGATGGCCTGGAAGACCAATACGATCGACACGTCGAAGTCCAAGTGCCCCAATTACACGGAGGCGAACTGGAGCAGGTATCCGAACCTTTCGGCGAGCAGCCCGTGCTACATCACCAAGATCAACGCGCTGAAGACGGCCGCCAGCGACCTGTTCGCTCAGCTGATGCTCGCCGATCCGGAACAGACCTATGTCCGCACCGGCGCCGTCTCCTACAACGCGTCGCAGGACCCCGCAGGCAGCCTTGCGTGGGGAACGACGGGCGCTGCGGCCTATGTCAATGCGCTGGTCGCGACAGGTGGCACGGCCTCGGGCAATGCCTTCAAAACCGCCTACAACAAGGTGATCTCGTCGACAGAAGACACGGCGCACAACAGCAAGAACGGCCAGGTTCCGACGAAATACATCGTCTTCATGACCGATGGCGAGAACAACTACGCCAACGACGACACGGTCACCAAGTACTGGTGCGACATCGCCAAGGCCAACAAGGTGCAGATCTACAGCGTCGCCTTCATGGCGCCAGACCGCGGCCAGGCCCTCTTGAAATATTGTGCCTCCTCGACCGCGCATTATTTCGAAGCCGAGGAAGCGGCCGACCTCGTTGCCGCCTTCAAGGCGATCGGCGAACGGGCTTCCGTCATGGCCTCGCGGCTTACCGAATAGTCCGACGCAAAACCACGCCTTCCATGCCGTCCGGCCCCGCCGGGCGGCATTTTTCTTTATGCGCAAGTACATGTTGCAAGCGCTTCGGATCGATGCATAAATTGCCCTAACTCTCGGTCGGCGCCGGCCCGCGGTCTCCCACACGCAAAAAGGGCAAACAAAAAGGTATAATAGTTCTTATGATGAATCGGCTCTCCACCACCGAACTTCCGCATCCCGCCCCCAGGTCGTCCGAGCCCGGCCAACTCGCGGTGGAAATTCTCGAACGCCTCAAATACCGCATCGGCAAGGACCCGAAAGTTGCCAAGCCGCATGACTGGTTGACGGCCGCCATTCTCGTTGCGCGCGACCGCATCACCGACAAGTGGATGGACTCGACCCGCAAGACCTATGCGACCGGCGCCAAGCGCGTCTATTATCTGTCGCTCGAGTTCCTCATCGGCCGCCTGATGCGCGACGCGATGACGAATATCGGCCTGATGGACGAGATGCGCGATGCGCTGGCGTCGCTCGGCGTCGATATCGACGTGATCGCTGTGCTCGAGCCCGACGCGGCGCTCGGCAATGGCGGCCTCGGCCGTCTTGCCGCCTGTTTCATGGAATCCATGGCGACCGTCGACGTACCCGCTTACGGCTACGGCATCCGCTACATGCACGGCCTGTTCCGCCAGCAGATGGCCGATGGCTGGCAGGTCGAACTGCCCGAGACGTGGCTGGCCCACGGCAACCCGTGGGAATTCGAACGGCGCGAAAGTTCCTACGAAATCGGTTTCGGCGGCGGCGTGGAAACCGTCAATATCGACGAGGAGGTTCAGCGCTACGTCTGGAAACCGGCCGAACGCGTCATCGCCACCGCCTTCGACACACCGGCCGTTGGCTGGCGTGCGAAGCGCGTCAACACGCTGCGCCTCTGGGCTGCGCAGCCGATCGATCCGATTCTGCTCGAAGCCTTCAACGCCGGCGACCACATCGGCGCGCTGCGTGAAAGCAACAAGGCGGAAAGCCTGACGCGCGTGCTCTATCCGGCCGACGCGACGCCGGCGGGACAGGAACTGCGTCTCAGGCAGGAGTATTTCTTCTCTTCCGCCTCGCTGCAGGACATTCTGCGCCGCCACCTGCAGCAATATCCGGACTTCACGTCCTTGCCGGACGCGGTCGCCATCCAGCTCAACGACACCCACCCGGCCGTTTCCGTTGCGGAACTCGTGCGACTGCTGACCGATGTCCACGGGCTCGATTTCGAGCAGGCCTGGGACATTACCCGCCGCACCTTCGCCTACACCAATCACACGCTGCTGCCGGAAGCGCTGGAAAGCTGGCCGGTACCGCTCTTCGAGCGGCTTCTGCCGCGCCATATGCAGATCGTCTACGCCATCAATGCAAAGATCCTGATCGAGGCTCGCAGGCAGAAGCACGCGACCGACGAGGAGATCCGCAGCATCTCGCTGATCGAGGAGACGGGCGAGCGGCGCGTGCGCATGGGCAATCTCGCCTTTGTCGGGTCGCATTCGATCAACGGCGTCTCGGCGTTGCACACCGAACTGATGAAAGAGACGGTCTTTGCCGATCTGCACCGGCTCTATCCCGACCGCATCAACAACAAGACCAATGGCATCACGCCACGCCGTTGGCTGATGCAATGCAATCCCGGCCTGTTCAGCCTCATTCGCGAGGCGATCGGCGACGAGTTCATGGACAATACCGAGGCGCTGCAGGCGCTGGACGCCTTTGCCGACCAGGCGGACTTCCAGGAGAGTTTCGCCGCCGTCAAGCGCGCCAACAAGGTGAAACTCGCGAAGATCATCCAGTCGAACCTCGGCATCCGGCTCGATCCCTCCGCGATGTTCGACATCCAGATCAAGCGCATCCATGAATACAAGCGGCAACTCTTGAACATCGTCGAGGCGGTCGCTCTCTATGACCAGATACGCTCGCATCCCGAACTCGACTGGGTGCCGCGGGTCAAGCTCTTCGCCGGCAAGGCAGCGCCGAGCTACCACAACGCCAAGCTGATCATCAAACTTGCCAACGACGTCGCCCGCGTCATCAACAACGACCCGGCCGTGCGCGGCCTCCTGAAGATCGTCTTCGTTCCGAACTACAACGTGTCGCTCGCCGAAGTCATGGTGCCGGCCGCCGATCTTTCCGAACAGATCTCGACCGCCGGCATGGAAGCCTCCGGCACCGGCAACATGAAATTTGCGCTGAACGGCGCGCTCACCATCGGCACGCTCGACGGCGCCAATGTTGAAATGCGCGACTGGGTCGGCGAGGAAAACATCAAGATCTTCGGCATGACCGCCGAGGAAGTGACCAAGGCGCGGGCGGAAGGGCACAATCCGCGCGCCATCATCGAAGGCTCGCGCGAGCTGTCGCAGGCGCTCTCCGCGATCGCCTCGGGCGTATTCTCGCCGGACGACCGCAATCGCTTCTCCGGACTGGTCGACGGACTCTACAACCATGACTGGTTCATGGTCGCCGCTGATTTCGAGGCCTATGCGAAGGCACAGCGCGAGATCGATCAGCTCTGGACCACGCCGTCTTCCTGGTACGCCCAGGCGATCCGTAATACCGCGCGCATGGGCTGGTTCTCGTCCGACCGCACGATCCGGCAATATGCCGGGGAAATCTGGAGCGCTGGATGACGGTTTCGCCCGGCAAGGACCCAGCGCCCGCCCCGTCCGGTGTGCTGCCAGCGCCGGAAATCGCGGCAATACTTTCCGGCAACCACGACAATCCTTTCGCCGTTCTCGGCGTTCATGCGGCCGGCAAGAACTATGTTGCCCGCTGCTTCATTCCCGGCGCCGAGGCCGTGACGGCAGAAATGCTCTCCGGCAAGGAAATCGGCACGCTCAACCGGCGCGACGACGCGGGCTTCTTTGAAGGCGTCGTGTCGCTGAGCAAGGAGCAGCCCGTTCGCTATCGCGCCGTCAACAGCGGCGGTGAATGGATCGTCGTCGATCCCTATAGTTTTGGCCCCGTTCTCGGGCCGATGGACGACTATTATATCCGCGAGGGCTCGCATCTGCGGCTCTTCGACAAGATGGGCGCTCATCCGATCTCGCACGACGGCGCGGAGGGCTTCCACTTTGCCGTCTGGGCCCCGAATGCGCGACGCGTGTCGGTGGTCGGCAGTTTCAACGACTGGGATGGACGTCGGCATGTGATGCGCCTGCGCGCCGACACCGGCATCTGGGAGATATTCATTCCCGGCGTTCCGGAGGGCGCGCCGTACAAATATGAAATCCTCGACAGCCAAGGGACGCTCCTGCCGCTGAAGGCGGATCCCTTCGCCCGCCGCTCGGAACTGCGCCCCGAAACGGCTTCGATGACGACCGGCGAGATCGCGCAGGTCTGGGAGGACGAGGCGCATCGCCGGCATTGGGCCGAAGTCGATCCCCGCCGGCAGCCGATCTCGATCTACGAGGTCCATGCCGGTTCGTGGCAGCGCCGCGACAATGGCGAGATGCTCTCCTGGGACGAGTTGGCCGACCGGCTGATCGCCTATTGCGTCGACATGGGCTTCACCCATATCGAGTTCCTGCCGATCTCCGAGTTCCCCTATGACCCGTCATGGGGCTACCAAACCACCGGCCTCTATGCGCCGACGGCGCGCTTTGGCGAGCCGGAGGGCTTCGCCCGCTTCGTCAACGGCTGCCACAAGGTCGGCATCGGCGTCATCCTCGATTGGGTGCCGGCGCATTTTCCGACCGACGAGCATGGCTTGCGGTGGTTCGACGGCACTGCGCTCTACGAGCATGCGGATCCGCGCCAGGGCTTTCATCCCGACTGGAACACGGCGATCTACAATTTCGGCCGCCAGGAGGTTCTCGCCTATCTCGTCAACAATGCGCTCTACTGGGCCGAGAAGTTCCACGTCGACGGTCTGCGCGTCGACGCGGTTGCCTCGATGCTCTATCTCGACTATTCGCGCAACTACGGCGAATGGGTGCCGAATGAATATGGCGGCAACGAGAATCTCGAGGCCGTACGCTTTCTGCAGACGATGAACACCCGCCTTTACGGCATTCACCAGGGCGTGCTGACGATCGCCGAGGAATCGACCTCCTGGCCGAAGGTCTCGCATCCGGTCCACGACGGTGGGCTGGGCTTCGGCTTCAAGTGGAACATGGGCTTCATGCACGACACGCTGCAATACCTTGCACGCGAACCCGTACACCGTAAGTTCCACCACAACGACATGACCTTCGGGCTCATCTACGCCTTCAGCGAGAATTTCGTGCTGCCGCTGTCGCATGACGAGGTCGTGCACGGCAAGGGCTCGCTGGTTGCCAAGATGGCCGGCGACGACTGGCAGAAGTTCGCTAATCTCAGAGCCTATTATGGTTTCATGTGGGGTTATCCCGGCAAGAAGCTCCTCTTCATGGGGCAGGAATTCGCCCAATGGCGGGAGTGGTCCGAGGATCGAGCGCTCGACTGGAACCTGCTCGAATACAATCTGCACGAGGGAATGCGCCGCCTGATACGCGACCTGAATGGCACTTACCGCTCGAAAGCGGCGCTGCATGCGCGCGACTGCGAGGGCGAAGGTTTCGAGTGGCTGATCGCGGACGACCGGGACAATTCGGTTTTCGCCTGGCTCAGAAAGGCTCCGGGGCAAAAGCTCGTCGCGGTCGTCACCAATTTCACCCCGATCTATCGGGAGCATTACGACATACCGCTTCCGGCCGCGGGGCGCTGGAAGGAAATCCTCAATACCGACGCGGAAATCTATGGAGGGAGTGGCAAGGGCAACGGCGGCGCCGTCTATGCCAAAGAGAGATCGAACGGAGAGACAATAGCCACGATCACGCTGCCGCCTCTGGCGACGCTGATGCTGGAGCAGGATTAGCGCCCATCCCGACCGGGATTGCCCGACGGGGCGGGAGAGGAAAATCAAGTGGGCCGCGAGGCGTCGCAGATGCCGCCAAGCAGTCCCCGAACTGATCTTGGGGAGGACAAATGGTGGAAAAACGTACGCAACCTCTGGCCCGCGATGCCATGGCTTATGTTCTCGCCGGCGGCCGCGGCAGTCGGTTGAAGGAGCTGACGGACCGCCGCGCCAAGCCGGCCGTCTATTTCGGCGGCAAGGCGCGCATTATCGATTTCGCGCTCTCCAATGCCCTGAATTCCGGTATCCGCCGCATCGGGGTAGCCACCCAATACAAGGCACATTCGCTGATCCGGCACCTGCAGCGCGGCTGGAACTTCTTCCGCCCCGAGCGCAACGAGAGCTTCGACATCCTGCCCGCGAGCCAGCGCGTCTCCGAAACGCAATGGTATGAAGGCACCGCCGACGCGGTCTACCAGAACATCGACATCATCGAGGATCACGGCGTCGAATACATGGTTATCCTCGCCGGCGACCATGTCTACAAGATGGACTACGAGTTGATGCTGCAGCAGCACGTCGATTCCGGCGCCGACGTGACCGTCGGCTGCCTGGAAGTGCCGCGCATGGAAGCGACCGCCTTCGGCGTCATGCATGTCGACAAGGCGGACCGCATCATCGCCTTCGTCGAGAAGCCAGCCGATCCGCCAGGCATTCCGGACAGCCCGGACCTGGCGCTCGCCTCCATGGGCATCTACGTATTTCACACCAGGTTCCTGATGGATCTCTTGCGCCGCGACGCCGCCGACCCGAAATCGAGCCGCGACTTCGGCAAGGACATCATCCCCTACATCGTCGAACACGGAAAAGCGGTCGCCCACCGCTTCACCCGCTCCTGCGTCCGCTCGGATTTTGAGCGCGAGGCCTATTGGCGCGACGTCGGCACGATCGACGCCTACTGGCAGGCCAATATCGACCTGACCCACGTGACCCCCGAACTCGACATCTATGACAACACCTGGCCGATCTGGACCTTCGCCGAAATCAAGCCGCCGGCGAAATTCGTCCACGACGACGAGAACCGCCGCGGCTCGGCGACCTCCTCGCTCATCTCGGGCGACTGCATCATCTCGGGTGCCGCGCTCAACAGGAGCCTTCTGTTCACGGGCGTTCGGGTCAATTCATACTCCAGACTCGAAAATGCCGTAGTTCTCCCCGACGTGACGATCGGGCGGCATTCGACGCTGAACAATGTGGTCATCGACAGCCGCGTCGTCATCCCTGAGGGCCTGGTCGTCGGCGACGATCCGGAACTTGACGCCAAGCGCTTCCGCCGCACGGAAAGTGGCGTTTGCCTGATCACCCAATCGATGATCGACAAGCTGGGAATGTAGGTCTGCATGAACATCCTGTCCGTTGCGTCCGAGGTCTACCCGCTGGTCAAGACGGGGGGGCTTGCCGATGTCGTCGGTGCGCTCCCCGCGGCGCTTCTCCCGCACGGCATCAAGATGCGCACGCTGGTGCCGGGCTACCCTGCCGTGCTCCACAAGCTGAAAAAGAAGAAGGCCGTCGGCAGGATTGACAATCTCTTCGGCCATCCCGCCACCGTGCTTTCGGCAGAAATCAACGGACTGGACCTGCTCGTCCTCGATCAGCCGGCGCTCTATGCCCGCGACGGGGGACCCTATCTTGATCCGACCGGGCGGGATTATCCCGACAATTTCCGCCGTTTCGCGGCACTCTCGCTGGCGGCAGCGGAAATTGCCGGCGACAACGTCATCCCGGGCTGGAAGCCGGATATCGTCCACGTCCATGACTGGCAGACGGCGCTGACGCCGGTCTACATGCGCTTCGGCTCGGCGCCGAATACGCCGACGGTGATGACGATCCACAACATCGCCTTCCAGGGGCAGTTCGGCGCCTCCGTGTTTCCGGAGCTCGCTCTGCCGCCGGAGGCCTTTTCCATGCAGTTCGTCGAATATTACGGCGATGTCGGCTTCCTGAAGGGCGGCCTGCAGACGGCGACGGCGATCACCACGGTCAGCCCCTCCTACGCCCAGGAGATCCTGACGCCCGAGTTCGGCATGGGAATGGACCGTCTGCTCGCAAGCAGGGTCGACAGCCTGATAGGCATCGTCAACGGCATCGACGCCGACACTTGGAACCCTGAGACGGACCCGCACATTGCAAGCCACTACGGCCCCGGCACGCTCAAGCGGCGCGCGGGCAACCGCAAGGCGCTCGAAGAGCGTTTCGGACTGGATAGCAGCCCTGGCCCGATCTTCTGCGTCATCAGCCGCCTCACTTGGCAAAAGGGGATGGACCTGCTTGCCGAAGTGACGGACGATATCGTGACGCTCGGCGGCAAGCTCGTGATACTGGGATCGGGCGACGCGGCGCTCGAAGGAGCGTTGCTCGCCGCCGCCTCGCGCCATCGCGGGCATATCGGCGTGGTGACCGGCTATGACGAACCATTGTCGCATCTCATGCAGGCGGGCGCTGATGCGATCATCATCCCGTCGCGCTTCGAACCGTGCGGACTTACCCAGCTCTACGGGCTGCGCTACGGCTGCGTGCCGATCGTCGCCCGTACCGGTGGCCTCACCGACACGGTCATCGACGCCAACGAGGCTGCGCTCTCGGCCAAGGTCGCCACCGGATTTCAGTTCAGGCCGGTCACCGCCGAAGGATTGCGCCTTGCGATCAGGCGCGCCTTCCGTGCATACAGCGAACCGAAAGTGTGGGCGCGCATGCAAAATCAGGGCATGAAGTCCGACGTTTCCTGGGCCAAGAGCGCGGAACGCTATGTCTCGCTCTATTCCGGTCTCCTCGCGAAAGGCTAAGAAAGATGATTAAAACCGTCTCCACAAACCCCTATGGCGATCAGAAGCCCGGCACGTCCGGCCTGCGGAAGAAAGTTCCGGTATTCCAGCAGAAGAACTATGCCGAGAACTTCATCCAGTCGATTTTCGATTCGCTCGAAGGCTTCGAGGGTCAGACGCTGGTGATCGGCGGCGACGGCCGCTACTACAACCGCGAAGTCATCCAGAAGGCCATCAAGATGGCGTCCGCGAACGGCTTCGGCCGCGTGCTCGTCGGCCGCGGCGGGATCCTGTCGACCCCGGCCGCCTCCAATATCATCCGCAAATACAAGGCTTTCGGCGGCATCGTGCTGTCGGCGAGCCACAATCCCGGCGGCCCGACCGAGGACTTCGGCATCAAATACAATGTTAGCAACGGTGGCCCGGCGCCGGAAAAGGTGACGGACGCGATCTTCGCCCGCACCAAGACCATCGACAGCTACAAGATCGCCGATGTCGGTGACGTCAATCTGGACGTGGAAGGCTCCCACCAGATCGAGAACATGACGGTAACCGTCATCGACCCGGTTGCGGACTACGCCGAGCTCATGGAAAGCCTGTTCGACTTCGCGGCGATCCGCAAGCTGATCGCCGGCGGCTTCCGGGTGGTCTTCGATGCGATGAGCGCGGTGACCGGCCCCTATGCCAAGGAGATCATCGAAAGGCGGCTGGGAGCACCCAAGGGCTCGGTGATGAATTTCATACCGCTGCCCGACTTCGGCGGCCATCATCCGGACCCGAACCTCGTGCATGCCCGTGCGCTCTACGAAACGATGATGGCGCCGGATGCGCCCGATTTCGGCGCTGCCTCGGACGGCGACGGAGACCGCAACCTCATCATCGGCAAAGGCATCTTCGTCACGCCTTCGGACAGCTTGGCAATGCTTGCCGCCAACGCGCATCTGGCGCCCGGCTATGCCAAGGGATTGGCCGGGATCGCGCGCTCGATGCCGACGAGCGGCGCAGCCGACCGCGTGGCGGAAAAGCTCGGCATCGGTATCTACGAGACGCCGACCGGGTGGAAATTCTTCGGCAACCTGCTCGACGAGGGTCTGGCGACCATCTGCGGCGAGGAAAGTGCCGGCACCGGGTCCAACCATGTGCGCGAGAAGGACGGCCTCTGGGCCGTGCTGCTCTGGCTCAACATTCTTGCCGTGCGCAAGGAAAGCGCACTCGATATCGCCCGCAAGCACTGGGCGACCTACGGCCGCAACTATTATTCCCGCCACGACTATGAAGAGGTCGACACCGACGCAGCGAACGGCCTGATCAGTGCCTTGCGGGACAAGCTCGCCGCCTTGCCGCGCAAGAGCTTCGGCGCACTCACGGTCGAGACGGCCGACGACTTCTCCTATAACGATCCAGTCGACAAATCGGTGAGCAAAAACCAAGGCATCCGCGTCCTGTTCAAGGGCGGGTCGCGCGTCGTCTATCGTCTTTCCGGTACCGGCACGTCGGGCGCGACGCTCAGGGTCTATATCGAACGGTTCGAAGCTGACCCGGCACGCCACGACCTCGACACGCAGGCGGCACTCGCCGATCTCATCGCCGTGGCCGACGAGATCGCCGAGATCAAGACCCGAACCGGCCGCGATCAGCCGAGCGTGATTACCTGAGGGGTTATTACCACCCGGTCGCTCCGGGCGGCGCTCTGCTGCTCTGTTACCCTCCTCTGGCCTGCCGGCCATCTCCCCCACAAGGGGGAGATTGGACGTGGCCCCCCAAGTGCCCCCAATAGGAGGCTCCGCAATGCGGGCGCTCCTGTTGGAGGATGGGGTTGCAGCGAGTGGATCTCCCCTTGTGGGGGAGATGCCCGGCAGGGCAGAGGGGGCTGCCAGGGACACTCACTTGAACAGCAATACCAATAAGAGGCACGCCTTCATGCCGACGACCGGAATTCCCCCCCTCGGCGTGACACGCACGCCAGACGGAACGCGCGTTGCGATCTGGTCCCGCAATGCCGCCCGCGTCGACCTCTGCCTGTTTGACGAGAGCGGGAACAGGGAATTGCGTCGCCTGCCGATGCTGCGCGACGGAGACGTTCACAGCCTGACGCTTGACGATGCGCCTGTCGGTACCCGCTATGGCTTCCGAGCCGACGGAATCTACTCGCCCGATCATGGGCTCTGGTTCGATCCTTCGAAGCTTTTGGTCGATCCCTACGCCATCGAGCTCGACCGTCCCTTTCGCCATGATCCTCGCCTGACCATCTTCGGCGAGGAGACCGCCGATCTGGTGCCGAAAGCGATCGTGACCGAAACAGAGGCGGTGAAGGTGAAGCCGCCGCTGTTCGAGCCCGGCGGCTTGATCTATGAGGTGGCTGTCAAACCGTTCACCATTCTTCATCCGGATGTTCCGGAGAAGAAACGCGGCACTGTCGCCGCCCTAGCGGAACCGGTGATCATTGACCACCTGAAGCGCCTTGGCGTCTCGGCCATCGAACTAATGCCGATCGTCGCCTGGATCGATGAGCGGCACCTACCGTCGCTCGGCCTTCACAACGGTTGGGGCTACAACCCGATCGCCCCCATGGCGCTCGATCCGCGCCTCGTGCCCGGCGGCACCGAGGAACTGCGCAAGACTGTCGAGACGCTGCACAAGGCCGGCATCGGCGTCATCCTCGATCTCGTCTTCAACCATTCCGGCGAGAGCGACCGCTACGGCACCACGCTTTCGATGCGCGGACTCGACAATCTCACCTATTACCGACATGCGATCGACCGGCCCGGCGAGCTCATCAACGACACCGGCTGCGGCAATACGATCGCTTGCGACCATCCGGTGGTACGGGATCTGATCCTCGACAGCCTGCGCCATTTCGTGCTTGCCGCCGGCGTCGACGGCTTCCGCTTCGACCTCGCGTCGATCCTCGGGCGTGACATGAGCGGCTTCCACCGCGACGCCGCTCTCTTTGCGGCCATTGCCGCGGACTCCGTGCTCGGCGATCGCATTCTCATCGCCGAGCCCTGGGATACCGGTCCCGGCGGCTACCAGCTCGGCAATTTCCCCGAACCCTTTCTCGAGTGGAACGACCGCGCGCGGGACGACATTCGCCGCTACTGGCGCGGCGACCGGCATGCGATCGGCGCACTGGCAACCGCACTCGCCGGCTCCTCCGATGCGTTCTCGCGGTGGGGCGAGACGGCAACGCGCAGCGTCAACTTCATCGCCGCGCATGACGGCTTCACGCTGGCGGATCTCACCTCTTATGCGCGCAAGCACAACGAGGCGAACGGCGAAGACAATCGCGACGGCCACAACGAGAACTATTCGTGGAACAATGGCGCCGAAGGTCCTATCGACGATCCGGAAATCGCGGCAGCGAGACAAGCCGACGCCATGGCGTTGATCGGCACGCTTTTCGCTTCGCGCGGAACGATCATGCTGACCGCCGGCGACGAAGGCGGGCGCAGTCAGAACGGCAACAACAATGCCTACGCGCAGGACAACGCCCTTACCTGGCTGGATTGGACGAAGCTCGACCCGAAGCTCATCGACCACACTGTCGCGCTCTCAGCGATGCGACGGCGCTTCGATGTCTTCGCGCAGACAAGCTTCTTCATCGGCAAGGGCGACGTCACATGGCTGCGCCTCGACGGCCATCCAATGACGGTCGAGGATTGGGAACACCCGGCGACCGACAATCTCGTCATGCTGCTTGCGACCAAGGACCGAGAGCAGCCACGAGCGACACGGCTCGCCGTGGTCATCAACCGCGGTCATGCGCCGCATCCCTTTCAGCCTCCCACAAACCTCGACGGCGAGTGGCGCGACGCTCTTTCCGGGACGGCGGCACCCCCATTCGTCGCCCCCCGCTCGGTAACCTTTGTCGTCGAAGTTTTCTGAGTTTTTACTAACACTTGCTAGATTTGCCCCTACCGGCCTATAGATCGGTGGGAGGCCCATGTTTCAGGACAATCATATGCCGCAAGACATTTCACTTTCGGACGTCAAGAAGCTGATCGGGCAGGAGATCGGGGTTTCCGACTGGATCACCGTGACCCAGAAGACCATCGACAGTTTTGCCGAGGCGACGGGCGACTTTCAGTTCATCCACACGGATCCGGTGCGCGCGGCAGCGGAAACGCCCTTCGGGGGCACGATCGCCCATGGGTTCCTGTCGCTCTCGCTGCTTTCGGCGATGAACTACAATTGCCTGCCCACGATCCGCGAGCAGACGATGGGCATCAATTACGGCTTCGACAAGGTCCGCTTCATCGCACCGGTGAAGAGCGGCGCCAAGGTGCGCGGCCGTTTCGCCATGGCCGACGCCCGCTTTCGCGGCGCCGGCATGTTGATGATCACCTATGACGTAACGGTGGAGATCGAGGGCGAGCGTAAGCCCGCCCTGACGGCGACATGGCAGACGATCATCCAGTTCGATCCGAAGGACCGGCCGGTCGATGCCTGAGCAAACGGGAACCGAGGAATCTGTCCGCCGGGCCTTTCGCGGGCAAGGCAAGGCCTGCGACGAACTCGGTTCCCCTTTCATGGCCAGGCTTTGCCGGCTGGCAGCTGAGCGCCTCGATGGTGAAAGTGCTGTCGGCAGCCGGGTCTTAGGCTGGGAAGGCAATCCCCGGCCCGAAGCGGACTCCGTGCCGCTGCGGCTGTTCGGTGCGCTTCATGCCCTCGTGTTGTTGAGACGCGACCATAGGCTGACTTCATGCTATCCGCCGAATGTTATCGACGATGAAACGCTCTGGGCCGCATGCGACGCGGCTTTTCGGAAGCACGCCGATTTCATCCTGGAGCGGCTGTCTTCCGCGCCGCAAACGAACGAGGTGCGCCGCTCAGGTGCACTGCTTGCCGGATTTCTCACGGTTGCGCGCACCTTCGGCAAACCACTTGTCCTGTCAGAAGTTGGTGCGAGTGCCGGTCTGAACCTGCACTGGGACCGCTACGGCTACGACCTTTCTAGCAGCCAATGGGGCGACATGGAATCCGGGGTCATCATCTCGCCCCAGTGGTCGGGAGAGGCGCTACCCGTCGGATCGGTCGAAATCGTCCGACGGGCAGGATGCGATATCAACCCGCTTGACCCAGCGAGCGAGGAGAACCGGTTGCGACTGCTCTCCTATATCTGGGCCGATCAGCCGGACCGGCTTGAGCGGACCCGAAATGCGTTTGCGATCGCGGCTGCTCACGGCAACCTTGTCGAGCGTAGCGACGCCGTGGACTGGCTCAAACAACGCCTCGCCCATCCCTTCCCCGGTGCAGTCCACGTCGTCTATCACTCGGTCGCCTGGCAATATCTGCCTGAATCCGCCCAGCAAGAGGGCGAGGCCCAGATCGCTACTGCGGGAAGAGCGGCAACGGCAGATGCGCCGCTCGCATGGCTTCAGATGGAAGCGGACGGCTTGAAACCTGGGGCTGCGCTGTCGCTCCAGACCTGGCCCGATGGTGAAAAACATCTGATCGGTCGGGCGGATTTCCATGGTCGATGGATAGAGTGGATCGGCTTACCGAAGGGATGACGTTGAACCGCAAGTTCAGAACGTGATCACATGGCGGATGACCCGGCCCTGATCGAGAAGATCGAAGGCCTCGTTGATCTCTTCGAGTGGCCCCGTGCTCGATAGCAGTCGGTCGACCGGCAGCCTGCCGCGCTGGTAGAGGGCGATGAATCGCGGGATATCGCGGCTCGGCACGCAGCTTCCCATGTAGCTTCCGCGGACTGTGCGCTCCTCGGCGACGAGGCTGACCGCAGGGATGGTAATCTGGCTTGAGGGATGGGCAAGTCCCGCCGACGCCGTCAAGCCGCCGCGCCGGGTGATCCGGTAGGCAAGCTCGAAGGCCCTGACCGATCCGGCCGCCTCCAGCGCATGGTCGACGCCGCCGCGGGTCGCCTCGCGGATCTTTTCGGCTGCATCCGGATCGCCAGCCAGAAACGCGTCCGTCGCGCCGAGTTGGAGCGCCAGCTTCAGCTTGTGCTCGGACAGATCGACCGCCACGACACGTTCGGCGCCGGCAGCGATCGCGCCCAAAACTGCCGCCAACCCGACGCCGCCGAGACCGACAACGGCAACGGACTGGCCGGGCCTGACCTGGCAGGTGTTGACGACTGCACCGACGCCCGTCAGCACGGCGCAGCCGAACAGGGCCGCTTCGACCATCGGCAGATCCGCGTCGATCCTGACGGCCGAGTGGCGCGAGACGACGGCATAATCAGCAAAGGCGGAAACGCCGAGATGGTGATGCACAGGAACCGCATCGCAGCGCAGGCGGCGCTCGCCTGAAAGCAGCGTCCCCTTTCCGTTTGCCTCTGCACCCGGAATGCAGAGCGCCGGCCTGCCTTCCGCGCAGGGCAGGCAATGGCCGCAGCTCGGCATGAAGCTCATCACCACGCGATCACCGGGCGCGACATCGCGCACGCTGCTGCCGACCGCCTCAACGGTGCCGGCCGCCTCGTGACCAAGCGCCATCGGCACCGGACGTGGCCGATCGCCGTTGATGACCGAGAGATCGGAGTGACAGAGGCCGGCGGCACCAATTCTGACCAGAAGCTCGTCCGGTCCTGGCGGATCGAGGTCGACGGTCTCGATCGAAAGAGGCCGGGTGTTGGCATAGGGCCTCTCGACCGGTGATTTCCTCAGCACCGCCGCGCGTGTCTTCACGCTCACTCCTCCGCTTCAAACTCATGATTCCTGGTCGAATCGACGCAAAAGGTAGCGTGATCGGTTCTTATGAGTCGAGACGCCGTTGGAGTGAATTGCCCCTCACCCTAGCACTCTCCCCGCACGCGGGGAGACGGGACTTGGGCAGCGTGGCAGGTCCCTTCTCCCCGTCAGAACGGGGAGAAGGTGCCGGCAGGCGGATGAGGGGCCAGGACTCGGTCGCTTACAAAAGAAAAGCGGCGGATCGCTCCGCCGCTTCCAAGTTCGAGAAAAACGCTTCTTTCAGTGCCCCGCGTCCTCGGCGCCCTCGGAGAGAAGACCGAAGACAAAGGGCGAAAACGACCGCCAGCACTCGACGCGGAACGTATCCTCGGCCGTGCGGAAGAGGACGATTTCCGCCTTGCCCAGAATCGTCCGCGAACAAGCGCCGACCGGGAAGATCGCGAGCGAAAGGTCCTGCGGACAACCGCTGTTGACCGCAACCTCGGCGCCCGGACCGCTGACGATGACCGCCGTGTTGCGATGGGAAATGTCGACCGCCGAATGCATGACGCCGCTGGACGCGGCAGCCGCCATCAAATCCTTGCCGTCTTCGTCGATTACCAGCCACTCGTCTGGACCGAGCCAGAGCGCGTGGCGCTTTCCGGTCGAAGCGGATGTCTTCGGCCGCGTCGGCAGAGTGAGCCCGAGCGCCGCGGAGAGTGCCGCAACGGCGTCCGGTTCGGCGCGCAGCGATATCCGCGAGGCGGGTGCGGCGGGCGTCAGGATCGCCGCTGGCGAGCCGCCACGGAGGCCGGCGAGCGGAGCATTGCGGATTGCAGTTGCCTGGTCAGCCATGGAGGCGACCTCCTTCCTTGTCAAAGAACACCATGTCGCTCACCTCGACGGCAATCGTCCGGTCGGCCATCGGGACGTAAAGGGTCTGCCCGAGGCGATCCCGTCCGCCGGCGACAAGCGCCAGCGCGATCGACCGGCCGCAATTTTCCGACCAGTAGGACGAGGTGACATGGCCAAGCATGGTCATCGGCTTCGGCTCGTTCGGATCGGCAACGATCTGCGCGCCTTCCTCCAGAACTACCTTCGGATCCTTGGTGAGGAGACCGACGAGCTGTTTGCGACCGTCCCTTACGAGGTCCGGGCGCTTCAGCCCGCGAATGCCGACGAAATCCGGCTTCTTCTTCGACACCGCCCAGGAAAGGCCGGCATCATCCGGGGTGACGGTCCCGTCGGTATCCTGCCCGACGATGATGTAGCCCTTCTCGGCGCGCAGCACGTGCATGGTCTCGGTGCCGTAGGCGCAGGCGCCCATCGGCTCCGCCCGAGCCCAGATCGCCTCCCATACGGCCTGGCCGTAGTCCGCCGGAACGTTGACTTCGAAACCGAGTTCGCCGGTGAACGACATGCGGAAGAGCCGCGTCGGCACGCCGCAGATCCGCCCTTCGGCAACGCTCATGTGCGGGAGAGCCTCGTTCGAAAGATCGATGCCTTCGACGAGCGGCGCGATGATCTCGCGCGCCTTCGGACCCTGCACCGCAATGACCGCCCACTGCTCGGTGGTGGAAGTGAGCCAGACTTTCAGATGCGGGAACTCCGTCTGCAGGTAGTCTTCCATGTGGTGCATGACGCGCGGCGCGCCGCCGGTCGTCGTCGTCACATGGAAGCGGTCCTCGGCAAGGCGGCCGACGACGCCGTCGTCATAGACGAAGCCGTCGTCGCGCAGCATGATGCCGTAGCGGCAGCGGCCGGGCTTCAGGTTGTCCCAAGCGTTCGTGTACATCAGATTGAGGAACTTGGCCGCATCGGGGCCGACGACCTCGATCTTGCCGAGTGTCGACGCGTCGAAGACGCCGGCCACCTCGCGAACGGTCTTGCATTCGCGCGCGACCGCTTCGTGCATAGTCTCGCCGGCCTTCGGATAGAACCAGGCGCGCTTCCAGTTGCTGACGTCCTCGAACTCGGCGCCCTGCCCCTCTTCCCAGGCATGCATCGGCGTCTTGCGGGCCGGATCGAACAGGCTTCCGCGGGAATGGTTGACGATCGCGCCGAAAGTCACCGGTGTGTAGGGCTGGCGGAAAGTCGTCAGCCCCACCTCGGGGATCCCCTTGCCGAGCGCTTCCGCGGCGATCGCGAGTCCGTGCATGTTGGAGAGCTTGCCCTGATCGGACGCCATTCCATTGGTGGTGAAGCGCTTGATATGCTCGACCGAGTGCATGCCCTCGCGCACGGCAAGGCGAATGTCCTTGGCGCAGACATCGTGCTGGAAGTCGATGAAAGCCTTGACCGTCGTATCCGGCCCCGCGCCTTCCGCTGCGCCGATCATGCCGCCTGTCCAGGCGAAGGCGTTCTCACCGGAGATCGCTAGCTGCGATCCGTTCTCAGCACCGGCAGCGCGCGCTGCCAGTTCACCGGCCGCAAGCGCCTCGTCGATCGTCGCCTGGAGATCGTCCGTGCCGTTGCATGCACCGATCGAGAGGCAATCCTGCGCATAGGTGCCCGGCAGGAAACGCTCCGTTGCGGCGTCGAACTTCACCTTGCCCCGCGATTGCGAGAAGAGGTGCACCGATGGCGTCCAGCCGGCGGAGACCAGCAGCGCATCGACGGCGATCTTGCGCGCCGCACCGCCACCCCTACGGGAAACGCTGATCGAGGAAATCCGGAGTTTGCCCGTAGTGTTGACGACCGAATGGCCCGTCAGCACCTCGATGCCGAGCCGGCGTGCTTCGTTGAGCACCGCCTCGCCAGGCTTCTCCCGGCTGTCGACGATAACAGGCACGGAGACACCCGCCTTCTTGAGATCAAAAGCGGCCTCATAGGCGGAATCATGCGCCGTGTAGATGCCGACCTTGGTTCCGACGGCGACGCCGAAGTGGTTGAGATAGGTGCGACCCGCCGATGCCAACATGATGCCCGGCCTGTCGTTGTTGGCGAAGACCATGTGACGCTCGATCGCGCCGTTGGCGAGGATGACCTTCTTCGCCCGCACCTGCCAGAGCCGCTCGCGCGGCAATGCCTTGTCCGGTGCCGAGAGATGATCGGTGACCCGTTCGACGAGACCGACGAAATTGTGGTTGTAGTAGCCGAACGCGGTCGTGCGGGTCAGTATCTTGACATTGTCCCGCTCCGCGAGCGCCTTGCCGGTCGCCTGCGCCCATTCGTAGCCGGGCTTGCCGTCGATGGCCGTGCCGCTGTCATAATGGAGCGCACCGCCCACTTCCGACTGCTCGTCGCAGAGGATGACCTTGGCGCCGGCCTGCGCGGCCGCAAGCGCCGCCGAAAGACCCGCAACGCCCGCGCCGATCACCAGCACGTCGCAATGCACGTAGCGGCTTGCATAGTGATCCGGATCGGCCTCCGTCGGCGCAACGCCGAGGCCGGCCGCACGGCGGATGAAGGGCTCATAGAGCTTGTGCCAAGCCGCCTTCGGCCACATGAAGGTTTTGTAATAGAAACCGGCGGCGAAGAAGGGCGAGAGCAGATCGTTGAACCCGCCGACATCGAAGGCGAGCGACGGCCAGCGATTTTGCGACGAGACCTTCATCCCGTCGAAGACCTCCTGCACCGTGGCGCGCACGTTCGGTTGTCTGCGTGCCGCGTCGCGCGATACGTCAAGCAGCGCATTCGGCTCTTCGGCGCCGGCGGAAAGAATGCCGCGCGGACGGTGGTACTTGAATGACCGGCCGACGAGATGGATACCGTGGGCAAGCAGGGCCGAGGCGACCGTATCGCCCTCGAGCGCCGTCAGCGTCCGGCCGTCGAAGGTGAACCTGGCGGTGCGGGCGGGCGTCAGGCGTCCCGCACCCGAAATGCGATTGACCCCGCTCATTGGGCTGCTCCTTCCAGGGGCTCGTAAGTCTCGGCCGTCGCGTTCGTTTTCGGCTTCGCCTCGAGGTCGGGCTTCGGCTCGCCGGCCTTGTAGGTGGTAAGGAACCGGTCGCTCACCGTGTCACGGGCCGCATTGAAGAAACGGCCGCAGCCATGGATGTGCCGCCATCTTTCGAAAATGACGCCCTTGGGGTTGTCGCGCAGGAAGAAATAAGCCTCGAACTCTTCGTCGCTGATCTCGGCGATATTGGTCGGGCGGGCGATATGGGCATCGCCGGCATTGCGGAATTCGAGCTCGGAGCGCTCTTCTTCGCAATAGGGGCAGTAAATCAGAAGCATCTGGAATGTCCTCGCATCAATGCGCAACGGCGGCAGCGGCCGCCTCGTCGATGAGCCGCCCGGTGCGGAAACGCTCGAGCGTCAGGCCCGCAGCGAGCCTGTGCGGCTCGCCGCGTGCGATGAGATGGGCAAAGAGGTTGGCCGAGCCCGGCGTCGCCTTGAAGCCGCCCGTTCCCCAGCCGGCGTTGAGGTACAGACCCGGCACCGGCGTGACACCTTGGATCGGCGAGCGGTCCTGCGTCACGTCGACGATACCGCCCCATTGCCGCATCATCTTGACGCGGCGGAACATCGGGAAGAGCTCGCAGATCGCGTCGAGCGTATGAGTAATGATCTGCAAGCCGCCGGTCTGCGAATAGGAATTATACTGGTCGGTGCCGGCGCCGATGACGAACTCGCCCTTGTCCGACTGCGAGATATAGGCATGCACCGAGTTCGACATGACAACGCAGGGGAAGATCGGCTTCAGCGGCTCGGAGACGAGCGCCTGCAGCGGCTGGCTCTGCAGCGGCACGCGCACGTCGGCCATCTGCATCAGCACCGACGAGTGGCCCGCAGCCGAAATGCCGACCTTCTTCGCGCCGATGAAGCCACGATTGGTATCGACGCCGATCACGCGACCGGTTGCATCGCGGCGAATGCCCGTCACTTCACAGTTCTGGATGATGTGGACGCCGCGGTCGGAAGCGCCGCGAGCATAGCCCCAAGCGACTGCGTCATGGCGCGCGGTGCCGCCGCGCCGCTGCAGCGCCGCGCCATTGATCGGATAGCGGGCGGTCTTCGAAATGTCGAGCGGCGGACAATAGGCCTTGGCCTGTTCCGGCGTCAGCCACTCGTTGTCGATGCCGTAGAGCCGGTTGGCATTGATGTGCCGCTTGAAGGACTGCTGGTCATGGATGTTGTGCGACAGCATCATGACGCCGCGCGGCGAATACATGACGTTGTAGTTCAGGTCCTGCGACAGGTTTTCCCAGAGCTTCAGCGAATGCTCATAGATGTCCATGCTCTCTTCATAGAGATAGTTGGACCGGATGATCGTCGTGTTGCGGCCGGTGTTGCCGCCACCGATCCAGCCCTTTTCGAGCACCGCGACATTGGTGATGCCATGCTCTTTGGCGAGGTAATAGGCCGCACCCAGGCCATGCCCGCCGCCGCCAATGATGATAACGTCATATTCCTTGCGCGGCTCCGACGAGGCCCACTGCGGCCCCCAGCCCTTGTGGCCGCGCAGCGCCTCCCGCGCCACGGCAAAAACAGAATATTTGCGCATCCGCCTGCTACTCCATGAACCCCGAGAAACGTGTTGTTGGCGTTAGAAATCGCAAATCTGGGAGCCATGCAACGTTTCTTTTGCGACGCGATTCGGCGAACTTGGGCAGACTTGCGACATCGTGTAAACACCCGCCGCGGAGGGCGGCGCTAGGCCCGCCATGCGCAGCGCAAGCCGCGCTTGTGCTTTTTTCGCGCTCGTTCGCGCTGTCGTCACTGGACTTTCCCCACATGATCTGGTATCCGCTTCCTTAATCGTAGAGCTGTCAGCTCAGCGAATGGAAATTCTTTGCCTCCCCTTACCTGGCGGTGAGGCTTACAACTCGAACAAAGGAACGGGATTCACGTGCAGGTACTTGTCCGCGATAACAATGTCGACCAGGCGCTCCGCGCTCTCAAGAAGAAGATGCAGCGCGAAGGCATTTTCCGCGAAATGAAGATGCGTGACTTCTACGAAAAGCCGTCCCAGAAGCGTGCGCGCGAAAAGGCCGAGGCCGTCCGCCGCGTTCGCAAGCTGGCTCGCAAGCGCGCACAGCGTGAAGGCCTTCTGGCTCGCTGATTTGTCGTTTTTTCGACGCTTTCTAATGTAAGTCGTGGCGGGGGCGAGGTATCGCCGCCGCCTTTTTAGTATGGACACCATGTCCGTCGCCAAGCTAGCGTGACGCATCAGCTTGCGACGGTCAGCCGCCCGGACGGGATAAGCCGGTCGGATCGCCGGAGGATCTGATGAACCCCTGGCTGGAGCCCCGCGTATTCGCCGGTCTCCGTGAATAGAAAGCCGACGGCTTTCGGGACCTTGTCGCATTGAGGGATCGACTTTGACACTTGCTGCCATGACTGCGGACGTCTCCGCCATTAATGAGGCGCACCGCCGCCACCAGCGCAGGCCGAAGCTTGCTGCCATGCTCATCCTCGGCTCCGCCCTGCTTCTTGCAGGCTGCCAGACCGACAACTCCGAATCGATGATCCGCGTCGAGCGGGCGCAGGGCTCGGAGGAAAACATCGCTTCGCTTTCGAACGTCATCGCCTCCAATCCGAGCGACCCGGAAGGATACAATGTACGCGGCTCGGCGTACGGCCGTGCCGGCGAATTCCGTCGCGCGCTCGCCGATTTCGATAAGGCGATCGAGCTCAATCCGCGCTTCTACCAGGCCTATGCCAATCGCGCGCTCGTTCAGCGCAACATGGGCAACCAGCAGGCCGCCCTCTCGGACTACAATGCATCGCTGCAGCTCAATCCGAGCTACGACGTCGCCTACATCGGCCGCGGCAACCTCTATCGCCAGGCGGGCCAGCTCGACGCTGCCTTCAATGACTTCAACAAGGCGATCCAGCTCGACACGAGCGATCCCCGCGCCTATCACAATCGCGGCCTGATCTATCAGGCGCGCAACGAGCATGGGCAGGCGATCGAGGATTTCTCGACGGCGATTTCGCTCTCGCCAAGCTCGCCGGAACCCTATAACGGCCGCGGCATTTCCTATGCCGCCCAGGGCGATGACGACAATGCCTTTTCCGATTTCAACACCGCCATCAACCTGAACGGCAAAGTGGCGGAGTCCTGGGCAAACCAGGGTCTGATCTACGAGCGCCGCGGCGACAAGGCTAGGGCGTCGAAGTCCTATTCGCATGCACTTTCGCTCGATCCCAAATACGAGCCGGCCCGGGCAGGTCTCGCCCGTGTGAAATCGGTGTCTTGATCGGAAATTTCCCGCTCTTTCGACGCCCGCGACAATCTCGCGGGCGTTTTTTTATGCTGGCCTACTGCATGTATCCTTAAATCGCATGCGATTTAAGGATAAAAACATGCAGCAATTCAAAGTGCTACAGCGTCCTTTGCGCGTCTGATAAGACGCGCGGCGCTGCAGGTACAGCGGCAGATCCCCCACTGGTGGAACCTTCATGGTCTCAACTCCGTTTGACCAATGGCTTCAACAACGGAGACTGAGCCATGATCAAGCAAACCTTCATCGCAGCAGCCGCGCTTGCTGCCCTTTCGGGCGCCGCACCCGCTGCTGCGCAGAGCTATGTCACGCTCGGCCGCCTCACTTGCGGCTCGGAAGGCGGCACAGGTCTCATCATCACTTCAACGAAGAACCTGATGTGCACCTACAGGCCCGCCAACGGCGCGCCGACCGCCGTCTATGCGGGCATGATCAGGAAGTTCGGCCTTGACGTCGGTGCGACCGGCAAGAGTGTGATGGTTTGGGATGTGCTGGCCAAGACCGGCACGCCGGTGACCGCGCACGCCCTGGCCGGCGAATATTACGGCCTTGGGGCCGATGCGAGCTTTGCGATCGGCGGCGGTGCCAAGGTGATCGCCGGCGGCACGAACAAGGCCTTCATGCTGCAGCCGGTGAACGTCCAGGTCCAGGAAGGCCTGAACATTGCGGTCGGCGTCGACCAATTGACGCTGGCGCCGGCAGGCTGATCATCGCACCAGAATCCGCCATGTCGCGGAAAACAGGCTCAAGGCCCCGGTCGAACCGGGGCCTTTGCGATTCAGACATGCTCGCAAGCCGGTCGGACAGACGAACTGCAACTGGCCGAACGATCAAATGTCGAATAGTTTATCGCATCGGTCATCTGCGCCCGCCAGCAGGAAGCAGATGTCGTCCCGACAGGTAGAATGATGAACGACCAGCAGATCCGCGAGCTAATACTGTGGACATCCGAGCAGGGAATCCGCGGGAGCGAGGAGCCCGAGCTGCTCGCCGGCTTCTGCGAGAGGTGCCGACAGGCCGGGCTCCCCATCGAGCGCGCGCTCGGCCTAATCGACACGCTTCATCCCGAAATCGAAGGCCGTTCCTTCACTTGGGACAGCGAAAGCGGAGACGCCCCCGAGGTCACTCCCTACGGATCGACCGCCACCGGCGAGATGCAGGCGAGCTGGCAGCGCTCGATCTTCTATCACATGCTCGTGGAACACCAGGCCGAGCGACGCATTCGGCTCGCCGCTGAAACGTCGGTTCCCTACAATTTCCTCGACACGTTGAAGGCCGAAGGGCACACGGACTGCTTCACCACAATCCACTACTTCACCGACCGGGGCCGCGTCGGCGAGATGGACTGCTTTTATTCCTATTGGACGACGAAGAGGGCCGGCGGATTCAGCGAAGATGAGGTCGCCGCGTTGAGAGTGCTGTTGCCGACGCTGGCGCTTGCCGTCAAGGCGGCCTCCTGTGTCCGCATTATCGGCACGCTCGCCGATGTCTATCTCGGTCAGGACGCCGGCCAGCGCGTCGTCAAGGGCAGCATCGAACGCGGGGCGGCCGAGAAAATCGAAACCGTCATGTGGTTTTCCGACCTGCGCAACTATACGCGGATATCCGAGACGGTCGCACCAGAGGAGGTCATTCCGCTGCTCAACGACTATGCCGGCACCGTGATCACCGCCATACACGATCATGGCGGCAGCGTCTTGAAGCTGATCGGCGACGGCGTACTTGCGATCTTCAATGCCGACGACCGCGCCAGCGCCTGTGCCTCGGCCGTCGCCGCCGAGCGGCAGTTGCGCCTGATGCTGAACGAGCTGAACGCGAAACGGCTCGTGGATGGAAAGCCGACGACTGACGTCTACCTGGGCCTGCATATCGGCGAGGTCTTTTATGGCAATATCGGCAGCCAGAACCGGCTCGATTTCACCGTCGTCGGTCCGGCGGTCAACGAGGTGAGCCGAATCGCGTCGATGTGCCGGTCGGTCGAACGGCATGTCATCATGTCCTCGGAATTTGTCGAGGCCTGTCCACCCGTGTTGCGCGCCGACGCCGTTTCACTCGGCCGCTTCGCGTTGCGCGGCATCGCCCGGGCAAAGGAGCTGTTTACCTGGGACCCGGAGATTGCCGCCACCTGATCCTTACGGCGTCGGATCGGCGGAACGCTTCTCTGCGAACACCTTGACCAGCCAGTCGATGAATACGCGCACGCGCGGAGAAAGCTGCCGACTGCGCGGATAAAACAGCGAGACAGGCGTCGGATAAATGCAAAATGCCCGCCTCTCGGCGGGCATTTCCATCTGAATTGTACCGATCGATCCAAATAAGCGGGATGCGGGCGGAAAACCGCGCGCACACTTTTCCTCATCCCGCTTAGTGATTGATAGCCTTGACGATTTCCTCGGTGACCTTCTTGGCGTCGCCCAGGAGCATCATCGTGCCGTCCTTGTAGAACAGCGTGTTGTCGATGCCGGCATAGCCGGAGCCGAGCGAGCGCTTGACGAACAGGCAGGTCTTGGCCTTGTCGACGTCGAGGATCGGCATGCCGTAGATCGGCGAGGTCTTGTCGTCGCGCGCCGCCGGGTTGGTGACGTCGTTGGCGCCGATGACATAGGCGATATCGGCCTGCGCGAATTCCGAGTTGATGTCCTCGAGTTCGAACACCTCGTCATAGGGCACGCTTGCCTCGGCAAGCAGCACGTTCATGTGGCCGGGCATGCGGCCGGCGACCGGATGGATCGCGTATTTGACCTCGACGCCATTCTCCTTGAGCTTGTCACCGAGCTCGCGCAGCGCATGCTGTGCCTGCGCGACCGCCATGCCGTAGCCCGGCACGATGATCACCTTCGAAGCGTTCTGCATCAGGAAGGCGGCGTCGTCGGCCGAGCCCTGCTTGACGGTGCGCTGGATGCCGTCGTCGCCGCCAGCGGCCGCCGTCTCGCCGCCGAAGCCGCCGAGGATCACCGAAATGAACGAGCGGTTCATGCCCTTGCACATGATGTAAGAAAGGATCGCGCCCGACGAGCCGACCAGCGCCCCGGTGATGATCAGCGCCAGGTTGCCGAGCGTGAAGCCGATGCCGGCGGCCGCCCAGCCGGAATAGGAGTTGAGCATCGAGACGACGACCGGCATGTCGGCGCCGCCGATCGGGATGATGATCAAGACGCCAAAGACGAGCGACAAAAGAACGATCGCCCAGAAGTCGAAATGGCTTCCGGTCAGCGCCAGCCCGACGATGAAGAAGACGACGAGCGCGACCAGCGCGAGGTTGATCGCATGGCGGTAGGGCAAGAGAATCGGCTTGCCCGACATGCGGCCGTCGAGCTTCAGAAAGGCGATGACCGAGCCGGTGAAGGTGACCGCGCCGATGGCGACGCCGAGCGCCATCTCGACCAGCGCCTGCGCGTGGATCGAGCCCAACTCGCCGATGCCGAAGGAGGACGGCGCATAGAGCGCGCCGGCGGCGACCAGCACCGCGGCGAGGCCGACGAGCGAGTGGAAACCGGCGACGAGCTGCGGCATCGCCGTCATCGGGATGCGCTTGGCGATATAGGCACCGGCGCCGCCGCCGAGCGCGAGCCCGAGCACGATCAGCAGAAGGCCACCGAGAGACGGCATGGCGAGCAATAGCGTCGTGGCGATGGCGATGCCCATGCCGATCATGCCGTAGGCATTGCCCCGGCGGCTGGTGGTCGGATGTGACAGGCCGCGCAGCGCCGTGATGAACAGGACGCCCGAGACGAGATAGAGGAAGGCTGCGAAGTTAGCGTTCATCGGCCGGCCTCACTTGTCTTTTTTCTTGTACATGGCGAGCATGCGCTGGGTGACCAAGAAGCCGCCGAAGATGTTGACCGAGGCGAGCACCAGCGCCACGAAGCCGAAGCCGGTGGCAAGCCCTGAAGCGGAGATGCCGACCGCCAGCAGGGCGCCGACGACGATCACCGACGAGATCGCATTGGTCACCGCCATCAGCGGCGTGTGCAGGGCCGGCGTCACCGACCAGACGACGTAATAACCGACGAAGATCGCCAGCACGAAGATTGCCAGGCGGAAGACGAAAGGATCGATCGCGCCGCCGGTGGCACCGTGGGCCACCGCCCCGGCCGCATCCGGCACATATTCGGCCGCGGTCCTGACCGCTTCGACCGCCCGATCGAGATCGGCCAATGCCTTGTCGAGAAGTTCGTTCGCCATTACTTGTCCCCCTCTTTCGCGCCGCCGAAGGCCGGATGCACCACGGCGCCGCCGTGGGTCAGCGCCGTCGCCTTGACGAGCTCGTCCTCCATGTTGAGCGCCAGTGCCTTCGTCTCTTTCGAGACCATCGTCTCAAGGAAGGTGACGAGGTTCTTGGCATAGAGCAGCGAGGCGGAAGCGGCAATGCGGCCTGGCACGTTGAGGTGGCCGACGACCTTGATGCCTCCGACCTCGACGACCTTTCCGGCTTCCGCGCCCTCGACATTGCCGCCGCGCTCGACGGCGAGGTCGACGACGACCGAGCCGGGCTTCATGGAATCAAGCATCTCGCGGGTCACGAGCCGCGGCGCCGGACGGCCCGGGATCAGCGCCGTGGTGATGACGATGTCCTGCTTGGCGATATGCTCGGCGACGAGTGCGGCCTGCTTGACCTGGTAGTCTTTCGACATTTCCTTGGCGTAACCGCCGGCGGTTTCGGCCGCCTTGAACTCCTCGTCCTCGACGGCGATGAACTTGGCGCCGAGCGACGCGACCTGCTCCTTGGCCGCAGGGCGCACGTCGGTGGCCGAGACGACGGCGCCGAGCCGCCGCGCAGTCGCGATCGCCTGCAGTCCGGCGACACCGGCGCCCATGACGAACACCTTCGCCGCCGGCACCGTGCCGGCCGCTGTCATCATCATCGGCAGCGCACGGTCGTATTCATAGGCCGCATCGATCACCGCCTGATAGCCGGCAAGGTTCGCCTGGGAGGAAAGCACGTCCATCGACTGCGCCCGGGTGATACGCGGCATCAGCTCCATCGCGAAGGCAGTGAGCCCCGCCTCAGCCATCGCCGCGATCGCGCCGTCGTTGCCGTAGGGATCCATGATGGCGATGACGATCGCGCCGGACTTGTAGCCGGTAATTTCTTCCGCCGTCGGGCGGCGAACCTTGAGGATCACGTCGGCGCCCTTGGCATCCGCCGTCGTGCCGATGCGCGCGCCAGCCTTCTCGTATTCCGGATCGAGGATGCGCGACCTGTGGCCCGCGCCCGCTTCGACGACGACGTCGAAGCCCAGCGACTTCAATTTCTTGACGCTTTCGACCGAACCCGCGACGCGCCCTTCATGCGCGTCCGTTTCCTTGGCGATAAAAACAATCTCGCTCACAAGTCCCCTCCCGCCTCACAGTCGAGCCGAAGCGGACCGCGAGCATCTTGTTCGACTGCTGGAGCGACCGGCCTTACGGAGGGCCGCTTCCATGGTGACAGGCACTCTTCCGTCGAAGGCAGGTGCGGCCCGCCGTCGAAAACGTTCCTCACGCGGTGAGGTAATGCCGGATTGCCTCCGACGGCCGAAGACGGGGCACCCTCCTGCCCCGCATCCGGCAAGAAATGTCAGAGAAACCGGTTAGCGAAGAAGGAGGAAACCGACCACGTTCAGGATGATCAGCAGCACGAGCGAGCTAAAGAAGCCCATCGTTGTGAAAAAGGCTGCAGCCATCGCAATGAGCAGCGTGACGCAAAACAGCGTGCCGTATTTCGTCGCGTTCAGGAAGAGGTTGTAGGTCTTCTCATGCTCGGAATAGTCCATCGGAGCGCCCGTTTCGACCGGTCCAGAATGATGCTCTGCCATCGTCCAATTCTCCCAGAATGCTGCGGCGCGGCCAATGGCCACGTCCGCCTTTCAACCTTGCTCCACGAACGGAACCGTCTGCAAAGCGGGTGGGCAGACAGTCCTTTAGCTCCGCATACACAATGCGCAAGCCATGCGCAACGAAAACTCGCCCGCGAGGACTGCGGCATAAACGATATCCTGTTTGCGCTTTTCCGTTGGCTGTGGCCGACGTATCTACAGCGCCGCGCGTTTGATCAGACGCGCAAAGGACGCCGTAGCATTTTAAATTGCTGCATGTTTTTTGTCCTTAAATCGGTACGATTTAAGGAAACCCGCAGTGGTCAGCCGCTCGCGGATCCACGGGAGTAGGCGCGACCATAGCTGCCTTGCGCAATTCGCGCCGTCGGCAGGATCGTCAGCGGCGCGAACGGCACTTCGCTGCGGTCCGCAAACATCATCCGGCGCTCGAACGGTTCGGAGTCGAAAATCGGATAGCGATCGAGGATCGAGGGGCGCTGGCCACGAACGCGCGCGACCAGTAGGGCGCCGTCGGCATTATAGACGCCAAGATTTTCCCGGCACGCCACGACCGTCTCCGAGGCAAAGATGCGCTTGTAGAAAGCCGTATGGCGCGGACGGCAGGCTGTCAGGCAGCGGTCCGCGGAGAAATATTCACAAGCCATGGCGACCGGCCGGAGCGTCAGATAGGGCAGCGCCCGCATCTCGTCGCCGAGCACCTCCGGATCCACGGCGAGCCTGCCGGGATCGATCAACACCAAGCCCGCATCGAGAAAGGTATCGATCTCCGGACCGAAGATAATTCCGGACGTGCTTGCCCGATGGTCCGGCGTCACATGGTGGACACGCACCGTGCTCACCAGGCTCTCGTCGAGATAGATCCCGAAGACATAGGCATGACTGTCGAAGTCGAGGTCGTCTATCAACGTCGATCCCGTCAGCTCCATCAGGTTGACGGCCTTGTAGGCCTTGTACCTGAGCCGCGCGATGTCTTCCATGTCCTCGCCGGTTTCGACGCGCCTGTATTCGACGCGATCGAGCAGCTGCATCAGCTTCTCGGAAAAAGTTCCAGGCTCCGCCTGGCGCTCATCAGCACCCATAAGTCGACCCCCATAGTTAACAAAGGGTTAACCTATTGACGGATGACGAGCTGGCAACCACAAAATGAGACAGACTGCACTTAACCTTTTGTTAACCTTAACAAGAGGTTAAGTTTTATGGTGAATCCGGAGGTTGAGGGGCGCCGTACATGGGTGAAAGCCTGATGCGGGGGCGGAACGGCGGAATCGACCCTCCCTATTTGCATGATTCGTCAAATCGGAATCGATTTGAGGATAAAATCATGCGGCGATTCCAAGTGCTACAGCGACCTTTGCGCGTCTCAAAGACGCGCTGCGCTGCAGAAACGAAATCGACGGTGCAAGGCGGGGCGTCAGGCGATGCGCTGGCTGGACGACTTGGTGGTTCGTTTCCGTGCACCTTGCTTGCACAAGGCGCTGATCGCGGAGGCCGGCATCGGCGCTGCGAAGACAAAACCCTGTATCAGATCGGCGCACTTGAATTCGTTGATAAGCTGGAGCTGGTCCGCGGTCTCGACCCCTTCGACGACGGTCTTCAAGCCAAGCGCGCGGGCAAGATTGACGGTGCCCCGCAAGAGCTTGAAGCGTCGTGCGTCCTCGCGAATGTTACGGACGAACGACCGGTCGATCTTGATGATGCCGGCAGGCAGCGTATCGAGATAGCTGAGGCTCGAATAACCGGTGCCGAAATCATCTATGGCGATGGTTATGCCACGCCCATGCAGGTCGCTGAGAATGCCTTGAACCTTGGCCGGCTCATCCATCAGGCAGCTTTCCGTCACTTCGAGGTGCAGCCGCGCTGGATCCAGCCCCGTCTCCCTGAGCGCCTCGGTGACCATCGAGACGATCTCGTCACCCCTGAGATCGAGGACGGAGAGATTGACCGACACCGACACATCCGCCGGCCAGTTCGTGCAGTCCCTGCATGCCTGCCCTAAAACATAGCGGGTGATGTCGGTAACGACGCCCATTTCTTCTGCAAGCTGGATGAAGACGTTCGGCGGCACGGGTCCGCGCTCCGGATGCGTCCAGCGCGCCAAAGCCTCGCAGCATTCGATCCGCGAACCATCCGGCGTGAACATCGGCTGGTAGGACAGGCTCAGGCCATTTGCGTTAAGCGCTTCGCGCAGATCGCTCTTGAGCTTCTGGCGATCGAGATAGCGGGCGTCCATCTCGCCTTCGAAGGCCGTGCAGCCACCCTTGTTCCTTGCTTTGGTTTCCGAGAGCGCCAGGTCCGCCTTGATCTGCAGCTCTTCGAACCGGAAATCGCCACTCTGCACAATGACGAAGCCGGCACTCATGGTCATGTTGAATGTGAAGCCGCCAGCCACGTAAACGCCGCGCAGACCGGCATGCACGGCCCGGATCCGCTCCTCCAGATCGGAGGCATCCGCCTTGTTGGGGAAGAAAACCACGAACTCGTCACCCATCAGCCGGGCGGCGATCGCATCGTCGCCGGCGAGGCTCTTGAGGCGTTCGGCGATCGTCTGAAGCAATTTATCGCCGACGACATGCCCTCGCATATCGTTGACATGCTTGAATTCCGCCACATCGACAAGGAGAAAGCCTATGTCGCGCCCGTGCCCGCCATTGGCAGCCATGGCATTGTGGGCAAGTTCGGCAAAATAGTCCCGGCTCGGCAGGCCCGTCAGCGTGTCGAAGCGCACCATCTGCAGGATCTGCTTTTCCGCCTGCACACGCGCGGTCACATCCTCGAAGGTCAATACGATCTCGCCGTTCTCGCGTCGATTTGCCGAAAATTCGAGGAAGAGGTCTTTCGACGTCGAGATCAGCGCGCGGGAGCGCTTTCCCTCAATCAGCAGGTCGAGCTGCCGCGCAATCTTCTCCTTGTTGTTCGCGCCAAGCGCCAAGCGGTCGGCGGCTTGTTCAAGCACTTCGCTGAGCAGGCGCCCCTTGAGATTGGCCTTGTCGCCAAGACTGAGGAGTTCGCAGGCGCGTTCGTTCGCGACCACGATGCGATGGTCGCTGTCGAGCATGAAGAGCCCATGCGTCATATTGTTGAGCGCCGCGTCGAATTGCCCGGCGATTGTCGAGATTTCCCGTGCGGCAAGGACATTCTCGTAAAGGAAGGCGCGCACATTGTTCGCCATCGTCCAGGTCGTCAGAATGAACGGCAGTATCAGCACCGCCAGGACGAGCATGTAGGGGTCTCGCAAGGTCAAGAGACCGATCACGATCGGCAGGCATGCCGTCGACGACAACAAAAGGACCGCTCGTTCGGAACCATAGTTCCGGCCCACGAGCGAAATCATCGATGCCAGCGTCACCGAAATGCACGCAAGTTCCGCGAAGGAATCCTGACTGACGGCGATTGCATATCCGCAGGCAATGCCGCATGTCAGCGTCACGCTGACGCCACCGACGATGTACCGGTTCTCCCATTTCCTGACCATCGCGTTGTCAGCGCCGGAAAAGTCCTGCCGGTCGAACCGGGCCATGTCGAGGTTGCGGAGCGCCCAAACGACGACAATGGTCGCGGCGCAGGTCAGATAGAAGGGGTCGGAGGTCTTGAGGAAGACAAGCAGGAAGGTCACGACGTGCGACAGCATGCCGATCACCAGCGTCCGGCGATGTTCATAGAGCGAACTCACAGACGACAGGTAAACATCTGTCGGAAGAGCGCCCCGTTCATTGGGCATCATGAACCAAGCTCCGGGTTTGCCGGATTGTTAGGGTCGAGGACTTAACGAAAGATTTCGTCTAAGCCCCCGAAAGATCTGCCGAATTGCAGGATAGTAGCAAAACGGCACTGGGGCTACATGCACCGATTCAACCCAATATTGCAGAAGTTCGTAATAATATCCGCTTTCTACAACCACGCATAGGTATTTCCCCGTCAGGAATTTCGGACTGCGACTTGCACGTTTCTTCAACTGGCGCAGGCGCCGCCGCCGTTTTCCGAATGAGATGGTTACCCGACCTTGAAGAAATGCCCTTAATTCCTCCCGCGTTCTTATTCTAGCCTACCAGATGAGGGTAGTCACCGGCGCGGATCGTCGACAGCGATTCTGACAGTTGACTTTAACCAATATCTGACTGCAAGGCTTTCCGCATAGAAACGGAGTTTGATGATGTCGAAACCTGTCGTTGCGATCCCTTGCGATTTTCGCGAATTCGACGGCAACGTCTGGCATGTTGCCGCCCATCAATATGTGCGCGCGGCCGTCGAGGGCGCCGGCGTCATGCCGTTTCTCATTCCGGCGCTCGAAACCGGAAATGACATCGACGAGATCCTCGACCGTGTGGATGGCGTTCTCGCCAGCGGGGCACGCTCCAATGTCCACCCTTCACTTTATGGAAGGCAAGCGACGGATGCGGACGGTCCGTTCGATCCCGGCCGCGACGCCACCAGCCTGCCGCTGATCCGCCGTGCGCTTGATCGCGGCATTCCGCTGTTCGCGATCTGCCGTGGCATTCAGGAGCTCAATGTTGCGCTCGGCGGTACGCTCGCGACCGAAATTCAGGACCAGCCCGGTATCTCGGACCATCGCAAGCCCGACGTGCCCGAACTCGACGTTGCCTACGGCATTCGCCAGGACGTGATCGTCAAGGAAGGAAGCTGCCTGGCGCCCGTTCTCGGCGCTGGCCGCATCAGGGTCAACTCGCTGCACCGACAGGCGATCGCCGCGACCGCGCCGCGCCTCGCCGTCGAAGCGGTTGCCGATGACGGCACGATCGAGGCGGTGTCGGTGATCGGCGCCAAAGCCTTCGCGGTCGGCGTGCAATGGCACCCGGAATACTGGGTGAAAACCGATGCGCCTTCGGCCTCGCTTTTCAGGGCCTTCGGCGATGCGGTGCGTGCCTACAGAGAGGCAAAGGCCTGATCTCGCTCTCGATCAGCCTTTGCGCCGGAACGGCGTTTCAACGACCGGCGTAAGGGCCTCTCCCGTCGAAAACCAGGCCTTCAGATTGTCGACGACGAGATCGGACATCGCATTGCGGGTCGCCACCGAAGCGGACGCCACATGCGGCAGAAGCGATACGTTCGGAAGCGTCAGCAGTGCCTCCGGCACATGTGGCTCGTTCTCGAAAACATCGAGCCCCGCCCCGGCGATGACGCCATTCTGAAGGGCGGCAACGAGCGCCGCCTCGTCCACGGTCGAGCCGCGGCCGACACTGATCAGCACGCCCTCAGGGCCGAGCGCGCCCAGGATGTCGGCGTTGACGGCTTTCAGCGTGCTTACCGTGCCCGGCACGATCACGATCATCGTGTCGACGGCTTCGGCAAGGCCCTTGAGGCTCGAATGATAGGCATAGGCAAGCCCCTCGCGCGGCGTGCGCGTATGATAGGCGATCGGAACAGCGAAGGCCTCCAGTCTCCTGGCGATCGCAAGGCCGATCCGTCCCAGCCCGAAGAGCCCGACCTTGCGCCCCCGGAGCGAGAGCGGCGATAGAGGAAACGCCCCTTCCCGCGCCCAGCGGCCCTGCCGCAGCCATTGCTCGGCTTGTGGCAGACGCCGCAGCGTATTGAGGAGCAGGCCGATCGCGGTGTCGGCAACTTCTTCCGTCAGGACATCGGGCGTATTGGTGACGACAATCCCGCGTGCCGCCGCGCGGGCAACATCGACACCATCATAGCCAACGCCGAAATTGCCGATGATCTCGAGGTGGGGTAACGCATCCATCAGGTCCACCGGCAGGCGGCCGGAAACCGCCACGCCGGCCACGTCCGCCATGTCCGGCGTCACCAGTTCCACATCGGCCCGCTCGATGCGCACGGTCTCGAACATTTCCGGGAGCCGGTCGAGAATGCGCTGGTTGATCTTGCCGGGCACGAGAATTCTGGGGCGGCTCTCGGACATCGCTATTCCTTTCGGAAGATGCGCTCAGGCGGGCACGCGGAGTGGGCCGGTCGATTGGCGAATGCGCATTTCCGGCTTTATCAGATGGATTCCGTCCGGCTCGTGGCTGCCGGAGAGCTTGTCGAGAAGCGCGCGCGCTGCGCTGCGGCCGACGTCGGCCTGGCCGTTCCAGACGGTCGTCAGCGCCGGAGTGGCGATCGAGGCTTCCTCGAGGTCGTCATAGCCGGTGACCGAAATGTCGACGCCCGGCACAAGCCCGGCGCGGGCAATGCCGTTCATCATGCCGATCGCCACCAGATCGTTCCAGCAGACGACCGCGGTCGGTTTTTGCGGCAGCGACAAGAGATGCACGGCCGCCTCGAAACCGCCCTGCTTGGAGCGCGGCCCGGGAATGCGTAAGTCCGGATCGACCTCGATATTCGCCTTGCGCAGCGCATTCACATAACCCTGGTAGCGATCGCGGCCGGTCGAGGTCTGGTCGGTGCCGCCGACCATCGCGATGCAGCGGTGGCCAAGGCCGATAAGGTGATTGGTCGCAAGCGAAATGCCATAGGCGTCGTCGCCGCGGAAAATCGGCACGTCGAGTCCTTCGATCGACCGGGCAATCAGGATCGCGGGCATGCCGTTGTCCTCGGCAAGCTGGATATCCTCCGGCGGGGTGCCGATCGCCGGCGACATGATGACACCGTCGCCGCCAAGCTGAAGCAGAGTCTCGATGAAATCGCGCTGCTTCTCGACGGAATCGTAATGGTTGGAGAGGATGAAGGTCTGCTTGTCGCGATCAAGTTCCGCCTCGATCGCCTTGAGGATTTCACCGTAGAACGGGTTCATGATGTCGTGCACGACGACGCCGATGATGCCGGACCGCGATGTCCTCAAGCTTGCGGCGCGGCGATTGTATATGTAGCCGAGCGCGCGTGCCTGTTCCTTGATCTTGTCGCGCGTGACGGTCGCCACCAGTGGGCTGTCACGCAATGCCAGGGATACTGTCGCCGTCGAAAGGCCGAGTGTTTCCGCGATTGTCGAAAGCTTGACCTTTTGCGCCACTATGTCCCCCGTGATTCACCGATCTCGTCAGCCCGTTTTAAATTCTCTTTAAACTGTTTAAATGATCGCCGCAATCGGGAAGTGTCACCGCAGGGGCACGGATCAATCGGGCGCCCTTGCCGCCTGCAGATTGCTGTCGACTGCCCGCAGCAGTTTCAGGAGGGTTCGCACCTGCTTGTCGGTCAAACCGCGCGTGGCGAGCTTTTCGGAATGCTGACCGGCCTCTGCAATCGTCTGCAGCCGTTCGCGCCCGGGCACGGTCAGATAGACCTTGGTCAGTCTCGCATCTTCCTCATCCGGCCGGCGTTCGAGGAAGCCTTGCGCCTCCATGCGGCCGATGGTACGCGTCATTGTCGGTGCCTTGACACCAAGTTTTGCAGCGAGCGCGCCTGCCGTCAGGCCGTCGGTCTCGGCCAGCGCGAGCATGACGCCGTCCTGCCCCGCATAGAGGCCGCTTTCGACGAGATTGCGGGAAAGTACAGTGCGCATCGAACGCGCCGCCTGTACAAGAACTGAAGCAAGATCGTGCGGCTCGACGGCAAGCTCGTCCCTTTTCCTGCCGTTCTTGCCCTTCTTTTCGGCCTTGCTCTTCTTGCCCATTGGACCTCCCGCCGAATCCCGTACACTACCTTTATAGCAATACAGCTTGTGATTACGAACTGTATGACTCAAATAACAATTTTACGACAGAAGGGATGGAGAACCGAAGAGAAATGTCGATGCCGGAGCCCCACTGGAACGATAACCGCGCCGATCTCGCGCCTTCCGAGCGGCGGCAGTGGATCGCGGTGTTGCCGCTCGGCGCGCATGAGCAGCATGGGCCGCATCTTCCCTTCGAAACCGATCGGCTGATTGCCGAGGGCATCGTTCGGCGCGTCACGGCCGCGCTGTCCGCGGACCTGCCGGTAACGTTCCTGCCGGTCGAGCCCGTCGGCTACTCGATAGAACATATGGATGTGCCCGGCACGCGCACACTCGCCTATGACGACGCGATCGGCCGCTGGCTCGGGATCGCCGAAAATCTCCATCATCTCGGCGTCCGCAAATTCGTGATACTGAACGCTCATGGCGGCAACTCGCCGCTGATGACGATCGTCGCGACGGAGGCGCGGGTGCGCTTCGGTATGCTCGCGGTCGCGACGAGCTGGACGCGTTTCGGACAGCCGGAGGGCTGGATCAGCGCCGAGGACAAGGCGCTCGATATTCATGGCGGCGACATCGAGACGTCGGTGATGCTGGCGCTCCACCCGGACAAGGTGGATATGACGCGAGCCACCCGGTTCCCTTCCCGCCAGAGCGACTTCATCGCCCGTTTCAAGCATTTGCGTGCCTATGGCCCGCATGCGTTCGGTTGGAAAATGTCCGACCTCAACCGGCAAGGTGTCGCCGGCGATGCCGGTGCCGCGACCGCCGCGCGCGGTGAGGTTCTTCTCGGCCACGTGGTGAAGGGCATCATCGAACTGCTCGAAGACGTAAAAGCCTTCGACGTCGACGAACTTTCCTGATTGCTTTCGGCGAATGGCGGACCGTATCCGGACAGCGAATTCGATTGCCGCCATTTGCGCATCGTCGCGTCATCTCCTATATGAGGACGCGACATAGATGCCCGCGGCGCATCGCCAATCCTCGAGGCTCCCATGACAGAAACATCCACGCAGAAGCCGATCCCCGTCACCGTGCTCACGGGCTATCTCGGCGCCGGCAAGACGACGCTGCTCAACCGCATCCTCAGCGAGAATCACGGCCGCAAATATGCGGTGATCGTCAACGAATTCGGCGAAATCGGCATCGACAACGACCTGATCGTCGAGTCCGACGAGGAAATCTACGAGATGAACAACGGCTGCGTCTGCTGCACGGTGCGCGGCGACCTGATACGTGTGGTCGAGGGGCTGATGCGCCGTCCGGGCCGTTTCGATGCGATCATCGTCGAGACCACCGGCCTTGCCGATCCGGTACCGGTCGCCCAGACCTTCTTCATGGACGACGACGTACGCGCCAAGACCGAGCTTGATGCTGTCGTGGCACTGGTCGACGCCAAGCACCTCCCGCTGCGTCTCAAGGACAGCCGCGAGGCCGAGGACCAGATCGCCTTCGCCGATGTCGTGCTCTTGAACAAGACCGACCTCGTGACGCCGGAAGAGCTGGAGCGGATCGAGGCAACGGTGCGCGTCATCAATCCGTCTGCTCGCATCTACCGCACGCAGCGCTCCGAGATCGACCTGACGAAGGTGCTCGACCAGGGTGCCTTCAATCTTGAAAAGGCGCTCGAAAACGATCCGCACTTCCTCGACCAGGATGAGCACGACGATCACGTCTGCGGCCCCGATTGCGATCACGATCACCATCATCATGATCATGACCATGGTCATGACCATGGTCACGATCACCACCATCATCACCACGATCATGGGCCGTCACCCATTCATGACGTGACCGTGCAGTCGATCTCGCTGCGTGGCGGCGAGATGAACCCCGACCGCTTCTTTCCGTGGATCCAGAAGATCACCCAGACCGATGGTCCGAATATCTTGCGGCTGAAGGGCATCATCGCTTTTGCCGGCGATGCCGAGCGCTACGTGGTCCAGGGCGTGCACATGATCATCGAGGGCGATCACCAGCGCGCCTGGAAAGACGGCGAGAAGCGCGAGTCCCGGCTCGTCTTCATCGGCCGCGATCTCGACCGCGAGAAGCTCGAGCGCACCTTCAGGGCCTGCGAGGTCCAGGCATGATCCCCTATAAGATCATGCAGAAACAAGAGAGCCCGACCATCTGATGCCGACAGTCGCTCCGCTCGATCTCGAAGGCCACGTCGTCGGCGTGGCCTTCCTCAAGGATATACCCTTCTTCGCCGAAGCCTCGGGCATCATCCATCGCCTCGATCATGGCCACAAGACCATTGAAGCCCATGATGGCCTGCTCTCGCTCGACCATGACGAAGCGAGCGACAGCCTCCTGACCGGCGGCGAGGACGGCAAGGTCATGCGGATCTTTGCCGACGGCAGCATCAGCCTCGTCGCCGAAGCGCCGCGCAAATGGATATCGCAGGTCGCCGCAGGACCTCAGGGCGCGGTCGCCTATGCCTATGGCAAGACGACCCATGTTCGCCTGGCCGACGGCACGACAAAGGATTTTCCCGAAGAGCGCACGGTCGAGGGCATAGCCTTTGCTCCCAAGGGTCTGCGCATCGCCGTTGCCCGCTACAACGGCGTCTCCATGCATTGGGTGGCGATCGTCGGGCAGCCGGCGGATCTCGAATGGAAGGGCGCCCATACCGGCGTCACTTTTTCCCCCGACGGCCGTTTCGTCGTCACCACCATGCAGGAGAACGCGCTGCACGGATGGAAGCTCGACGCCAAGGCGGGGGCCGAAGCGCGCCACATGCGCATGACCGGGTATCCGGCCAAGGTGAAGTCGCTGTCCTGGTCCGCCAAGGGCAAGTGGCTCGCGTCTTCCGGCGCGCCGGCGGCGATCGTCTGGCCGTTCCAGGGCAAGGACGGACCCATGGGCAAGGCGCCGCTGGAGCTCGGCACGCGCGGCAACACCATGGTGACGACCGTCGCCTGCCATCCGGCCGAGGACATCGTGGCCATCGGCTACGAGGACGGCATGATCCTCGCCGCCCGCTTCGCCGACAGCAAGGAAGTGCTGCTGCGCCGACCCGGTGAGGGCACGATCACCGCCATGGCCTGGAGCAAGAACGGCCGCCAGCTCGCCTTCGGTTCCGCGGCCGGTGATTGCGGCGTGGTGGATCTTGCTGGGTAGCCTGTCTTCCGCAGTACAGGCTGAAAGCCCCTCACCCTAGCCCTCTCCCCGCAAGCGGGGCGAGGGGACGCCAGTCGGCGCTGCTCATGTCTTGACTTGGTGGCGAAGCCGTCGTCACGAATCCCTTCTCTCCGCCTGCGGGGAGAAGGTGGCGGCAGCCGGATGAGGGGCCGAATCCCACCTCCATTCGCCAAACCTCACCACTCAAGCTCCAGATGCGGCCGTCCGTTCGAGGTCTTTTCGACCGTCCGCCCGGTTTCGTCTATCGTGGCCGTTACCCTCTGGCGAAAGGCCGAGAAGCTTTCGAACGTGACGACATCGACCGGCTGATCGAACTTGAACGTCAGGCGATAGCGCCCCGGCTCAGCGCTTATCGCGTGAACCGAGAGGATTTCCGCTTCGAAGGCCTGGCCGAGATAGTGGCCCTTCACCCGCGACCCCAGCATCCAGGGATTGAACGGCTGACGGTTGCCGGCGGCGGCGTGAAGCGTATTCCAGTCGCGGTAACCGTATTGGGCGGCGACGAGTTCGAGCGATCTGGAGTGGCTGATCGCCTCGCCCTCGGACGCGAGCCGGGACCGTAGGCGCCTTGCCTGGTCCTTCAGTGCATCGAGTGCGGGAAGCGTCGGTTTTCCATGCGTCATGACAGGGTCTCCTGTTGCGGCATGCAATTTCAGGATGGGTGCCCGCATTGCCATCGGTTCGCATGCCGTTTCGGCGCGACCGTGTCGAAAATGAGGGACTTCACCAACGCTTCAAGCTCGCGGACGGCAGGGGCCCCCTCGCCCGCCGCCTCCATAAGGGAAGCCGGGAAGGCTGTCAAACGAGTGTCGCTCGGTGCAACCATGGCCACGACCCCAACGATGATGGCGCACCGATGCTTGCGCGCACGTCAAAGCTGTGAGAGGACTTTCGTCGCGGAGGGCAAACACCATGAGTGAATTCACCATTCTTGCATTCGCGTTCGTTGCTTTCATCGGCATCGCGACCCCCGGACCGACCGTGCTTCTCGCCCTCACCAATGGTTCGCGCTATGGCGTGAGACGGGCAACGGCGGGCATGATCGGCGCCGTCCTGTCGGATTTCGTGCTGATCGGCGCCGTGGCGCTCGGCCTCGGCGCGCTCTTGGCCGCGTCCGAGTTCTGGTTCACGGTCGTCAAATGGCTGGGTGCCGCCTACCTCGCTTTCCTCGGCATCATGCTGCTGCGCTCCCGCGGAACGCTGGATATTGCCGCCGAAAGCGAGAGGTCGGCTGGTGCCGCAACCACAAGCGCGATCTTCCTCAAGTGTTTCCTCGTCGCGGTCACCAATCCCAAGGGCTATCTGTTCTTCTCCGCCTTCCTGCCGCAGTTCATCGAACCGGCGCTACCGCAAGCGCCGCAATACGCCGTTCTCGCCGCCGTCTTCGCTTCGATCGATTTCGCGGTGATGTTCGGTTATGCGCTGATCGGCTCCCAAGCGGTTCGTTTCCTGAAACGCTCCGGCGCCATCTGGCTCGATCGTGTGTGCGGAGGCGCCCTCCTGGCACTTGCGGGATCGTTGGCATTCTACCGGCGCGCCGCGAACTGACCCGCGGCAACGGAGGACGGCGCATGATCGGATACACGATGGTCGGAACAACGGATCTGAAGCGGGCCGAGCGATTTTACGACCCGTTGATGGCGCTGATCGGTCAGGAGCGCTGTTATTGTGACGAACAGGTTGCCTCCTGGGGGCGGAAGGATGACGACAGGGCTCCACGCTTCTTCACGGGTTACCCATTCGACGGCAACTGCGCCTCGGTCGGCAACGGAACAATGACGGCCTTTCTCGTCGAAAGCGCAGACGTGATCGACCGGATGTTCGAGATCGCCATGGAGCGCGGTGGCCGGGACCAGGGGAAACCCGGCTTTCGCCCGCAATATGGCGATGGCTTTTACGCAGCCTATGTGCGCGATCCGGACGGCAACAAGCTTGCTTTCGTCTGCTACGACGCCAGGAAATCATCTGCGTCCCGGACGTGAAGGCAAGGCCGCCGGAATCAGCGCCCCTCAAAACATGACAGCGCCCCGCGCCATTCCGGCGCAGGAGCGCTGTGTATTGTCCGCCTCCGCAGGGTTGGAGGCGGCGAAGTCACGCGGCGCGCTTGAGCGGCGGCAGGGCAAGTTTGCGGCCGCTCGCCACCAGCATGCCAGCGGCGCCATCAAGCCAGCCGTCCTTGAGCTCGAGCGCCAGGAAGCGGTTGCGCTCGAACGGTCCCGGCATGACGAGATGCTGCGCCCGCTCGGCGAAGAAGCCGAACCGTTCGTAGTAGGCGGCATCGCCAACGAGCAGGATCGCCCCGTGGCTGCGGTTCTTGGCCTCCTGGATCGCCGCACGCATCAGCATGCCGCCGATGCCCCGGCCCTCATGCGCCGGATCGACGGCAAGCGGGCCGAGCATAAGCGCCGGCACGCCATGGCATTCCCGGTCGACACCCGCCTCGACATTCCAGAGGCGCACCGTGCCGATCACGTGGCCGTCCTCGTCGCGCGCAACAAGCGCGAGCCCCTCGGCCGGTAGGCGGCCGCGGCGCAGCTTTTCCGACGACTTCCGGCAGCGGTCCGGCCCCATGGCTCGGTCGAGCAGGTTTTCACGCGCGACGACGTCGCCCGGGTTTTCGGAGTCGATCACAAAGGTGGACGGCGCGAAGAACGCGCGCATGGCATCAACAACAGCGGCCATCGGGGCCTCCCGTCATCAAAACCGCTTCAGGCGGACCGGATACAGAATTGTGAAATCGCCGCTCCCGCGGCTGGCGCGGGAGCAAGGCAGGATCAGATCACGTAGGCCTTCAGCGGCTCGAAGCCGTTAAAGGCGACGGCCGAGTAGGTCGTCGTGTAGGCGCCCGTGCCTTCGATCAGAACCTCGTCGCCGATCGTCAGCGAGATCGGCAGCGGATACATGTTCTTCTCGTAGAGCACGTCGGCCGAGTCGCAGGTCGGGCCGGCAAGCACGCAGGGCTCCATCTGATCGGCATCGCGCGCGGTGCGGATCGGGTAGCGAATCGCCTCGTCCATCGTCTCGGCGAGACCGCCGAACTTGCCGATGTCGAGGAAGACCCAGCGGTGATTGTCGTTGTCCGACTTCTTCGAGACGAGAACGACTTCCGCCTTGATCACACCCGCATTGCCGACCATACCGCGGCCAGGCTCGATGATCGTCTCCGGGAGTTTGTTGCCGAAGTGCTTCTTCAGCGCACCGAAGATCGCCTGACCATAGGCTTCAGCCGACGGAACGTCCTTCAGATACTTCGTCGGGAAGCCGCCGCCCATGTTGACCATCTTGAGCTCGATGCCCTGCTTGGCGAGCTGCACGAAGACACGCTTGGCATCCGCAAGGGCCGAATCCCAGGCATCGAGCTTCGTCATCTGCGAGCCGACGTGGAACGACACGCCGTAGGAGACGAGGCCGAGCTGGTGCGCGTAGACGAGCACGTCGACGGCCATCTGCGGCACGCAGCCGAACTTGCGCGACAGCGGCCATTCCGCACCTTCGCCATCGGTCAGGACGCGGCAGAAGACGCGGGCGCCGGGAGCAACACGCGCGACCTTCTCGACTTCCTCGTGGCTGTCGACCGCGAAAAGGGACACGCCGAGCGCGTAAGCGCGGGCAATATCGCGCTCCTTCTTGATGGTATTGCCATAAGAAATGCGTTGGGCGGTCGCACCGGCATCAAGCGCCATTTCGATTTCGGCGACGGACGCGCAATCGAAATTGGAGCCGAGACCGGCGAGAAGGCGCAGGATTTCCGGCGCCGGGTTGGCCTTGACGGCATAATAGATCGAGCTGTCGGGCAGCGCGTGGCGGAAGGCCTTGAAATTGTCGCGCACGACGTCGAGGTCGACAACGAGGCACGGGCCTTCAGGTCGTCGGGTGTTCAGGAAGTCGATGATGCGTGCGGTGGTCATAGCCATATTCCCCTGATCCATTAGACTCCACAACTGTGGAGGACAAAGGGCATACGCGCGCTTGCACTGGAACCAGCCGGTGGAGACCCCGGAACCATGCATGCGCTCGATGCGCGAAACGGTGAATCGAAGCCCGCCTAGGCTAAGATTCGTCTTTGTCTGCCATGGATTGGAGGGAATATCCCAACCGCACTTCCGGCAATGAAGGTGTGCCTCTTCAGTAACCCCGGCTGTTGGAAAGCCGGCAGACACCAGAAAGGCCCGCACCGTCGTTGCTTCAAGATGTCCTCGCATTTCCCGGTTGGCCGGAATAGCGACTGGAGGGGTTAGTTCCAGGTACCTTACCGATTTCCTCACCTTATTCGAGGGTCGGCGGACACCCACAGGCACGTGCGACTTTGGGCAAGGCGTAGGTAAGAAAAAACATTGTCGTAATCAAGAGTTTTTTGCGTTCCGCGGTTGAATTTTTTCCGAAGCCGACGACATTGTCGGTGTTCACATTCACTGAACAATCGAGCCTGCTGGGAAGAATACGCCAAGCCTTTGAAATCAATGAGATTTACTCCGAGCACACGAGGCGACGGCGCTGAGAAGCGGCGCATCGGGTCGAGCGCGGGCGGCGCAGCGTTATTCATGATCCTTCGGCGGGCGAAATATTGCTGCCGAATCAACCCGGCGCACAGACGAAAGAAAGTCAGCCATGGACACCTTGACCCGTATCCGTGCCTTCATCGACGTCGTGGACGCGGAAGGCTTTTCCGCTGCTGCCCGGCGTGTCGGAAAATCCAAGGCGCTTCTGTCGAAATATGTGCGTGAACTGGAAGACGAGCTCGGCGCACTCCTCCTCAACCGCACGACGCGTCAATTCTCGCTGACCGAGGCCGGCCACACCTACTATCGCACGGCCTCCGAGATCCTGAAGGAGATCGACAACCTCGCCGATCTCGTGCGCGCCAACAATTCCGACCTGCGCGGCCGGCTGCGCATCACTGTGCCCAGGACATTCGTGGATGCGGATATCGGCCAGTCGCTGATCGATTTCGGCAAGCAGCATCCTGAATTGTCGCTCGAAATCGTCTCGGACGACCGCTTCGTCGATTTGGTGGAAGAAGGTTTCGATGTGGCGATCCGCATCACGCGCCTCGAAGATTCGACGCTGATCGCGCGCAAGCTCGATGACTTCCAGGTGCTGCTCTGCGCCTCGCCGGACTTCGTGGAAAAGATCGGCCCGCTCAAGCATCCGACCGAACTTTCGAAAATCTCCTGCATTCTCGACACCAATGGCCGATCCTATTCGAACTGGCGTTTCGTCGAACCGGACGGTTCACCCTTTACGGTGCCGGTGGGCGGACCGATCGAAGTCAACAGTCCGCTTGCCTCCGTGCGCGCGGCGGTGACCGGTCTCGGGGTTGCCCCCGTGCCGGATTTCATTGCCCGGCCGAAGATCCTGTCCGGCGAGCTGGTGACGTTGTTCGATGACTTCCTGCCCAAGGATCGCGGCATCTACGCGATCTATCCGCATCGGCGCTATCTGCCGGCCAAGGTGCGCACCTTCGTCGATTTCCTGCACGACTGGTTCCGCTCACGATGATTGCGCCGGGTGCCGCGCCAAGTCCCAATTCCGTCCCATTTGCAGTACATTCGGAGACGATTCGCGCGGCTTACAGCGCAGCGCGTCTTATCAGACGCGCAAAGGACGCTGTAGCACTTTGAAGTGCTGCATGTTTTTATCCTTAAATCGGCTACGATTTAAGGAAACATGCAGTGGGCCGAAAAGGATTTCCTCTCCGATGAAAACAAAATGCCTCGTCATGGCCGGCCTTGCCACGCTCCTCGCACCCGCGCTGGCTGTCGCGCATCCGCACATTTTCGCCGAAGCGCGGCTGGAGATCGTTTCCGACGACAAGGGCGAGATCGGCGAACTGCGCAATGTCTGGCGCTTCGACGAGCTCTTCTCCGCAAGCGTCGTGCTCGACTTCGACAAGAACTCCAATGCGACCCTCGACCCGGACGAGCTCAAGGAGGTCGGCCAGACGGTTCTCGAGTCCCTTTCGGAATACAACTACTACACGACGATTTCCGACAACGGCAAATCGGTGAAGGTGAACAAGCCCGACAGCATCACCGTGGACTATAAGGACAACCAGCTCCTGATGATGTTCGCGGTCAAACCGGCCGAAGCGATGCCGCTCAAGGGCAAGCTCTCCTTCGGCGTCTACGACCCGACCATGTACACGGCGATGGATTTCCCGACCGACGAGGATCTCTCGGTCGTCGGCGAGAAGATCGAGGCCTGCGAGCATCAGGTGGTCAGGCCGGATCCCGACGAAGTGCTGGCCGAAAACAAGGACACGCTGACCGACGCCTTCTGGAACGACCCGACCGGCACCGACATGTCGAAGCTTTTTGCAACCAGGATCGAGGTCACATGCTGAACGCACGCAGGATTGGCGGACCGCTGGCGGCTGCGCTCTTGCTCGCGGCCCTTTCCGCAACGGCGGCCGCGGCGCAATCGCCGCTCGGCATCGGCACCGCCGAACCGTCGGTCCAGACGACCGGCTTCCTCGGCGGTTTCTTTGCCTGGGTGAACATGGAGCAGCAGAGCTTCTACCGGCTGCTCACGGGCTCGCTCAAGGGCATGCGCGAGAACCCGTGGCAGCTCTGGTCGCTGATCGGCCTCTCCTTTGCCTATGGCGTGTTCCATGCGGCCGGCCCGGGGCACGGCAAGGCGGTCATTTCCTCCTACATGATCGCCAACGAGACGGAACTTCGCCGCGGCGTCGTTCTCTCGTTTCTCTCCTCGATCCTCCAAGGCGTGGTGGCGATCCTCCTCATCGGCGCCGTCTATCTCCTGTTGCGCGGCTCGTCGATCAGCATGACGGATGCCACCCACTCGCTTGAGGTCGCAAGCTACGCGCTGATTGCGGTGTTCGGAGGCTGGCTGGTCTTTCGCAAGCTGCGCTCTATGACGCGGCCCGCTCCTGCCTCAGCCAGCGACGCCCACACGGAACACGTCCATCACGATCACCATGACCATGGCGATCACCACCACCATCATCATCACGCGCACGCTCCCGGCGAGGTCTGCGCGACCTGCGGCCATGCGCATGCGCCAGACCCGGCCATGCTGAAGGGTGATCGTTTTGCGCTGAGCGAAGCCTGGTCGGCGATTGTCGCCGTCGGCCTGCGTCCCTGCTCCGGCGCCTTGATCGTGCTCTCCTTTGCGCTTTTGAACGGGCTCTATCTCGGTGGGGTTCTCTCGGTCTTTGCCATGTCGATCGGCACGGCGATCACCGTCTCGATCCTCGCCACGATGGCCGTCACCGCCAAGGGCTTCGCACTCCGCTATGCCTCGAGCGATTCGGCCGCAGCACGCATTTCCAACGGCATCGAAATCGCCGGCGCCGCGATGGTGCTCGTACTTGGACTTGTGCTGCTGGGCGCGGCGCTTCAGGGATAGAGCAAGTCCAAAGCTTGCCTAACTTCCAAAACTTGGATGTTTTACTGCCCTTTCCTGCGCTGATGACGGGCGCGCAGCCAGAAAATCAGGAAGAAGCCGAGGACGAAGAGAGCGCCAAAGGCCGCGGCAAGCCATGGCGAAATGTCGCCGAGCCGAAGCATGATCGACGGCAAGGCGAAGAAGCCGACGGCGACGACGGCAAGAATGACCGCCGCCGCGATCGCGGCAGATCTTTCCTTTTTCTCAGGCGATTTCAAGCTCGCTCCTTTGCCGCTAGAGCAATTCCAGGAAAAGTGTGTAACGGTTTTCCGTCCGGAATTGCGTAAGTTTAAAGAGATTCAAAGTTCTACAGCGACCTATGCGCGCCTAACTAGACGCGCGGCGCTGTAGGTCGGCGCGAATATCCTCGAGGCGCCGCTTCTGACGGCCGTCGCCATCGAAGTTTTCAGGCGACAGCCAGGCTTCGAAGGCGGCCTTGATGAGCGGCCATTCGCCGTCGATGATCGAGAACCAAGCGGTATCGCGGTTGGCGTGCTTCGAAATCATATGCTGGCGGAAAATGCCTTCGAACGTGAAGCCGAGGCGCGCCGCCGTGTTGCGGCTCGGCTGGTTCTCGCTGTGGCATTTCCATTCGTAGCGGCGATAACCCAGATCTTCGAAAACATGCCTGGCCATGAGATAGTGCGCCTCCGTCGATAGCGGCGAGCGCGCCATGGCCGGCCCGTGCGCGACACCACCGACTTCGACGACGCCATTGGCCGGATCCGCGCGCATGTAGTTCGCCATGCCAACGACCTTGCCGGTCGCCTTGTCGCGAAAGACCTCTGTGATCCACCCGGACTTTTCCTGGACCGCGCTGAGCCAGGCGTCGAAATCTCCGATGCTGGAAAAATCGTCCTGGGTGAAATATTTCAGGAGCGGGTTGATCGCCACGCCGCCGAAGGCGTCGTGCCAGAGCGCCTCGAGATGCGCCGCCCGATCATAGGGCTCCAGCCTGACATATCGCCCCTCGATAAGAACCGGCTGCGGCGCCGGACATCCCTTCCAATTGGCAAGATCACGCATCGATTGCTCCCGCGTCCATTTGCCTTTGCAATAGGACAGACGCCTGGCCGTTACAAATTCAAACTGGTGATGGACGCATGAAGCGGAACGAATGGGAGGGGAGCGATCCCGCTCCCCCGGTGCTGTCCGTTTGCCCGCCGCCGGATCACGCGGGGACCTTGGCCCCCGAGACCGTCGCCTCGATGTGATCGACGAGCGCATCGGGAAGCCCGAGACGGCCGGCGAGCAGATCGAGATAGCCGCGTTCCGCCCGGCTCTCCGGCTCGATCGCCAGGCGCGACGCGGTGTAGATCTCCACGCGCTGCTCCTCCGTCGTGGCGGCAGCGACGATCGCATCGAGATCGACCGGATTGGCGAGTTCCGCTTCGAGGAAGGCGGCTGCGTCGGCGGAGAGTCCGGAAACCGACAGCTTGTCCATGATGTGTCCGCGCTCGGCATCGTCGATATGGCCGTCAGCACGCGAAGCGGCGATCATGGCGCGCACCAGGATCAGGGCAAAATCATTGCTCACGGCTCCCGGCGCGGTGCTGAAGCCGGATTCGGTCGGCGGCGGCAGGAGCTCCGGTGTCGACTGCGAAGCCGGTTCGGCGGCTGGCGCCTTGCCGGCCTGATAGTTCTTGTAGGCCTGATAGCCAAGCCCGGCGACCGCCGCGAGGCCACCAAGTACGGCGGCGTTACCGGCGAGCTTGCGGCCGGATTTCGTTCCGAGAAGAACCGCCGCAATCGCGCCTGTGGCAAGCGGATTGTCTTTGGCGAGCTTCGTCGCCTGGCCGGCCCGATCGCGGACCGTGCCGCCGGCGCCCGGCACCTGCGAACCCAAGAACTGGTCCAGCAACTTCTTCGCGTCGAACATGACTTCGCTCCTCTTCGGTTACCGCGCGACGGCAAAGCAAGAAAAATGCTCTCCCGCCCCCGCGTCGTTGTCGGCGGATTGAGACATAGGAACGTGGCGAGGAAAATACAAATTCACGTTGAAGATGAAAAAGCCGGGCAAACGCCCGGCCGTTACACGTCTCGGATGATCCTTACAGCGCCGCGCGTCTTATCAGACGCGCAAAGGTCGCTGTGGGACTTTGAATTGCTGCATGTTTTTATCCTTAAATCGACTACGATTTAAGGAAACATGCAGTAGGCTCACCCCTTGAGGGCGTAGGCTTCTGCGGCAAGCTTGGTGATGCCGGCCCAATCGCCTTTCGCCACCAGATCCTTCGGCGCCACCCAGGAGCCGCCGACGCAGACGACGTTCGGCAGCGAGAGATAGTCGCGTGCGTTGCCAAGCGAGATGCCGCCGGTCGGGCAGAACAAAGTGCCGGCGAGCGGCGAGGAAAGAGACTTCAGATAGGCAGCGCCTCCGGCCTGCTCGGCCGGGAAGAACTTCATCACCTGATAGCCCTCCTCGCGCAGCCCCATGACTTCACTCGCCGTCGCCGCCCCCGGCAGCAGCGGCACTTCGTGATCGTTGGCGACGTCGATCAGTTCCTGGGTCGTGCCGGGGCTGACGATGAACTGCGATCCTGCCTCCACCGCCTGTTCGAACTGTGCGGCATTGAGAATCGTGCCAGCACCGGCGACGGCGCCCTCGACCTCGGCGGCGACCGCGCGGATCGCTTCCAGCGCGCCCTGCGTGCGCAGCGTGATCTCGATCGCCTTCAGGCCGCCGGCGACCAATGCCCGCGCCAGCGGCACGGCGGTTGCCGCATCGTCGATGACCAGCACGGGGACCACCGGTTGCAGCTTGAGGATGGAGAGAAGCTTGTCGGTTTTAGCGCTCATGCCGGTCACCCTTTAAAACGATTGAATGTTGCGCTTCGCATACTCCCCCCGGTCGTCCTTGTCGAGACCGAAGGTCGTGAACACATCCTCGCCTTATAGCAGCGGAAAATAAAACATCATCGACAACAACGAGATGGCTTGAGCCTTGGCAATAAAACGATAACTTATCCGCGGTCCACCTCTCTATATGGCGGGGATTCCATGGCGAAGGAGATAGAACGCAAGTTCCTGGTCGCATCCAGCGGTTGGAAAGAACATGCGGACAAGGGCATAAAACTCCAGCAGGCGTACATCGTCACCATGGATGACCGCTCCGTACGCGTGCGGATCCATGGCAGCAAATGGGCTCGGCTGACCATCAAGATCGGCAAGTCGGCGCTCGTTCGCAACGAATACGAATACGATCTGCCCATGGACGACGCCCGCGAGCTGCTGACCCAGGCGGTCGGCATCGTTATCGAGAAGCGACGTTATCGCGTGCCGCACAAGGGTTTCACCTGGGAAGTCGACGTCTACGAAGGGGCGCTCCAAGGGCTCGTCGTCGCCGAGGTCGAGATGAAGCGCGAAACGGATCTGCCCGCACTGCCGCAATGGCTGGGTCGCGAGATTACTGGAGACCGCCGCTACTCCAACCAGGCGCTTGCTACAGAGGGGCTGCTGGAAGCGCAATCATGAGTTATGCGTTCAATCCTGGCCGGCCGTTCACCGAGGACTTTCGCGCCGTCGGGGCCGAACAGATTGAGCGGGCGGTGGCGGTGCTCGAGCAACGACCGCAAGGCGTTCACGAGGCAATTCACGACGCCCGCAAGAACTTCAAGCGCCTGCGCTCACTCTACCGTCTGGTTGCTTGCGATGCGCCGCTTTTCCAGAAACAGGAAAACGCCCGCATACGCGCCATGGCGCGAAACCTCTCGACCGTCCGCGACGCTGCTGCACTGGTCGAGAACATCAGTTATCTGCGCGGGCAAACGAATAGCGACGAACAGGCTGCGGCCCTCGACCAGATCTACACCATTCTGGCGGAGCGCCGCGACCGGATTGCGGAGACCGAGGCGGATATAGAGGGCAAGATCGCCGCGACGATTGTCGATTGCGAGCAGGCGCTTGCCGCCCTCCAACAGGTTTCCTTCGATGACGGCAAACAAAAATCCGTCGCCCGACTGAAGAAGGGCTGGCGGCGCACGCTGAAGCGCGCCGCGCGCGCGAAAGAGGCATGCGAAACGGGGACTGACGCCGCGCTTTTTCACGAATTGCGCAAGCGAACTCAGGACTACCGCTTGCAACTGGCACTGATGCGGGCGGCCTGGCTGTCGGCAATGGAGGCAAAGAGAGCCGAGGCCAAGGCGCTCGTCGATGTGCTCGGGCATCTGAACGACCTCGCCACGCTGACATCGCTCATCAACGAGGAACCCGGACTTGCCGGCAGAAGCCAGAACCAGGCGCACCTCATTTCCGCGATCATCACGCGGGAAGAGGCGCTGAGAGCGGAGGCGCGGCAACGGGCGGCGGCTGTCTTCCAAGATAAGCCGAAGAACGAAAGCCGGACAATTGCACTGCTCTGGCGCGAAGCCGGGCATTAGAGCCGGCGAATATCGGCGTCTCACTCGACTGCCGGTCACCTGGACAATTCGCGCGGGCCTCCGCGATTGCGCTTGAAGCGTGAAAGCTGTATTTGCGGAGCCCATGACCGACATATCCACGACCGCGCACCCGGAGACACAGGGCCAGTTTCTGGTGGCAGCGCTTTATCATTTCGTTTCGCTCCCGCGCTTCGCCGATTTCCGCGAACCGCTGCAGGCGGTCTGCGACGCCAATGGCGTGAAGGGCACGCTGCTCGTCGCCCATGAGGGCATCAACGGCACGATTGCCGGCTCCGACGAGAGCATAGCCGCCGTGCTCGCCTACTTGCGCGCCCAGCCGGAATTCGCCCGCCTCGAACACAAGGAAAGCCGCGCTTCGGCTATGCCGTTCCTGCGCATGAAGGTGCGGCTCAAGAAAGAGATCGTCACCATGGGCGTCGAGAACATCGACCCCAACAAGGTGGTCGGCACCTATATAGAGCCGAAGGATTGGAACGCGCTGATCTCCGATCCCGATACGCTGGTGATCGACACGCGCAACGACTACGAGACGGCAATCGGCCTTTTCCGCGGCGCCGTCGATCCGAAAACCAAGTCTTTCCGCGAGTTTCCGGATTGGGTGCGCAACAACACCGGCCTGCACAACAAGCCGAAGATCGCGATGTACTGCACCGGCGGCATCCGTTGCGAGAAGGCGACGGCCTTCATGAAGGAGCAGGGCTTTGAAGAGGTCTACCATCTGAAGGGCGGCATCCTCAAATATCTCGAGGAGGTCCCGGAAGAGCAGAGCCTCTGGGACGGCGCCTGCTTCGTCTTCGACGAACGTGTTTCCGTGACCCATGGGCTGGAAGAAGGCGAGCACACGCTCTGCCACGCCTGCCGTCAGCCGCTGACGCCGGAAGACCTGCTGTCCCCCCTCCACGAAGAGGGCGTCTCGTGCATCCACTGTCATGAGATTCGCACGGACGAGGACCGCGAGCGCTACCGCCAACGGCAGAGGCAGATCACGCTGGCGAAGAAGCGCGGCGAGCGGCATCTCGGAAGCTGACGCGTCTCAGTCCGGTGGGCTCAGGCCGAGCGGTAACGAGGCACCCCCCTCCCGCTCAGCAATCACTCCTCGCGCCAATCAGCTCGGCAGCGTCTCGTACTCGTCCAGGCCAACGGCCAACCGATCCCAATGCGGACGGCTGCGGGTGAAAACCGCATTGGTTGGCTTAAATAGCGATGTATCGTCGAGCGTGCCGGCATAGACCGTCCATCGGTCATCGTCGGGCGGGCCGGAGCCGAAGATCTGGCTGCCGCAGCCGGGGCAGAAGTAGCGGATCGTCACATTGCCGTTTTCGGCGAGCTTCTCGTACGCGCGGAGTTCGCCGGTGACATCGACGTTGGCGCGCGAGAAGATCATATAGCAGCAATGACCGGTACCCGTGACCCGTTGGCAGTCGCGGCAATGGCAGAAGCCGGAATAGAGCGGCGAACCCTTGGCTTCGTATCTTACCGCGCCGCAGAGGCACCCACCCTTCATGCCGCTCATCTCATGTCCTCCTCAAACTGCCTACTGCATGTTTCCTGAAATCGGAGCCGATGAAGGGCAAAACATGCAGCAATTCAAAGTGCTGCAGCGTCCTTGGTGCGTCTGAAAAGACGCACGGCGCTGCAGAGGATAGCGAAGCGGCTCTCGCGGTCAAAGAAAAACCGCGCGCCGAGGTTGCGGCGCGCGGTTCATGACTGCGTTCAACGGCCAGGCTTACCAACTCGGGATAAGCGCTCCCTTGAACGTATCGACGATGAAGGCCTTGACGCTGTCGTCATGATAGGATTCGACGAGCGTCTTCACCCAGGGTGCATCCTTATCCGCGGCGCGCACTGCAATGACGTTGGCGTAAGGAGATTTCTCGCTCTCGATGGCTATGGCGTCCTCCTTGGGATGAAGGTCGGCCTCGAGCGCGTAGTTGGTGTTGATCACGGCCGCGTCGACATCGGCTAGCGAGCGCGGGAGCTGGGCCGCATCAAGTTCGGCGAACTCGATGTTCTTCGGATTTTCCGTCACGTCAGCCGGGGTGGCCTTCAGCCCGACATCCGGATTGACCTTGATGAGGCCCTTGGACGCGAGAACCAGGAGCGCGCGGCCGCCATTGGTCGGATCGTTGGGGATAGCGATCGTCGCGCCGTCCTGCAGCTCATCGAGGCTCTTCACCTTGTCAGAATAGACGCCCATCGGCGTGGTGATGGTCAGGCCCACGCTGACGATATCGTAGCCACGATCGGCGATCTGGTTGTCGAGATAGGGCTGGTGCTGGAAGGAATTGGCGTTGAGTTCGCCATCGGCGAGCGCCTGGTTCGGAACCACATAGTCGGAGAATTCGAGGATCTCGATATCGAGGCCCTTGGGAGCGGCGACTTCCTTCACCTTCTCCATGATCTGGGCATGCTCGCCCGGGGTCACACCGACCTTGATGGTTTCCGCGAGTGCGGTGCCGGCCGCAAGGGCGGCGAAGGCCGCGGCTAGAATGAGCTTTTTCATGGAAATCTCCTTGTCGCTGTTTGATGTCTTGGGAGAGGATCAGTTCTTACGGCTGCGTTTGTCGAAGCGGCGGGCCAGGCGGTCTCCCGCGCTCTGCACCAGTTGAACGAGCACGACCAGCACGACGACGACGATCAGCATCACGTCTGGCCTGAAGCGTTGATAGCCATAGCGGATGCCGAGATCGCCGAGGCCGCCGCCGCCGACGGCCCCGACCATCGCCGAATAGCCGATGAGGCTGACGATGGTCATGGTAAGCGCCAGCGTCAGCGCCGGACGGGCCTCGGCCAGAAGCACCTTGAAGACGATCTGCGTCGGGGTCGCGCCCATGGCGCGGGCAGCCTCGATCAGCCCCTTGTCGATGTCGCGGATTGCCGCCTCGACCAGCCGCGCAAAGAAGGGAATGGTCGCGATGGTCAGGGGCACGATCGCCGCCTTCGTCCCGATCGAGGTGCCGGTGATGAGACGCGTGAAGGGGATAATCGCAACGACCAGGATAATGAAGGGCGTCGAGCGCGTGGCATTGACGATCAGCCCGACGATGCGGTTGATATTGGGCGCCGGAAACAATTCGCCGTTGCCGCTGGTCGCGAGGAAAATGCCAATTGGCAGGCCGACCAACGAGCCGATGAGGCCGGCAATCGCCACCATACGCAACGTGTCGAACGTGGCCTCGGCGATGAGGAGCAGAAGATCAGGCGACATAGCCGAGCACCTCCGTGACCAGTCCGTTCTCGGTAAAGAAGCGCTCTGCCCTGCCCAACGTCTCGGCGTCCGCCGCATAGGCGACCACGAGCGAGCCATAGGGCTTACCGCCAATTTCGTCGATCGTGCCGGCAATGATGTTGACCTCGGCCCCGACCGACTTGATGAGCTGCGAAATCAGCGGCCGTTCCGCCGTCGCGCCGAAGAAGGTGAGGCGCACCACCGCACGGTCGCCGGCGCTTGGCGCCGGCTTCAGGCCACGCGCAACGGCATCCGGCAGCTTCGAGCCGGGCAGGCCGGACAGGAGCGCCCGTGTCGTTTCGTGCTTCGGATGGGTGAAGACATCGAAGGTATGGCCGCGTTCGACGATTTCGCCCCTGTCGATGACGGCCACATCGGACGTGACGGCCTTCACCACTTCCATCTCATGGGTGATAAGGAGCACGGTCAGCCCCAGTTCGGCATTGATCCGCTTTAAGAGTTCGAGGATGGACTGCGTCGTTTCCGGGTCGAGCGCCGATGTCGCCTCGTCCGAAAGCAGCAGTTTCGGCTCGGTCGCGAGCGCACGCGCAATGCCGATGCGCTGCTTCTGGCCGCCCGAGAGTTCGGCCGGGTAGCGGGCGTGTTTGTCGGCTAGGCCGACGAGATCGAGAAGCGGCCGCACACGCGCTTCGATCGCACGACGATCCACGCCGGCAATCTCCAGCGGCAGCGCGACGTTACCGAAAACAGTGCGCGAGGAGAGCAGGTTGAAATGCTGGAAGATCATGCCGACCGAACGCCGGAGATTGCGCAAGCCCGCCTCGTCAAGCCCGCCCACATCGACGCCATCGACGAGGACCTTGCCGCTCGACGGCTTCTCGAGGCCATTTACCAGCCGGATCAGCGTCGATTTGCCCGCGCCGGAGCGGCCGATGATGCCGGTAATGGAGCCGCGGCCGACGTTGAGGTCGACATTGTTGAGCGCGGTAAAGGCACCACTTTCGCCGGACGCCGCAAAGCGCTTGGAGACGCCCTTGAAGGCGACCGAGACGTCATCGGACAAGGGCTTGGCAACGGTAGCGGTCATAGTCCGGTCACCTCCGAAGGAGGGAACTTGGCGATAGGATCAGGATACATGTAAGCTCTCGGAGGTTCGAAACTCTTATCCCTGGCGCTGCCGGGACGGAAAATGCGTTGGGACGGGACGGGCGCGGTTTCTATCCGCATCCCGCGTCTCACTTTATCAGGCCGACATTCGACAACGCATTCGAAACACGGAGCAACTCTCTATCATCAGGCAACCGGTCAGTTCAACGTCGTTGCGAGCATGGCTGCCATGCTGGCAATCTACATTTCTTATGGCTTTTGCCCGGCCGCTTTCACAGGCAAATTTTTCCGAAACGACAAGGCGGCGCGCAAAAGGTTGCTCTTTTGGGAAGAGGACGAAGTTCGCCGCCGCCCCGTGGCAGCGGCGAATGTGATTGCAGAACTGTGGGGCGTCGCACCGCCCGATCCGGGCTTATGCGCTCTTGTGGTTGCCCTTCGGGAACTGTTCTGCCAGTTCCTTGTACCAGTGGCCGCTCTTCTTGATCGTGCGGACCTGCGTCTCGTAGTCCACATGGACGATGCCGAAGCGCATCCGGTAGCCCTCGGCCCATTCGAAATTGTCCATCAGGCTCCAGGCAAAATAGCCGCGCATCGGATAGCCCTCGGCGATCAGATCTGCGGTAACCGACAGATGATCGGCGATATAGTCGAGCCGCGGCTGATCGTCGACGACGCCGTTCTCGATACCCATGTTGTAGCAGGCGCCGTTCTCGGTGATGTAGCAGTCGGGCAGCTTGTAGCGGGCATTGAGCGTTTCGACGAGCGAGCCGAGCGCCGGGGCATAGACCTCCCAGCCGATATCCGTTTTCACGTCGCTGACCGGCTTGGCATTGACCGTTGCAGGATATTCCGCCCCCTCGGACGGATCATCGGAAACCCGCATCGGCGTATAATAGTTGAGACCCCACCAATCGAGCAGCTGCGAGATCGTCGCCATGTCGCCATCCTCGATCAGCGGCATGCGGCTGCCGAGTGCTGCCAGGAAGCCTTCGGGATACTCGCCCTTGAAGATCGGGCCGAAGAAGACGCCGTTGTGGAAATCGAAAGCACGTTCGGCCGCGGCCTTGTCCTTGGCGCTGGTGCTGTCGGGATAGACGGAGTGCGCGTTGATGACGATGCCCGTCGGCAGGCTCGCCCTCTCGGACCGGATCGCCTCGACGCCAAGGCCATGCGCGAGATTGGTGAAGTGGAGCGCGGCGAGCGCCGCATCCATGTTGCGCTCACCCGGCGCGTGAACGCCGTAGAGATGGCTGAGCCATACCGAGCACCAGGGCTCGTTGAAGGTGGCGACCGCATCGAGCCTGTCGCCGAGGCGGGCGATCACGGTCTTGGCATAGCGTTGGTATGCGTAAGCGGTCGTGCGTGCTGTCCAGCCGCCGTCGCCCATTAGCGCAAGCGGCAGGTCCCAATGGTAAAGCGTCGCGAAGGCCTTGATGCCGCGCGCCTTCAGCCCGTCGACGAGCCGGTCGTAGAAATCGAGTCCCTTCTCGTTGATCGGTCCGGTGCCTTCCGGAATGATGCGCGGCCAGGCGATCGAGAAGCGATAGGCCTCGACACCCAGGCTCTCGATAAGGTCGAGATCTTGTTCCAACCGATTGTAATGATCGCAAGCAACGTCGCCGTTGTGGCGCTCGAAGACGCGGCCCGGCATGTTGGAGAAGGCATCCCAGATGGATGGCTTGCGTCCGTCCGCCTTGCTGGCCCCCTCGATCTGGAACGATGCGGTTGCTACTCCGAAGACAAAGTCGCCCGGAAAGCGCTCTGCGAGTTTCTTGGCTTCGATCATTGTTCCGTCTCGTCGTCTGCGCAGCCGGACGCCGAAACCGACGCCGCTGCATTTCGTTTCATCGGATAGAGCGGGGGCCGGCGGAAAACTGCATGCGCTTTTCCTCATCCGGCTCTCGTTGTCGAAGGTGGCCTAAACCCACACCGGCAAATGTCAACCGCGAAAACGGGCGAGGTTGCCCCCGCCCTTGGTGTGGCAGCCGAGGTCAGACCTTGATCCAGGCGCCGTTGCGCTTCGAGGACTGCACGCAGGCATCGACGAAGACCATGCCTTTCATGCCGTCGTCGATCGTCGGATAGGTGACGGCGGCATCCACTTTCTCGCCGCTGCGCTTGGCGAAAATCGCCCGCGCGGCTTCCGAGTAGATATTGGCGAAGCCTTCGAGATAGCCTTCCGGATGGCCGGAGGGCACGCGCGAGACGCGGGCTGCGGCCGGCCCCGCCCCGGCACCGGCACGCGTCAACAGACGTTTCGGTTCACCAAACGGCGTGTACCAGAGATAGTTCGGGTCCTTCTGCGTCCACTCGAGGCCGCCCTTGGTGCCGTAGACGCGGATCATCAGGCCGTTCTCATGGCCGGGTGCCACCTGGCTGCACCAGAGCATGCCCTTGGCGCGCGCGCCGTCCTTCGCCTTGAAACGCATCATCACATGGGCATTGTCGTCGAGCTGGCGCCCACTGACGAAGCTGTCGAGATCGGCGGAAAGTTCCTCGAGTTCCAGCCCCGAGACGAAGCAGCCGAGATTATAGGCATGGGTGCCGATGTCGCCGGTGGAGCCGCCGGCGCCGGACCGCGCCGGATCGGTGCGCCACGCCGCCTGCTTCTGGCCCGATTGTTCGATGTTCTCGGTGAGCCAGTCCTGCGGATACTCCATCTGCACGAGCCGGACGGCGCCGATATCGCCGTTTGCGATCATTTCGCGTGCCTGGCGAACCATCGGATAGCCGGTGTAGTTATGCGTCAGCACGAACAGCGCATCACTTTCGTCCGCCGCCTTCTTGAGCTTTTTCGCATCGGCAAGCGTCGAGGTCAGCGGCTTGTCGCAGATGACGTGGATGCCGCGCTTCAGGAACTCTTTAGCGGCGGCGTAATGGACATGGTTCGGCGTCACGATCGCAACCGCCTCGATACCGTCCTTGAGCTTCGCCTCGCGGATCGCCATCTCCTTGAAGTCCGAATAGACGCGCTTCGGATCGAGACCCAGTTCGCGGCCGGAGGCTTGTGCCTTTTCCGGCGTCGACGACAGCGCGCCGGCCACCAGCTCATAGTGATCATCGAGCCTTGCCGCGATGCGGTGGACCGCGCCGATGAAGGCGCCGGAACCGCCGCCGACCATGCCGAGCCGGATGCGCTTTTGACGACTTTCCGTGCTGCTTCCCTCTATAGCCATTCTGTTTTCCTCTCCTGAAGTGTTTGCCGCAGCAATTGCCCCTCATCCCGCTGCCGCGACCTTCTCCCCGTTCCGACGGGGAGAAGGGGCAAGCCGCGGAGCTCATAAGTCCCCTCTCCCCGCCTGCGGGGAGCGGGCTAGGGTGAGGGGCAGAAAATCAGATCCCCAGCATCCGCCGGTTCGCTGCCTCGTCCGTTCCGCTATCGGCGAAATCGTCGAAGGCCTTTTCGGTGACGCGGATGATGTGCGCCTTGACGAACTCAGCGCCTTCCCGTGCGCCGTCTTCCGGGTGCTTCAGGCAGCACTCCCACTCGACGACGGCCCAGCCGGCAAAATCATTGGCGGCCATCTTCGAGAAAACCGCGCCGAAATCGACCTGGCCGTCACCGAGCGAGCGGAAGCGACCGGCGCGGTTCACCCAGCTCTGGTAGCCGCCATAGACACCCTGCCGACCGGTCGGGTTGAACTCCGCGTCCTTGACGTGGAACATCCGGATCCGGTCCTTGTAGATGTCGATATTGTCGAGATAGTCCAGGCACTGCAGCACGTAGTGCGACGGATCGTAGAGCATGCAGGCGCGGGCGTGATTGCCCGTGCGTTCCAGGAACATCTCGTAGGTGATGCCGTCGTGCAGGTCTTCGCCCGGGTGGATCTCGTAGCAGACATCGACGCCGCAATCCTCGGCATGATCGAGGATCGGCTTCCATCGCCGGGCGAGCTCGTCGAAGGCGGTTTCCACGAGCCCCGCGGGACGCTGCGGCCAGGGATAGACGAAAGGCCAGGCGAGCGCCCCGGAGAAGCTTGCCATGGCGTTCAAGCCGAGATTGCGGGATGCCGTCAGCGCCAGCTTCACCTGTTCCACCGCCCATTGCTGGCGCGCTTTCGGATTGCCGCGCACCTCGGGTGCGGCGAAACCGTCGAAAGCCTCGTCATAGGCCGGATGCACGGCGACGAGCTGGCCCTGCAGATGGGTCGAGAGTTCGGTGATTTCGATGCCGTTATCACGCGCCTTGCCGGCGATCTCGTCGCAATAGGTCTTGGAAGCGGCAGCCTTCTTCAGGTCGAACAGCCGCCCGTCCCAACTCGGAATCTGCGCGCCCTTATAGCCGCAGTCGGCGGCCCATTTGGTGATCGATTCCCAGGAATTGAACGGAGCCGTATCACCGGCGAACTGCGCAAGAAAAAGCCCTGGGCCCTTGATGGTCTTCATCCCGATTTTCCTCCCTGGATCACGATTCCGGCGCGTAGGGCCGGTTGCTGGAAAAAGGTGCGGCTGCACCAAATTTTCGCGATTGCTGATAGACCTGAAACGTTGCAGGAGGCCGAAGCTAACAGATTTTTCACGAGGGGCAATCCCGCTTCTACGTGACATGCAAGCCGCATTTTCGGTCACCACCAAACGCATGGCCATGTTTTGGATTGAGCGGGTGGGCGCCCCGTGCAGGAGCGCCCATCGCTCGCAGCGATTAGACGTAGCGGTTGACCACGTTCTCCAAGAATTCCTGCTTGCCGGATTTCGGCTGCGGATTGAGGTCGGCTTTGCGCACCCAGGCCTCGATCTCGTCGAGTGAGAAGCCGCCGTCGAGCATCTTCTTCGCCTCCGGCACGTTCCAGCCGGCATAGCGCTTTTCGAGTGGGGCGGAGAGCGCCTTGTCCTCGATCATCTTCGCCGCCGCCTTGAGACCACGCGCGCAGCAATCCATGCCGCCGATATGGCCGATCAAGAGGTCCTCGGGGTCGATCGACTGACGGCGCAGCTTCGCGTCGAAATTGGTGCCGCCGGTCTTGAAGCCGCCGCCCGCGAGCACGTGGTAATAGGCAAGCGCCATTTCCGGAACGTTGTTCGGGAACTGGTCGGTATCCCAGCCGGACTGGTAGTCGTTGCGGTTCATGTCGATCGAACCGAAGATGCCCAGCGCATTGGCGAGCGCCAGCTCATGCTCGAAGGAGTGGCCGGCGAGGATCGCGTGGCCCTGCTCGATATTGACCTTCACCTCGTTCTCGAGGCCGTACTTCTTGAGGAAGCCGTAGACCGTGGCGACGTCGAAGTCGTACTGGTGCTTGGTCGGCTCCTGCGGCTTCGGCTCGATCAGGATCGTGCCCTTGAAACCGATCTTGTGCTTGTACTCGACGACCAGATTGACGAAGCGGCCGAGCTGGTCGAGTTCGCGCTGGAGATCGGTGTTGAGCAGGGTCTCGTAGCCTTCGCGTCCGCCCCAGAGCACGTAGTTCTCGCCGCCGAGCTTCTGGGTCGCGTCGATGCAGGTCTTCACCGTCGCTGCGGCAAAGGCGAAAACGTCCGGATCCGGATTGGTCGCCGCCCCCGACATGTAGCGCCGGTTCGAGAAGAGGTTCGCGGTGCCCCAGAGCAACTTGACGCCGGTTTCGGCCTGCTTCTTTGCGAAATAGTCGACGATCTCGTCGAGGTTGCTTGTGTTCTCGGCGAAGTTTTTGCCCTCCGGACGCACGTCCGCGTCGTGGAAGCAGTAGAACGGCACGCCGAGAAGCTCGAAGAATTCGAACGCGACGTCGGCCTTCAGCTTCGCGGCATCCATCGTGTCCTTGAACCAGGGACGCTCAAACGTCTGGCCGCCGAACGGATCGCCGCCCGGCCAGACGAAGGTGTGCCAATAGGCGACTGCAAAGCGAAGGTGATCCTCCATCCGCTTGCCGAGAACGATTTCGTCCGGGTTGTAATGGCGGAAGGCGAGCGGGTTGGTGCTCTCAGTACCCTCGTATTTGATCTTGGCGATGTCGCCGAAAAATCCGGTGCTCACGGTCTTGCTCCTCTCATGGATGATGGATCGCCGGCGCCAAGCGGCGGCCGGCCATTACGTGGAAGGTAATTGGTTTCATTCCCTCGATCGCCGACAGTCGGCCCATCGAAACGCAAAGCGAAGGGAGAATTCCGATGCACGACCTCGATCACATTGCCGAAGCCTATATTGCCGCCTGGAACGAGACCGATGCCGCAAAGCGCGGCACGCTTGTCGAAAGGGCGTTCACACCGGAGATCGGCTATCGCGACCCGGTCATGCAGGGCGAGGGCCACGAGGCGATCAACACGCTGATTGCCGGTGTCCAGCGTCAGTTCCCCGGCTTCCGCTTCGCCCTGAAGGGCAAGCCGGACGGGTTCGCCGACACGATCCGCTTTTCCTGGACGCTCGGGCCGAACGGAACCTCTGTCATCGAGGGCACGGATTTCGGCCTCATCGAGGATGGCCGGCTGAAACAGGTGACCGGCTTCCTCGACAAGATCCCGGCGCAATGAGCGACGGTCGGATGTGCCGCGGCTGATCATAGCGTGGCATCCCTGATTGCCGGATAGAGGCGACGATAACGCTGATAGGCATCCTCATAGGCCGAAACCAACGACGCTTCCGGCGCGATGGTTTCGGCCGTTGCCGGTGCAAAGCAGGTTGCGACAGCATCGGCGCCGGTCGCCGCGATAAGGCCGAGCCGAGCCGCGCCGAAAGCCGCACCGAAATCGCCTTCCGCCGGCAGGTCGACGGGCAGGTTCAGCGCCGTGGCGATCGACTTCAGCCAGTAGCGTGAGCGCGAACCACCACCGATCGCGGTCACGCGCTGGAGTCTCGTGCCGGCCGCGCGGAGCGCCTCCAGGCTGTCGCGGATGGCGAAGGAGACGCCTTCGAGCACCGCCTGCGTCAGCACCGCACGCGAACTTTCGTGGCCGAGTCCCGCAAAGGCGCCGCGGATCGACGCATCATTGTGGGGTGTGCGCTCACCGGAAAGATAGGGAAGGAAAGTGACGGAACCGGGCGCCTTCAGCACCTCGCCGAGTTCGCCGGCAAGCTCCGCGGCGCTCTTGCCAGTGACGCCCGAATGCCAGTTTAGCGCATCGGTCGCCGAAAGGATGACGCCCATCTGGTGCCAGGTGTTCGGGAGCGCATGGCAGAAGGCATGAACCGCGCTTTCCGGATTGGGAAGGTAGCTGGCATTCGCCGCAAATAGTACGCCGGAGGTGCCGAGCGACACAAAGGCCTGCCCCTCGCCGACCGTGCCCATGCCGCAGGCCGAGGCCGCGTTGTCGCCAGCGCCGCCGGCAACGACGACGCCAGTGCCCATGCCCCAGCGGCTGGCGAGTTCCGGCCTGAGCGTGCCGGCGCTGTCCGTGCCTTCGACGAGCTCCGGCATTTGCCGTTCATCGAGATGGGTCGCCGCAAGCAGGCTCTCCGACCATTTGCGCTTGCCCGTGTCGAGCCAGGATGTGCCGGCGGAATCGGACATTTCCGACATATGTTCGCCGGTCAGCCACAGGCGGAGATAATCCTTGGGGAGCAGGACCCAGCGCACCTTGGCGAAAATTTCCGGCTCGTTCTCGCGCACCCAGGCGAGCTTCGGCGCGGTGAACCCGGGGAAAACGATATTGCCTGTCAGCGCACGGAACTGCGGATCGCTGTCGAGGACTGCGGCCTGGCGGAAGCTGCGGGTATCGTTCCACAGAATGCAGGGCCGAAGCACGGCGTCATTCTCGTCGAGCAGCGTCGCGCCGTGCATCTGGCCGGAAAGGCCGATGCCACGGACGGCGGCAACCGCGTCCGGATGCGCCGTCTTGAGACCGGCGATCGCCTCTTGCGCGGCGCGGATCCACTCCGCCGGATCCTGTTCCGACCAGCCAGGATGCGGCCGCGAAACGTCGAGCGCTCCCGATGCCGAGCCGATGATCTTCTGCTCGTCATCGATCAGCATCGCCTTCACACCGGACGTGCCGAGATCCAGTCCGAGATACATGGGTGTCCTCCTATGCCTGCTCGATCGGCAGGTTGTCCTTCAGGAAAATGTCGATGCGGATGCGTTCCTGCGCCTGGATAACGGCGAGCCCGTCGGCCTTAGCCTTCAGAACGCGGATCGCGCTTCTCACCTCGTGCCCGGCATCCTGGTTGAGCACGGCGTCGATCGTGCCGGACCGAAGCGCGGCACGGCTGTGCGGCGTCAGCTCGTGGGCGATGGTACAGATCGTCTTGTTCTTGCCGGTCTTCTCGAGCGCGGCGACGAGACCGCGATTGCCGGCACCGAGGCTGTAGATGCCCGCCAGGTCCGGCTCGCGCTCGACGAGCGCGTACACGAGCTTTTCGACAAGGACCGGATCGTCCTGCCCTTCGATCACCGGAAGCAGCCGATGCGTCGGAAACTCCTCGGCCATGACGGCGCTGAAACCCTCAAGCCGGTCGCGATGGTCGCGCACCAGCATCGAACCGGCCAGCACGGCAATCGGACCCGCGCGGCCACCGGTAAAGCGGCCCATCAGGGTCCCGGCTGTGCGTCCTGCCGCCATGTTGTCGACGCCGGCAAAATGATCGCGTCCTGATCCCGGCAGGTCCGACACGAGCGTTACAACCGCGATGCCGTCGCCCCGCAGTTGCTTCACCGCTTCGGCCACTTCGGGGGCGTCGACGGCGACGACGGCCACTCCGGCAGGCCGGCGCTGATGCGCTTCCGACAGCGCCTGAACGAGGGCCCCTGCGTCGAAGGCCGGAACGGGAAGAATGGTGATCTGCGTTCGCTCGGAAGCGGAACGCGCCATCGCGGCACGCACCTCGCCCTCGAGTCCGCGCATGAACGAAGTATCGCCTGCCGGCAGGATGAATACGAAGGGGTAGTTGCGACCCTTGGCGAGGTTGGCGGCAGCGACATCGCGCACATAGCCGAGCGTGGCAATCGCGCGTTCGACCTTGTCACGCGTGACGCTTCTGACGCCAGGGCGATTGTTGAGAACCCGGTCGACCGTCGCCAGGCTGACGCCCGCTTTCGCGGCGATATCGTGAACCGTTGGTCGCATTCCTTCCTCCCGAGGAACCCCCTTAGAGGAATTTTTGATGTACGTAAATCAAAAATGTCGCCACCGCGCACGAAACCGGATCCGCCATCTTCCAGCGAGGGTTTTATTTCAGGTGAAGCGCTTGCTGAAAGCGTGGGTGAAACCGATGCCGCCGGCCTCACCCTGGGCTTCGCCGAAAGCCACGTCCATGAAGGCGTCGGTGATGCGAACGACGGCAAAGCCGCCGAGATAGGCCGCCTTCGGCTTGAAGAGATCGACGCCGTCGGCGCGGTAGGCCATGACCCTCTCATGTTCATGCCCATGGAAAAGGCCGACGACATTGTAGCCTTTCAGCACGTCGAGCAACGTCTGACGCTGCTCCGGGCTCCACCAGTGGGGCTTCCCGTCTCCCTGATCGTCAAAGGTCTCCGCCGTTGTGTCCCAGACCTCCGTCGAAAACGCATCCCAGCCATAATGCTGGAACAGCACGATCGGCCGGCCGTCAGCGGCATAGGATGCAAGGTCCCCTTTGAGCCAGCCGAGACCACTCACCGCGCCCTTGGTCTCGTCGCCGCCGAAGCGCTGCAATTGGACAAGATGCAGGCCGCCCCAGTCCCAGGAATAGCTGTCCGACAACGGATCGTAATTCGTCACAGGCACCGGCGGCTTGTAGAACACGGTCTGGCGGTGGGTAAGCTCGACATAATCGCGCAGTTCCCGGCGATACCAATCGACATTCGGTGGCGGACCGTCCTGGTCGAGATCATGGTTTCCGAGCCCGACATAGACGGGAAAGTGAATGTGCTGCGGGCCCGGACCTTGCTCGTATCGGTTCTGGAACTGCTGCAACTGCCGTCCCTCGCGGGGCTGGCGAACCTGACCGCCGCCATCGTCGGTGATGTCGCCGCCGAGAACAAGGCCGAGCGGGCGCTCGATTTTCTGGCCCGCACTGGCGAGGCCGCTCGGGTCTCCATCGATCGTCGCTGGCCAGCGCTGCGCGGAAATGGCGTTGAGCGCCGCGACGTGGCGCAGGAGGCTGGCGTCGGTCTTGCCCTCAGCCTCGCAGTTCGGTGCCAGTCCTTCGGTGGAAACGATGCAGGCGTGGATGTCGCTTGAGAAAAGAAAGGTGGCATCGACGGGAGGCCATGCATTGGCAGCACGGACGCGACCGCCGACAAGCGACAGACCTGCGCCCGCGGCCGTCGCGAGAAAGGTGCGCCGGGACAGGCCGCAGCAATCCGGATTGCTCACTTTGGACACCTCCCGCAGCGAAGGCCGCTTCCGGCACGAACGGAACTGGTTGGCCCATCGGCTTCAGCCGCTATGGAGTGTGCAGCAGGCGATGCGGCACGTAAAGCGTGCCGCATCTTCCTTCAGTGGCCGCCACCGGCGCCGGCGCCCTGCGGCTTGGCGATCATCATGACGCCAATGATCAGCGACAGGAACAATACCGTCAGGATCACGAAGACGTCGACAAAAGACAGGATCACCGCCTGCTTCTGAACCATCGCCGCCAATTGCTTGACCGCGATCGTCGCTCCGTCGAGGCCATGGGCGGTAAAGTTCGAGGCCATGTTCCTGAGCCGTTCGACCGCCACCGGGTTGCCCCACTGGATGTGCTCGGCAAGCCGGGCATAGTGGAAATCCTGGCGCTGCGTGAGGATGGTGTTGATGACCGCAAGGCCGACGGCGCCGCCGAGGTTGCGGGTCAGGTTGTAGAGGCCGGAGGCGTTGCGTATGCGGGCGGGCGGCAGCGTGCCGAGCGCGATGTTGTTGATCGGCACCATGCAGAGCATGAGCGAGCAGCCGCGCAGGATCTGCGGCACGAGCAGTTCCCAGAAATCCCAGTCGGCGGTCAGTTGGCTCATCGTCCACGTGCCGGCCGCAAAGCCGGCAAAGCCGATCGTCATCAGCACCCGCGGGTCCAGCCGTCCCGAGAGGAAGCCGGCGACCGGCGCCGTCAAGAACATGGCAAGGCCGGAGACGAACATGGTCTCGCCGATCATCAGCGAATCGTAGCCGCGGATGCGCCCGAGATAGAGCGGGTAGAGATAGGTAAGGCCGTAGAGGCCGATGCCCATGACGAAGGAGAAGAGCGAGCCGAAGGCGAAGTTGCGATTGGTGAAGGCCCTGAGATCGACCACCGGGAACTCGACCTTGAACGCGCGATAGAAAAAGATGATCGCCGCAAGTGCGGTGGCGACCGCACCCAGGACGATGTGATCGTCATTGAACCAGTCGTTGGCGTTACCTTCCTCCAGCACATATTCGAGCGAGCCGAGGAAGATCGCCATGGAGGCGAGCCCCCACCAGTCGAACTTCTTCATCAGCCCCAATTCGGGCTTGTCGAAGTCGATGAACGTCCAGGTGAGCGTCGCGACGATGATGCCTGGGATGACGTTGACGAGAAACAGCCAGTGCCAGGAGAAGGCGTGGCTTAGATAGCCGCCGACCGTCGGGCCGATGGTCGGCGCGAGCGTTGCGATGAGGCCGATGATCGGCGAGACGACATTACGCTTCGACGGCGGAAAGATCGTGAAGGCGGCAGCAAAGACCGACGGGATCATGCCGCCGCCGATAAAGCCCTGGATCGCCCGGTAGACGATCATCTGGTCGATATTGGTGGCAGTCGCGGCAAGTGCGCTCGACGCCGTGAAGCCGGCCGCGGCGACGGAAAACAAGACCCGTGTCGAGACGATGCGCGCGAGCGTGCCCGACAAAGGGATCATGATGACTTCGGCGATCAGATAGGACGTCTGCACCCAGCCGATCTCGTCCGATCCGGCCGAAAGGCCGGCCTGGATTTCGGCGAGCGAGGCCGACACGATCTGAATGTCGAGGATCGCCATGAACATGCCGACCACCATCGCGAAGAAGGCGATCAGCCGTCTCGGGTCCATCTGTTCCTCGGCCCTGGGCGCGCTTGCCGCGACCGAGCCCGCCGTTGCCGTTGCGGCCATCTCTGCCACTCCTCGTCCGCTACGCGGCCTTACTTTGCTGCAGCCACTTTCGACTGATCGGGCGCCGTGCGGGTATCGACGTCGACGACGACGCTCAGGCCCGCGCGCAAGTGCCCTTCGGCCAGCACGTCGGCCGGCAGCTTGATGCGCACAGGAACGCGCTGGATGACCTTGGTGAAGTTGCCGGTCGCATTTTCTGCCGGCAGCAGCGAGAAGACCGAGCCGGATGCCGGCGCGATCGAGGCGACCGTGCCTTCGATCGGATGGTCATCATAGGCGTCGACATGGATCTGGACCTTGGAGCCCGGCACCAGATGCGCGATCTGCGTTTCCTTGAAATTGGCATCGATATAGAGCTGGTCCACCGGCACGAGGGCCGCCAGACGCTGTCCGGCGGAAACGAGGTCGCCGACCTGAACCGCGACATTGCCGACGACACCGTCATAGGGTGCCTTGAGCACCGTGAAGCCCAGGTCGCGATTGGCTTTGTCGCGCGCGAGTTCCAGCGAGCGGATCGTGCTTTCCGCCTCGCTACGCTGTGCCTCGAGCACTGTGATATTCGCCTTGGCCGCGGCGATGTTGGCCTCGGCACCGGCAAGATTTGCGCGCGCCTGATCGAGCGCGACATCGGCATTGTCGCGTGAGGCGACCGTTCCGACGGCCTTGGACTGGAGGTCGCTGGCGCGCTTCTGCGTCAGTTCGGCGCCGCGGACGGTCGCCTCAAGGGCTGTCTTCTGCGCTTCGGCCTGACTGAGGCTCGCCTTTGCCCCGGCGATCTGCGCATCGAAGCGGCTGAGCGCGAGCCTCTGCGTGGCGATCTGCGCCTCGGCCTGCTCCGCAGCGATGCGATAGTCGCCGTCCTCGAGTGTCACCAGCGGATCACCGGCCTTCACATGCTGGTTAGCGACCACGTCAACCTTCGCGACATAGCCGGACACCTTCGGCGAGATGGTCGCGATATCGCCCTCGATATAGGCGTCATCGGTCGAAACCATGAAACGCCCGTTGGTCCACCAGTCATAGCCGTACCAGGCAGCGGCAGCGAGCAGCGCCAGCCCCAGGACCGGCAACACCGGCTTGCGGCGTTTTTTCTGGGGCGCGGCAACATCGGCGACCGGGCGCTCGGCGACCGACGGAGCCTCGCTTGCGGGCGCAGTAACTTCGGCCTTCGGAGAATCCACGACTTCAAAATCATCGCCGACGGGACGGACACGGGCAGCGCTGGAGGTGCTGGAAGCGGACATATGACACCGGCTTGGATTGGATTGAACTGAACCGTTCGGTTCGATTGAACTTGACATAATGCCTTTTGGGTCGCATATCAAGAGGAAATCGAACTGGATGGTTCGATTGCTTGGCAAAGCGCAAAGATTGGCAAAGGCAAAGAAAAGTGTGCGGGCTCCTTCCCGCCCCTTGTCTTTGTTGGAATCGGCCGTGTTTATGGTTTTGGGTAAAATTTCATCTAAGATCATCTTAATGTGAGGAGTGAAAACGTCCGGTAGCCATGACGTCAGCGAAAAGCCCACAGCAGGAAAAACCCCTGCAGGATCAGCAACAGCACCCTTCGAGCGGTGGGCGGCACGCTGCCGGCGAGGATCCGGCCAAACGCGAGCAAATCCTCGAAGGCGCAAAACGCGTTTTCATGAGGAGCAACTTCGACGCTGCCAGCATGAACGATATCACCCGCGAGGCAGGCGTTTCGAAGGGCACGCTCTACGTCTATTTCGAAAACAAGGAGGACCTGTTCGAGGCGCTGATCGCGCGCGAGCGCAGCCGCATCGTGATGAGCGTCAAGCAGTTGCTGAACGACAACGCGCCACTCGAAGACACGCTTTTTGATTTCGGCGTAATGCTGGTGACGAGCATTACGTCCGACTACACGATCCGGGCCATGCACACAGTGCTCAGCGTGATCGATCGGATGCCGCGGTTGGCGCAGCGGTTCTTCACGGCAACGCCGGAGAACGGCTACACGGTCTTGAAAACTTATCTCGACCAGCAGGTCGAGGCTGGCACGCTATCGATCGATGACACGGAGTTAGCCGCGAAACAATTCATCGAACTGTCCTCGGCCGGAATCTTCAAGGGCCGCCTCTTCGGCATGTGCGAGGCACCCACGGCCGACCGGATCGAGAAGAACGTAAGATCGGCCATCCGCGTCTTCCTGGCGGCCTACGGTCAGAAATCGAACGACGGCTAAAGCCCGGGCCCACCGCGTCGCGCAAAGGACGCTGCGGCACTTTGAATTACGGCGTGTCTTTATTGCTAAATCGGCTACCATCAAGGAAGCATGCAGTAGCTTCGCTTCGCGCGGCACCATTCTCTACCAATCGAGCAATTGCGATCAAACGCAGCCGGCCGTGAGGCCGTAAGACGTGCGTGTCCATTACGGGAGTGAGCATGAGTGCCATCGGCAGGGCGATCTGGTTCATCGAGAGCCATTTCGCCGAGGATATATCGCTCGACGAGATCGCCGAGGCCGCGGGCCTTTCGCGCTACCATCTGTCACGCGTCTTCGGGCTTTCGACCGGTCGCTCGATCAGCGCCTATATCCGCGGCCGGCGCCTTAGCGGCGCCGCGCAGGCCCTCGCCAATGGCACATCCAGCATTCTCGAAGTGGCCCTCGATGCGGGCTATGGCTCGCACGAGGCCTTCACCCGTGCCTTTCGCGAGCAGTTCGGCGTGACACCCGAATCAGTCCGCAAGCAAGGGCACGTCCGCAATGTCGAACTGATGGAGCCGATCAGGATGAACGACGCACGCACCTTGAAGATCGAACCGCCCCGTTTCGAGGAGAGCCCCGGGCTTCTCCTCGCCGGTCTCGCTGAAACCTATGACTACAATCGCACCGAAGGTATCCCCTCGCTCTGGCAGCGCTTCAACGCCCATTTCGGCAATGTGCCCGGCCAGCGCGGGAATGTCGCCTATGGCGTATGCACACAGTCGGACGGCGAGGCCGGGCGCTTTCGCTACATGGCCTCGGTGGAAGTCGACGATACGGACGGATTGCCGGACGAATTTACCGTTCTGAAGTTGCCCAGGCAACGCTATGCCGTATTCCTCCACAAAGGACACATATCGGCGATCTCCACGACTGCCCATCACATTTTCGGGTCGTGGTTTCCGCAATCCGGGCTGGAGCACGGCCAGCTTCCGGACATGATGGAAAGATATGACGACCGCTTCGATCCTCGCACGGGGATGGGCGTCGTCGAAATTTGGGTGCCGATAAAACAGTAAACGGTAAAAACGCAGCCGCGAAACAGCAGCAGCGCTTGCCACTGCGGCGATCTTCCTTAAATAGTCCGGCGAATCCCGGGCGACGACACGCCCAGTAGGAGAGGAAAGATCGCCGATGCAGGAAATCCTGACGCTCGCCCAAAGCCCCGAGGCTTGGGTTGCTCTGATCACGCTTATTGTCATGGAGGTGGTGCTCGGCATCGACAACTTGATCTTCATTTCAATTCTCACGAACAAACTTCCCGCCGAAAGCCGCGTCAGCGCCCGCCGCATCGGCATCGGCCTTGCACTGGTCATGCGGTTGGCGCTGCTCGGCACCATTGCCTGGATCGTGCAACTGACCGAGCCGGTTTTCGAAGCCCTCGGCCACGCCTTCTCCTGGAAGGACATGATCCTGCTTGCCGGTGGTCTCTTTCTTGTCTGGAAGGCAACCAAGGAGATCCACCACAACGTCGATCCGAGCGATCATGGCGAGGACTTCATCGCGTCTTCGGCGATCAACAGCTTTGCCGCAGCGATCGGCCAGATCCTGCTGCTCGACCTCGTCTTCTCGGTCGACAGCATCATCACCGCTGTCGGTATGACCCCGCATCTGCCGATCATGGTCATCGCCGTGATCGTCGCCGTTACCGTCATGCTGTTTGCGGCGACGCCGCTCGCTAACTTCATCGAGAGGAACCCGACGATCGTGATGCTGGCGCTTGCATTCCTGCTGATGATCGGCACCACGCTGATGGCCGAGGGAATGGGCTTCCACGTTCCGAAGGGCTACGTCTACGCCGCCATGGCGTTCTCGGCCCTCGTCGAGATGCTGAATATGATGGCGCGCAACGCCCGGCTGAGAAAACAGCAGGCCAAGAAGCTGCACTGACAATTCCAGGAAAAGCGTGCAATAGCCACGCGCGAAACGCCAAATGAAGAGGCCTGCATTCGCAGAATGCAGGCCTCTTTGACTGCGGGAGACAAGTGAGGATACGAACCGGACGGGTTGGGAGTTCGACTACCGTTTTCGTTGGTTACGAGAAGAAACCGGAAAAATTCCCGCATTCTCCACTTCCGTCGCGTCCGGTTGGCACGGTCCGCGTCCTCGATTGGATAAACGCCTGACGACCGTGAACGTTCCAACAAAATGGCCTGTCCACTTTCCGTTGACATGCGGGGCTTTCTATGGTCTCACGCCTGCCGATTGGAATTGCCCGCCGATACCGCTGGTGCGGCACCCTTGTGGGCCTTTCCTTCCCATAAAATGCGCGCCCACAAGCTGGAAATGCACTCCGGCAAGGGCCCAAAAGCACGTCGAAACGGGCAAAGACCATGGCAGATTCATCAGTCCGGGTGCGCATTGCACCCTCACCCACCGGCGAACCGCATGTCGGCACAGCCTATATTGCGCTGTTCAACTATCTCTTCGCAAAGAAGCACGGCGGCGAATTCATCCTGCGCATCGAGGACACCGACGCGACGCGCTCGACGCCGGAGTTCGAACAGAAGGTGCTCGACGCGCTGAAATGGTGTGGGCTGAAGTGGTCAGAAGGCCCCGATATCGGCGGCCCCTACGGTCCCTACCGCCAGAGCGATCGCAAGGACATCTACAAGCCATACGTCGAGAAGATCGTCGAGAACGGCCACGGCTTCCGTTGCTTCTGCACGCCCGAGCGGCTGGAGCAGATGCGCGAGGCACAGCGCGCCGCCGGCAAGCCGCCGAAATATGACGGCCTGTGCCTCAGCCTCTCGGCCGAGGAAGTGACATCGCGCGTCGCGGCCGGCGAGCCGCATGTCGTGCGTATGAAGATCCCGACCGAAGGCTCGTGCAAGTTCCACGACGGCGTTTATGGCGACGTCGAGATTCCGTGGGACGCGGTCGACATGCAGGTCCTGCTCAAGGCCGACGGCATGCCGACTTATCATATGGCGAACGTCGTCGATGACCATCTGATGAAGATCACCCACGTCGCGCGCGGCGAGGAGTGGCTGGCTTCGGTGCCGAAGCACATCCTGATTTATCAGTATCTCGGTCTCGAACCGCCGAAGTTCATGCACTTGTCGTTGATGCGCAATGCCGACAAGTCGAAGCTGTCGAAGCGCAAGAACCCGACGTCAATCTCCTATTACACGGCGCTCGGCTACCTGCCGGAAGCGCTGATGAACTTCCTCGGCCTGTTCTTCATCCAGATCGCCGAAGGCGAAGAGCTGCTGACGATGGACGAACTGGCGGAAAAGTTCGATCCGGAAAACCTCTCGAAGGCCGGCGCGATCTTCGATATCCAGAAGCTCGACTGGCTGAACGCGCGCTGGATCCGCGAAAAGCTTTCCGAGGAAGACTTCGCCGCACGGATCTTCGCCTGGGCGGCGGAAAACGATCGCCTCAAGGAGGGCCTGAAGCTCGCCCAGTCGCGTATCTCGAAGCTCGGCGAACTGCCCGACCTCACCGCCTTCCTGTTCAAGTCGGATCTCGGCCTGCAGCCGGCGGCCTTTGCCGGCGTGAAAGCCTCGCCCGAGGAACTGCTCGAGATTCTCAATACCGTCCAGCCGGATCTTGAAAAGATCCTCGAATGGAACAAGGAATCGATCGAAGCGGAACTGCGCGCGGTCGCCGAGCGCATGGGCAAGAAGCTGAAAGCCATCGTCGCGCCGCTCTTCGTCGCCGTGTCGGGCTCGCAGCGCTCGCTGCCGCTGTTCGATTCGATGGAACTGCTCGGCCGCGCGGTTGTGCGCCAGCGCCTGAAGGTCGCGGCCCAGGTGGTCGCATCGATGGCCGGCAGCGGAAAGTAAGGACAGGACCATGAACGAGAAGACAGCAACGGCCAGCCTTTCCTCCGACGCTACAGAAGTGCGTGCACAGAAGCTGAAGCTGCTGCGCGAGCAGATCGGCGACGTCTATCCGGCGCATTTCCACCGGACGATGACCAATGCGGAACTCGCGGCGAAATATGAAAGCCTGGAGCCGGACACCGAAACGCAGGACGTCGTGACCGTCGCCGGTCGCGTCTTTTCCTCGCGCAACTCCGGCATGTTCATGGATATCCATGATGCTTCCGGCAAGATCCAGATTTTCTCGCACAAGGACACGACCCCGGAAGAGGCGCGGGCGCTGCTGCCGATGATCGACATCGGCGACATCATCGGCGTTACGGGCATCGTCCGCCGCACCAAGCGTGGAGAGCTGACGATCAACGCAAAAACGATTACGATGCTGACCAAGTCGCTTCTGCCGATGCCGGAGAAGTGGCATGGCCTCTCCGACATCGAACTGCGCTACCGCAAGCGTCATCTCGACATCATGACCAACGAGGAGTCGAAGCTCCGCTTCCAGCAGCGCAGCCGGATCGTATCCGGGATCCGCCGCTTCATGGAAAATGATGGCTTCATGGAAGTCGAGACGCCGATGCTGCACTCGGTCTATGGCGGCGCCACCGCCGAGCCCTTCAAGACGCATCACAACACGCTGAAGCTCGACATGTTCCTGCGCATCGCGCCCGAACTCTACCTGAAGCGTACGCTGGTCTCGGGGCTGACCGACAAGGTCTTCGAGATCAACCGCAACTTCCGCAACGAAGGCGTCTCCACCCGGCACAATCCGGAATTCACGATGATGGAGTGCTACTGGGCCTACGCCGACTACGAGGACGTGATGGACCTCGTCGAGCGGCTGTTCGCCGAACTGGCGCTCCTGGTCCACGGCAAGACGGAATTCACCTATGGAGACAAGGAAATCTCCTTCAAGGGGCCGTTCCGCCGCGTGGCCATGCCGGACGCCGTTAAGGAAGCCACCGGGATCGACTTCCTGGCGATGAAGACCGACGAGGAGGCGCGTGCCGCCACGCGCGCCGCCGGCTTCGAGGTCGAGAAGGACTGGACCTGGGGCGAATGCCTGGCCTTCGTCTTCGAGGAAAAGGTGGAACAGACGCTGATCCAGCCCGCCCACGTCACGCATTTCCCGAAGGACATCTCGCCCTTCGCCAAGGAAGTGCCGGGCGAGCCGCGCCTCGTCGAGCGTTTCGAGACCTATTGCAACACCTGGGAACTCGGCAACGCCTTCTCGGAACTCAACGATCCGGAAGAGCAGCGCGCCCGCATGGTCGAGCAGCTCGAACAGGCGCATGCGCGCGGCGAAAAGGCAAAGCAGCTCGATGACGAATTCCTCGATGCGATCGACCAGGGCATGCCGCCGGCCGGGGGCCTCGGCATCGGTGTCGACCGCCTGATCATGCTGCTCACCGACGCGCCGTCGATCCGCGACGTCATCCTGTTCCCGGCCCGACGCCACAAGGCCGACTAAACCCGCGCGGACAGCCATGCGTAAAGACCCGCCCTTCACCCGGCGGGCTTTTTGCTTTTGTCGCGACGGATTGCCTTAGAGCCCTTCAGGGTTAAATGGAAACAGTTCTGTTGGCTCAAACGGAGTCGGATGGTCGACCGGCCGGCGCGCGGCGTAGCCAAAGCATACGTCCAAGCCGGCCGGTCGATCAGGCGGCCCGTTTCAGCCAACCCGAAGGGCCGGGCATCTTTCCGCCAGGCTCAGAGGCGATCGGCTCGGACGTACATCCGGGTACGCCCCTTCGCCAATCGCCTATGCCCTGACGAAAACCTGCTCCGGCAGAACTGCTTCCATTTGACCCTGAAGGGCTCTAATGGCCGGCGGGCGCCTCGGCGCTCCCGACTGTTTGCGCGCCGGCTTCGTCGGCCTCCACGCCTTCGATTACGGCCGCAGACGGATCGATGCAAAGCGAACGATCCTCCATGGCACTCATCAGGGCGCGCACCTCGTGAAGTTCAAGCCGAACGGTCCTGCCGTGGAACATGCCGGAGGCGTTCGCGGCCCCGTCATTGTAGGAAGCGCGGAACGGCTCTTCCATCCCCCTGACGCTCTGTGGGCCGGGCGCAAAAAGAACCTCGGCGCCGATCGCCGCGCCGCGCACCGCAGCCCGCTCCTCCGGTCCCGCCGCGTCGAGCACGACGACCTGATAGAGATCGGCCTTCTCCTTGTGCGATAGCGCACCGACCACGCGCAGCGCCGTCCTGATGCGGTCCGGTCCGCTCGCCCTGTCGGTCTTTACATGCATCCTGACCCAGCGTTGGCCGTTGTGATCGAGCTTCAGCGTCCGGATCGTCGTACATTCGAGCCCGGATGGGGACGGCTCGGCAAGACGGGCCATAAGCCTGTCGCGACCGACATAGACGGCGGCACCGCCGGATGCCGCGGAAACGCTGAGCGCGGCGGACAGGATGACCACCAGCCTTTTGGAAGGACGCAATCTGTTGAAAATAGCCTTCACCTGCGGCTCCGCTGTCGTCTTCAAAATTGCAAAGAAAAGCCCGCAGGCCGTTACCACGATAGGTCAACGACCTTTCGGAAAGTTTAAGTCCGTTCAGCGGGATAAGAAGAATGCAGGATGCGGATCATCATCCGTTTCCACCCGCGTTGGCTATCGGAACTCTCGCGGACTGCAACGATCCTCCCGGGAATAGGTCTTGCTCTCGCGCCGGGCTCAACTAAAAGGAATGCCGCAAATTCTTCGTGTGAGGGACCGGCCGCATCATGGCGCGTATCGGAATGGTTGGAGCAGGCATCATCGGGGTGCGTCGGCGGCCCACTTCTCACGACGGGCGAGAACGCCGACTTGGTGCCGCTTAGCATTCGCCGCTTCCAGTAGCGGCATTACTATCCACTTCCAAAAAAGAAAAGAAGAACACATGCACAAGGTTATTTTCGATACGGACCCCGGCGTCGACGACGCAATGGCGCTGCTCTTCCTGCACCGGCACCCGGACATCGATCTCATCGGCATCACCTCGGTTTTCGGCAATGCCTCGGTTGAGACGACGACGCGCAACGCGCTCTTCCTGAAACAGGCGTGGAACATCGCGGCGCCGGTCGCCAAGGGGCTTGGCGAGACCTTCGATCACGGCCGCCCCCATGTCGGCTGGCCGACGGGCATTCATGGCGAAGATGGGCTCGGCAATATTGACGTGCCGGAAAAGATCGACGTGCCGCTCGACCCCCGTCCGGCGCATCGCTTCATCATAGATACGGTGCGCGCCAATCCAGGCGAGGTGACGCTCGTCGCCGTAGGACGAATGACCAATCTGGCGCTGGCATTGCGCGACGATCCGGAAATCGCCGGGCTGGTCAAGGACGTGGTGATCATGGGCGGCGCCTTCGACGTTCCCGGCAACATCACGCCGGCGGCGGAAGCCAACATCCATGGAGACCCGGAAGCTGCCGACGTGGTGATGACGGCGCCGTGGCCCGTCACCGTCATCGGCCTCGATGTGACCACGCGCACGGTGATGACGCGGGCCATGCTGGTCGATATCGCCGAGCGCGGCGGACCGCCGGCAAGGCTCCTGTCCGACATCTCGCAGTTCTACATCACCTTCTACGAGCAGCATGTCGATGACGGCATGATCATCCATGACAGCTGTGCCTGCGCCTATGTCGTTGCGCCGGACCTGTTCCGCACCCGCAGCGGCCCGATCCGCGTCATCTGCGGAGGCATCGCCGACGGCCAGACGATCCAGAAGCCGGATGCGCGGCTGTTTCCGCCGAGCCCCTGGGACGGCCTTCCAAGCCAGAAGGTCTGCACCGGCATCGATACAGAGGCCGTGCTGAAGCTTATTGCCGATACGCTGTCGTTGCGCGACTAGAAGAAGAGGGACGAAAATCTTGTTCCGCATAGCTGGCAGACGCGCATCTGCCAGCTATCTTTGTCTGCATGAAGCCGGACACCTTGCTCTATCCCGCCCCCAAGGGCCTCTATTGCGAAATGGGAGACTTCTACATCGACCCGGTTCAGCCGGTCGAAAGGGCCCTCGTCACCCACGGTCATGCCGATCATGCCCGCGCGGGCCATGCCCATGTGCTCGCGACGCGCGAGACGCTGGACATTATGCGCATCCGCTACGGCGACGGCTTTTGCGGTGCGAGCCAGATCGCTCCCATTGGCGAAACGATCACCGTCAATGGCGTGACCGTCCGTTTTCATCCGGCCGGCCACGTCCTCGGCTCGGCGCAGATCGCCGTCGAGGCGGATGGAACGCGGATCGTCGTCTCCGGCGACTACAAACGGCGGCCGGATCGGACCTGCCGGGCTTTCGAGCCCGTCCCCTGCGACGTCTTCATCACCGAGGCGACCTTCGGCCTCCCGGTCTTCCACCATCCGGACGACGGCGCCGAGATCGCCCGGCTGCTGATGTCGTTAAGGCAATTTCCCGAGCGCGCCCACATGGTCGGCGCCTATGCACTGGGCAAGGCGCAGAGGGTCATCGCCCTCCTGCGTCAGCAGGGCTATGACGAGCCCATCCATATCCATGGGGCGCTCGCCAAGCTGTGCGAGTACTATCAGAACGAGGGCATCGATCTCGGCGAGATCCGCCCGGCGACGCTTAGCGGCGAGGGAAGGCAGGATTTCGCCGGCGCCATCGTCATCGGCCCGCCGTCGGCCTTTGCCGATCGCTGGGCGCGGCGCTTCGCCGATCCCCTCGCCGTTTTCGCCTCGGGCTGGATGCTCATTCGCCAGCGCGCCAAGCAACGCGGCGTGGAACTGCCCCTCGTCATATCCGATCACTGCGATTGGGCCGAACTCACGGGAACGATACGCGAGATCGCGCCCGCCGAAGTCTGGGTGACGCATGGCCGCGAGGAGGCCCTGGTGCGCTGGTGCGAATTGCAGGGCATTCCGGCACGTCCCCTTCACCTCGTTGGTTACGACGACGAGGGAGAGTGAGAACCATGAAGGCCTTCGCCGAACTGCTCGACCGGCTGGTTCTGACGCCGCAGCGAAATGCCAAGATCCGCCTGCTTGCGGACTATTTTCGCGAGGCTGGCGACCCGAGCCGCGGCTACGCCCTTGCCGCGATCGCCGGCACGCTGACACTCAATACGGTCAAGCCCCAACTGATCCGCGACCTCCTGCTCGAGCGCATGGACGAGGTGTTGTTCCGCTATTCCTATGACTATGTCGGCGATCTCGCGGAAACCGTCTCGCTGGTTTGGGAACCGCCGCAGCAGCGCGTCGCAGCCGATATTTCGCTCGGAGAGGTCGTCGAACGGCTGCAGATGGCCGGCCGGTCCGAGGTGCGATCGCTGGTGCGCGACATGCTCGATCAACTCGACACATCGGGCCGGTTCGCGCTTCTGAAGCTCGTCACCGGGGGCCTCAGGATCGGCGTTTCGGCACGGCTGGCGAAACAGGCGCTGGCGGAAATGGGCGGCAAGGATGTCGGCGAGATAGAAACCCTCTGGCATGGCCTTGCGCCGCCCTATCTGCCGCTTTTCCTCTGGCTGAGTGGCGAAGCGGACATGCCCGTCCTGACGACGCCGGCGGTATTTCATGCCGTCATGCTCGCGACGCCGGTCGGCGAAGGCGATCTCGAAGGACTGGATCCGGCGGACTTCGCCGCCGAGTGGAAATGGGATGGGATTCGCGTTCAGCTGGCGAATATCGGCGGCGTGCGGCGGCTCTATTCGCGCAGCGGCGACGAGATCTCCGGCGCCTTTCCGGAAATCCTCGAAGCGGCCGACTTCACCGGCGTCATCGACGGCGAACTGCTGGTGGGAGGAACCGCCCGCAGCAACCAGGCGACCGGCACGTTCGCCGACCTGCAGCAGCGCCTGAACCGCAAGACCGTTAATCGCAAGTTGCTCGAGGAATATCCCGCTTTCATTCGCGGCTACGACATCCTCTTTTCCGGCGAACGGGACATTCGAGCCGAACCGTTCAAGGAGCGTCGCCAAGCTCTCGGCACGCTGATCGACGCGGCATCTCCTCAACATTTTGACGTCTCGCCGCTCGTCCCGTTCGCGACCTGGGAGGAACTCGATCGGCTTCGCTCAAACCCGCCGGACCCGGTTATCGAAGGGGTCATGCTGAAGCGGCTGGACTCTCCCTATGTGGCCGGCCGGGCGAAGGGACCCTGGTTCAAATGGAAGCGGGAGCCCTTCAATATCGACGCGGTGCTGATGTATGCGCAACGCGGCCATGGCAAACGATCGAGCTACTATTCCGACTTCACCTTCGGCGTCTGGACGGAGAGCGACGGGCAAACGGTTTTGGTTCCGGTCGGCAAGGCCTATTTCGGCTTCACCGATGCCGAACTCGAAATTCTCGACCGCTTTGTGCGTGACAATACGGTCGAGCGCTTCGGTCCGGTGCGCGCGGTCCGCGCCGAGCCCGATGCCGGCTTTGTCGTCGAGGTCGCTTTCGAAGGCCTGAACCGTTCCACCCGGCACAAGTCGGGCGTTGCGATGCGCTTTCCGCGCATTGCCCGCCTCCGCGCGGACAAACTGCCGCGGGACGCCGACAGGCTCGAAACATTGCAGGCGATGATCGAGACGAAGGTATAGCGGCCTATCGGACGCGCAAGGGACGCTGCAGGACGTTGAGTTGCTGCATGCGCTACCCTCAAATCCGAAACGTGCAGTAGGGCAGATCTCGCAGCCGGGCCTATTTGAGCAAGTCCGAATGAAGAATTGTTAAGAAGAGTCTGGAATTATCCGGACCGTTGCCTCGCCATCCGCGCTCTCTGGGGCGCCCTCGTGCCGGATAAGAACCGTATCAAGCTTGGAATGTCCCGACTCTCGCGATTTCTCACCCCCAACTACCTTCCAGCGATCATCGCGATCTTCGTGGTGATCGTCGCTGGAATTCTTGCCGACAATCAGAACCAAGTCGTGTCGGAGGCACGCACGCGCTCGGAGGTCGCGGATGAACTCAATCCGATACGCTCGAGCCTAGAGAGCAGCATCAACGGCAGTATACAGCTCGTCCGCGGCCTGATTGGCACGATCTCGACCGAACCCGATATGCGACAGCAGCGCTTCGGCGAGCTTGCGCGGAGCATCTTCAGCGAGCGATCGCAGCTCCGCAACATCGCCGCCGCGCCCAGTCTGGTCGTCTCGATGGTTTATCCCCTGGCGGGCAACGAAAAGGCCATCGGCCTCGACTACCGCACCAACGACAAACAGCGCGGAGCCGTCATGCGGGTGGTGGCAAGCGGCAAGATGGTGCTGGCCGGTCCGGTCGACCTCGTCCAGGGCGGCAAGGGCCTGATCGCCCGGTTTCCGGTGTCGACAGAATTTGGCGGCGGCAGCAATCGCTTCTGGGGCCTCGTTTCGGCGGTGATCGATGTCGACCGCCTTTATCGCGACAGCGGCCTCGTCTCGCCGACACTCGGCATCGAAATCGCGATAGCCGGTCGCGACGGCCTTGGAAGCGAGGGAGCGGTCTTCTTCGGCGATCCCGCGATCTTCAACCAGAACCCGGTCGAGATGAGCGTGTCCCTCCCCGAAGGTTCATGGAGGATCGCGGCAATCCCCAAGGGCGGCTGGCCCGCGACGCCGGACAACGCCTGGCAGACCCGTCTCCTGATCGTAATCGGCGGATTGGTGATCGTCGTCCCCATGCTCATCACGGGCCGGCTCATGGCCGAGCGCCAGAGGAACATCCGGGCTCTGAGGCAGAGCAAAGATCAGCTTCAGGAACTTTCACATCGCCTGAAGATCGCGCTCGACACCTCCGAGATCGGTATCTGGGAACTCGATATCGAGAGCGGGAAGTTATTGTGGGACAGCCTGATGAAGGAACTCTACGGCATCGGAAAATCGATGCGCGAAATTTACGACGACTGGAGGGATACGCTGCACCCGGACGACCTGGCGCGCGCCGAGGAGGAGTTTGCCGAGGCGCTTGAGAACGGCGGCGCCTACAATTCCGAGTTCCGCATCTGTCTCGCCGGCGGCAAGGTCCGTCATATTCGGGCGATCGGCTCTACCTACGCCGGCGCAGACGGCCGCAGGAAAATCGTTGGCGTCAATTGGGACGTGACGGCCGATTTCGAGACGAGAGCCACGCTTTCCGAGGCCAAGCGGCTTGCCGAGGCCCATAGCACCGAACTGGAAGCTGCGCGCCATCGCATGGAGTTCAACGCGCTGCACGACCCGCTCACCGGCCTGCCGAACCGCCGCTTCCTCGACGAGATCCTCGCCGACCGCAGCCAGCATTTCGATGATCGAGCGAAGCTCAGCATCTTTCATATGGATCTCGATCGTTTCAAGCAGATCAACGACACGCTCGGCCATGCTGCCGGCGACGAAATCCTGAGGCATGCGGCTGAACTCTTGCGGCAGAATGCGCGCGAGGGGGACTTCGTCGCCCGCATCGGCGGCGACGAATTCGTGATCATCCGACAGAGCCCCGACCGGCACGAGGATGCCGCGCTTGCGTCACGTGTCATCGAAGCGATGAGCGTGCCGATCCGCTACAAGGATCAGGAATGCCGCATCGGTGTCAGCATCGGCATTGCCGCCCAGTCGCTCGCGGGAGACGAGCTTTCGCAGGTTCTCGTCAACGCCGACATCGCGCTTTATGAGGCCAAGCGCCGCGGCCGCAACAGGCACGAAACCTTCACCGGCGCGTTGAAGACGGCGGTGTTCCAGACGAAACAGACCGCTGACGAAATTCTTCGCGGTCTCGAGCGGAACGAATTCATTGCCTATTTCCAACCGCAATTCTGCCCGACCTCGCTCGACGTCATCGGCGTCGAAGCGCTGGCGCGGTGGGATCACCCGACCAAGGGGCTGCTCAGCCCCCACGCCTTCCTCAAGACGGCGGAAGACATCAACGTCGTCGCATCGATCGACCAGAAGATCCTGGAACAGGCGCTGTTCCAGATCTGGAGGTGGGAAGCAAACGGCATCCGCATCCCGAAAGTCTCGGTCAACCTCTCCTATCCGCGGCTGCGCGACGACACCTTGATCGAGCGCCTCAAAGAGATGCGGATACCGGAAGGGCGACTTTCCTTCGAACTGCTCGAATCGATCTCCTTCGACGAGAACGACGTGACGGTGCTTTCGAATATCGAGTGCATCAAGGAACTGGGAATCGAGATCGAGATCGACGACTTCGGGACCGGCTACGCTTCCATTCTCAGCCTTACCAAACTGACGCCGCGCCGGCTGAAGATCGATCGGCAACTGATCCTGCCGATCCTGACCTCGCCGGCGCAGCGACGGCTCGTCGAATCGATCATCGACATCGGCACCTCGCTCGGCATCGAGGTGATCGCCGAGGGCGTCGAGACTTTGGAGCATGCCCGCATCCTCAAGGAGTTGGGCTGCCACGGGCTGCAGGGTTACGCCTTCGCCCGGCCGATGAACGCCAACGATCTCGCGACCTTCGTTTTCGAACGCCGTTGGCAGGCGGCGTAGGCGCTGGAAACGGTCCCTAGATCAGCGTTTTTCTTCCTGAACGACTTGGCAGTCGGCCGGAAAAAAGTCATAAAAACACATGCCTTTGCCGCTTCGCGGATTGTCCGGGCATCGTTTGCGGTGGTCGCTTTTGAGCGGCACTCCTGCCGGGACCTCAAGTCCCACTCTCCAACATACCCAATGAGGGGAACGGAACGATAGAATACGCGGGGAAATTGCTGCCTGTCTTAATTCTCGCTCCTTTTGCGGGAAGCCTCATCGTAATCTTCTTTCCGTCCGATCAACGCGGGGCCACGGCCTGGTTCGCAGGTGCGATCGCCCTTGTCTGCTTTCTGGTGACCGCGGGTCTCTATCCCTTCGTCGCCCCCGGCGGCGTATTGCGTTATCAGCTCGACTGGATCCCCGAGCTCGGGCTCAACTTCACACTGCGGATGGACGGCTTCGCCTGGCTGTTTTCGGCGCTAATCACGGCGATCGGCGTTCTCGTCGTCCTCTATGCCCGCTACTACATGGCTGCCGAGGACCCGGTCCCGCGCTTCTTCGCGCTGTTCCTTGCTTTCATGGCATCGATGCTCGGCGTCGTGCTTTCCGGCAACCTCATCCTCCTTGCGGTCTTCTGGGAGCTGACGAGCATCGTCTCCTTCCTGTTGATCGGCTACTGGCATCACAATGCGCACGCCCGAGACGGTGCACGCATAGCGCTGACAATGACCGGCATGGGCGGGCTTTGCATGCTGGTCGGATTGCTGATCATGGGCCGGATCGTCGGAAGCTACGATCTCGATGTCGTGCTCGCCTCCGGCGACGCGATCCGCAACCACCCGCTCTACCTGACGGTCCTCATCCTTCTGCTGCTCGGCGCCCTCACGAAAAGCGCGCAGTTCCCCTTTCATTTCTGGCTGCCGCACGCGATGGCTGCGCCGACGCCGGTCTCGGCCTACCTACATTCGGCGACCATGGTAAAGGCGGGCGTCTTCCTGCTCGCGCGGCTCTGGCCGGTGATGGCCGGCACCGAGGCCTGGTTCTGGATCGTCGGTCTCGCCGGGCTCACGACCCTCTTGCTGGGCGCCTATTTCGCGATCTTCCAGAAGGATCTGAAGGGGCTCCTCGCCTATTCGACGATCAGTCACCTGGGGCTCATCACCGTGCTCTTGAGCCTCGGCAGTCCACTGGCGGCCGTCGCCGCGGTCTTCCACATCGTCAACCACGCCACCTTCAAGGCCTCGCTGTTCATGGCCGCGGGCATCATCGACCACGAAACCGGCACGCGCGACATGCAGAGGCTCAGCGGTCTCTTCCACTACATGCCGATCACCGCCACGCTTGCCATGGTCGCAAGCGCGGCCATGGCCGGCGTGCCGCTGCTCAATGGCTTCCTTTCCAAGGAGATGTTCTTCGCCGAGGCGATCGAGACGCACCTCGTCAACGCGCTCGACACAATGACGCCCTATGTCGCAACGATCGCAAGCATGTTTGCCGTCACCTATTCGCTGCGCTTCATTCACGGCGTCTTCTATGGCCCCATGCCGAAGGATCTGCCCAAGAAGCCGCACGAGCCGCCGCGCTGGATGCGGGCGCCGGTGGAGTTCCTCGTGCTTGCCTGCCTCGTCGTCGGCATCATTCCCGCGCAGACGATCGGTCCCTTCCTGCATACGGCCGTCGTTTCGATCCTCGGCGACCGCACGCCGCAATACAGCCTTGCCGTCTGGCACGGCTGGAACGTCCCGCTGATCATGAGCTTCGTGGCGCTGTCGGGCGGGGTCGGCCTCTATTTCATGATGCGCTCCTACCTTGCGACCAGCATCGAGGGACCGCCGGTCTTCCGCCTGCTCCAGGGCCAGCGCATCTTCGAACGCGTGCTGGTGACGCTTTCATGGAAGTGGGCCCGCTCGCTGGAGCAGAGCCTCGGCACGCGCCGCCTGCAGACGCAGATGTGCTTCGTCGTTCTCCTCGCGCTCGCGGCCGGAGCATTGCCGCTGTTGCTCGGCGGTTTCAAACTACCGCCCCTCATCATACGCGGCATCGATCCAGCCTTTGCCCTGCTCTGGGTGATCGGCATCGCCTGTGCCGTCGGTTCGGCCTACCAGGCGAAGTTTCATCGGCTGGCATCGCTCGTGCTGCTTGGCGGCGCGGGGCTAGTCACCTGCATCACCTTCGTCTGGCTTTCCGCACCCGACCTCGCGGTAACCCAGCTTCTCGTCGAAATCGTCACGACCGTCCTCATCCTGCTTGGATTGCGATGGCTGCCGAAGCGCATCAAGCAGCCCGAGGATTCCGAGGATCTTCCGTTCCGCATCCGCCTCAGGCGCCTCAGAGACTTCATTCTCGCGATCCTGGCCGGCGGCGGGATGATGCTCATTGCCAACACAGTCATGACTCGGCCGCCGCCGGAGACAATCGCAAGCTATTTCCTTGAGCGCGCGTACACGGAAGGCGGCGGCACCAACGTCGTCAACGTCATCCTCGTCGATTTCCGCGGCTTCGACACGCTCGGCGAGATCGCCGTGCTCTGCATCGTCGCCTTGACGGTCTTTGCGCTTCTCTTGCGCTTCCGTCCGCAGGCCGACAGTCTGGAGACCCCGGAACAGCAGCGGATGCAGAACGCGTTCGACGACGATCACCCGGATCGGGCAGCCGGCGACAGCGTCGCCGAGTATCTCTTCGTGCCCTCCGTCATCATGCGCTGGATGTTCCCCATCACCGGGTTGCTGGCCGCCTATCTCTTCCTGCGCGGACACGATCTGCCGGGCGGCGGCTTTGCTGCCGGCATCGCCATGTCGATCGGCTTCATCCTGCAATACATGTCGGGCGGCACCCGCTGGGTCGAGGAGCGGCTGCGCATCCATCCGCTGCGCTGGATGAGCATCGGCCTTCTGGTCGCCGTCGCGACCGGTGCCGGATCGTGGCTCTTCGGCTATCCGTTCCTCACCTCGCACGCGCAATATGCGACCTTGCCGATCGTCGGCAAATTTCCGCTGGCGAGCGCCATCCTCTTCGATCTCGGCGTCTTTTCGCTGGTCCTCGGCGCCACGGTGCTTATCCTCATTGCGCTCGCCCACCAGTCTGTCCGCGCACCGCGCGCCCACATGCGGGCAGCGCGCGCCGAAAAGGAGGGGGTTCGGTAATGGAACTCATTCTCTCCGCGGGGATCGGTGCACTGACCGCATCAGGCGTTTACTTGTTGCTGAGGCCGCGAACCTACCAGGTCATCATCGGTCTCTCGCTGCTCTCCTATGCAGTCAATCTCTTCATCTTCGGCATGGGGAGGTTGCGCGTTAACGCGCCACCAGTGCTCAATCCGGCAGGCGCCGGCGAACTTGCCAGCTATACGGATCCCGTCCCGCAGGCGCTGGTGCTGACCGCGATCGTCATCAGCTTTGCAATGACGGCGCTCTTCCTCGTCGTGCTGCTCGCCTCGCGCGGCTTCACCGGAACCGACCATGTCGACGGAAGGGAGCAGCGCCATGACTGATTGGCTGCAGCACCTTCTCATCCTAACGATCCTGCTACCGCTCGCCGTCGGCGCGGCGCTGATCCCGGTCGACGAGCGCAATCGGATGCTGAAGGGCGTATTCGGCTTCGGCTCGACGCTCATCGTCTTCGTTGTCGCCATGATCCTAATGCGCATTGCCGCGAACGCCGGCAACCAGCCGGGGACAGGCATTTATCAGCTTGGCAACTGGCCGGCGCCATTCGGCATCGTTCTCGTGCTCGATCGGTTGTCCGCGCTGATGCTCTGCCTGACGGCCGGTCTGGCGCTTGCCGCCCAGGTCTATTCCATGGCGCGCTGGCACACCGCCGGCCACCATTTCCATTCGCTGTTCCAGCTTCTCATCGCCGGGCTCAACGGCGCGTTTCTGACGGGCGATCTCTTCAATCTTTTCGTTTTCTTCGAAATGATGCTGGCGGCATCCTACGGCCTGCTGCTGCACGGCTCCGGCCCCATGCGTGTCAAGGCCGGCCTGCACTATATCGCGATCAATCTTGCCGCCTCGTCGCTGTTCCTCATCGGCGTCAGCCTGATCTACGGCGTCACCGGCACGCTCAACATGGCCGACCTCGCCACCAAGCTCGCAACCCTTACGCCCGACAACCGGCAGCTTGTCGAAGCCGGCGCCGCGATCCTCGGCATCGCCTTCCTTGTGAAGGCCGGCATGTGGCCGCTGAGCTTCTGGCTGCCGCCGGCCTACGCGGCCGCGACGCCGCCGGTCGCTGCAGTCTTTGCCATTTTGACCAAGGTCGGCGTCTACATCATCGTCCGCCTGCACTTCCTCGTTTTCGGTGCAGCCGCCGGAGCCTCCGCTGGCTTCGGCCAGGATTGGCTCGTTGCCGGCGGCATGCTGACGATTGCCTTCGGCGCAATCGGCGTGCTCGCCTCACAGGCGATGGGCAGGCTCGCCGGCTATTCGGTTCTGGTCTCCTCCGGAACGCTGCTTGCGGCGATCGGCCTCGGCCATGCGGGGATGCTCGCCGGCGCCCTCTTCTATCTCGTCAGCTCGACACTGACGATCTCCGCCTTCTTCCTGCTCATCGAACTCGTCGACCGCGGCCGCGACGCCGGCGCCGACGTTCTGGCGGTGACGATGGAAGCCTATGGCGACTTCGATGAGGATGAAGAAGAGGAGGAGGTCGGCGTCGCGATACCGGGGACAATGGCCGTTCTCGGCCTCTGCTTCTGCCTCTGTGCCGTGCTTCTTTCCGGCCTGCCGCCCTTGTCGGGTTTCGTCGCCAAGTTCGCGATCCTTCGCGGCCTCTTCGACATGCCGGGCACCGACCTGGCAACCGCGATGTCTGCCGCCGATTGGACCTATGTCGTGCTTCTCATCCTGTCGGGACTTGCCGCCATGATCGCGATGAACCGCATCGGCATCCGCACCTTCTGGGCCTCGATCGAAGGCACTGTGCCGCGTGTCTTCGTCATCGAGATCACGCCCGTTGTCGTTCTGCTTGCCGCCTGCATCTTCCTGAGCCTTCAGGCCGGCCCCGCCATGCGCTACATGCAGGCGACCGCCGACGATCTGCTCAACCCGCTGTTCCAGAGCGAGCGTATCCTTTCCGCGCCAAGAGCGGGAGGGCAATAGCCATGCGCACCTGGTTCCCCTATCCGCTGCTGTCGCTCACGCTGCTGGTGATGTGGTTGCTCCTGAACCAGTCGCTGGCGCCGGGCTCGATCCTCATCGGCCTCGTTCTCGGCATGGTGCTCGGCTGGGTGACGCTCAAGCTGCATCCGGCAAGATCGCATCTACACCGCATCGGGCGCGCGGCTCGCTTCGCTCTTGAGGTCATCGCCGACATTGTCCGCTCGAACATCGCCGTTGCTTCGATCATCCTGCGTGCCGGCCGTGTCCCCGCCATTGCCGGCTTTCTGACCGTCGAACTCGATCTCGAAGATGAGAACGCTCTCGCGCTCTTGGCCTGCATCTTGACGGCGACCCCGGGCACGGCATGGCTCGAATACGACCGCCGCCGGAAGACCTTGATTTTCCATGTGCTGGACTTGCAGAACGAAGAAGTGTGGCTTGGGACGGTCAAGCGTTACGAAGCGGCGTTGAAGGAGATATTCCATGACTGAGCTTGCGATCACCTGGTCGGTCCTGCTCTCCCAGGTCATGCTCGGCCTGGCGATGGCCTGCGCGCTTTACCGCATCGCTAGGGGGCCACGCGCGCAGGACAGGATCCTCGCGCTCGACACGCTCTACATCAACGCAATGCTGATGCTGCTCTCCTTCGGCATCCGCAGTGCGAACACCATCTATTTCGAGACCGCCCTGATCATAGCGCTGATCGGCTTTGTCTCTTCGATCGCCTTCGCGAAATTCCTGATGCGCGGCGAGGTGATCGAATGAGCCATCTGACCGACCTGCCGACCTGGGCCGCCGTCGGTGTCTGCGGCCTGCTGCTTTTCGGCGCCGCGATGACGCTGATCGGTTCGCTCGGTCTGCTGCGCCTTTCCGACTTCTATGAACGGCTGCACGCCCCGACAATTGCGACGAGCGGCGGCACGATCCTGATCTGCCTGGCGTCGATGCTCTGCTTCGCCGTGCTGCAAAGCCGCTGGATCTTCCACGAGCTGCTGATCATCTTCTTCGTCACCGTGACGACGCCGGTGACACTGGCGCTGCTCGGCCAGGCGGCGCTCTATCGCGACCGCTTTGAAGAACAGGATGGCGTTCCGCGCAAGCCCAGGCCGGAAAGCGAGAAAGGCACCGACTGATCGAGGATTATTCGCGACCGCGAAAACGGCGCTGGTAGGCGGGGTCGTAGAGCGAACTCTCGCGGAAGTCCGCCGCTTCGAGGCCGGGGCCGACGAAGATCAGCGCCGTGCGTTCGATCGGCTCGAGCGCGACCCTGTCCGCAATGTCGCCGAGCGTGCCACGCACAACGCGTTCATCGGGCCAGGAAGCCTTGACGACAATCGCAACCGGGCAATCGGCGCCATAGAGCGGCGTCAATTCCTCGACCACCCGGTCGAGTGCGTGGATGGCGAGATGGATCGCCAGCGTCGAGCCTGTAGCGCCGAATGCGGCGAGCGTCTCGCTGTTCGGCATCGGCGAGGCACGGCCGGAAACGCGGGTCAACACCAAGCTTTGCGCCACAGCCGGAATTGTCAGCTCCCGGCCGAGCGTTGCGGCAGCCGCGGCAAAAGCCGGCACACCGGGCGTCATGGTGTAGGCGATGCCATGCTTCTCAAGCCGGCGGATCTGTTCGGCGACCGCGCTCCAAACGGAAAGATCGCCCGAATGCAGTCGAGCCACGTCCTCGCCGGCCTCTGCGGCGCGAACATATTCCGCTTCGATCTCGTCGAGCGACATCGGCGCCGTATCGACGATGCGGGCGCCGGGCGGGCAATACTGCAGAAGCTCGGGCGACACGATCGAGCCGGCATAGAGGCAGATCTGGCAGCGGCCAATCAACTCCCTGCCCCTGACCGTGATCAGGTCTGCCGCACCCGGGCCTGCGCCGATGAAATGAACCGTCATATCCTATCCTCTTAGAAATTCGCTCAGGGCTTGACCCAGGACCATTGGGTAACCGGCATCGCCGGTCGCCAGCCGGTCATCGTTCCGACCGGTGAGGCCCGGGCGATATCGATCCGGATCAGCGAGCCACCAAGCCGCGCATGCTGTGCGATGAGAACGGCTTCCATTTCCGTCGTCACCGCATTCGCCACCAGCCGTCCGCCGGTGCCAAGCGCAGCGATCGCGGCATCCATCACGCCCGGCTCACTGCCACCGCCGCCAATGAAGATGACGTCCGGCGGCGCGAGACCACGAAGCGCCCCCGGCGCCTCGCCTTCGACCACCGCCAATCCCGGCACGCCGAAGCGTGCCGCATTGCGGCCGATGCGCGCGGCGCGCTCGGATGAGGCCTCGATGACGATGGCGCGCATCGCCGGGTCTGCCAGCATCCACTCGATGGCGATGGAGCCGGAACCGGCGCCGATATCCCACAGCAATTCGCCCTTGCGCGGCGCAAGGGTCGAAAGCGTCAACGCGCGCACCTCGCGCTTGGTGATCTGACCGTCATGCTCGAACAGCGCATCGTCGAGACCGGCGGCGAGCGGCAGCACCCGCGCTTTGGCATCTGCAACGACTTCAATGGCGCAGACGTTCAAGGGATGCAGGTCTTCAAGGGCGAAACTCGACGCGATCTGTCGCGAGATACGCTCGCGTTCTCCACCCAGCGCCTCCAGAACGGTCAGCCGGGCTTGACCGAATCCATTGTCACAAAGGAGCGCGGCAAGCGCCTTCGGACCGTCCTCGTCCGAGGTCAGCGCCAGCACGCGGGCGCCCGGCTGCAGATGCGGCCGGATGAGGTCGAGCGGGCGCCCATGCAGTGAAACCGTCGCCACGTCCTGCAAGGCCCAGCCAAGCCGTGAGGCCGCAAGGCTGAAGGACGATGGCGCAGGAATGACGCGCATTTCGCCAGCATCGATCCGGCGTGCAAGCGTGGCGCCGACGCCGAAGAGGAAAGGGTCGCCGGAGGCAAGCACGACGACGGTGCTGCCCCGCCTTGCAACGATCGCCTCGACGGATTTTTCGAAGGGGCTCTGCCAGGCTTGGCGCTCGCCCGTTATGAGAGAGGCCGCAAGCTCGAGATGCCTAGCTCCGCCGAAGACGACCGGCGTGGTTGCAATCAGCCGCTTGGCCTCGTCGCCGAGACCCGCTACACCATCCTCACCGATACCGACGATCACCAACCAGGGGGCGACGATGGCCGAAGCGCTGTTCGACATGTCAGCCATGGACAGACCTCGCATTCTGATCCTCGGCGGCACGACCGAGGCGCGGCAGCTTGCCGAGCGTCTTGCGGCCGATCCTCGCTACGATGCCGCCATCTCGCTCGCAGGCCGCACCGCCGACCCGCGCCCGCAACTGCTGCCGACCCGCGTCGGCGGTTTCGGGGGCGCAGAAGGGCTTGCCGCCTTCCTGAAGGCGGAGAACGTCGCGCTGCTGATCGATGCGACGCATCCCTTCGCAGCCCGTATTTCTCACAATGCCGCCGCGGCGGCGGAAGCAACCGGAACGCCGATTTTTGCGCTCCGCCGTCCCGCCTGGGAACTTGAACGCGGAGACCGCTGGACGCGCGTCGAGAGCGTGCCCGAGGCCGTGTCCGCGCTCGGTGGGGCGCCGCGTCGCGTTTTCCTGGCGATCGGCCGGCAGGAGGCGTTCCACTTCGAGAAGGCCCCGCATCACAAGTACGTCGTTCGCAGCGTCGACCCGGTAACGCCGCCGCTCGCCCTGCCCGACGTCACCGCAATTCTTGCCTGCGGTCCTTTCGCGGAAGCGGACGAGATCGACCTGTTCGAGGAGCATGGCATCGACCTCGTCGTCGCCAAGAACAGTGGCGGCACCGCGACCTATGGCAAGATCGCGGCGGCGCGCAAGCTCGGTATCGAGGTGATCATGGTCGAGCGCCACAAGCCCGCCGATGTAGCGTCGGTCGGCGATTGCGATGAAGCGCTCGAACTTATCCATCAGCGGCTTTCCCCGGTAAAGGACCGCGGGGTGTAGACCAGATCGGGCTTGCCGTCGCGCTGAACGATGCGCGTTTCCACAGAGCCTATGATGACACAGGTCGCCATGTCGGCGCGGTTGGCATCGGCCTCGCCGAGCGGCATCACCGCGATGCGCTCATCCGGCCGTCCGGCCGCCCGGCCGAAGATGACCGGGACGTGAGGAGGCAAAACCTGTCGCAGGATGGCGAAGGCCTCTCCGAGCTGCCATGGCCTCGCCTTGCTGATCGGGTTGTAGAGCGCAATGACAAGCCCGGCATCGGCGGCAAGCCGCAGCCTTTTCGTGATCACCTCCCAGGGCTTCAGATTGTCGGAAAGCGACATGGCGCAAAAATCATGGCCGAGCGGCGCGCCGATGCGGGCGGCTACCGCGAGCATCGCGGTCACGCCGGGTGTGATCGTGAGATCGACCTTGCGCCATTCCTCCGGTCCCTTGTCAATCGCCTCGCAGACGGCGGCCGCCATCGCGAAGATGCCCGGATCGCCCCCCGAAACGACGCAGACATCCGCGCCCGCTGCGGCGCGGGCGAGTGCCGCCTGGGCGCGGTCCAGCTCCTCGCGGTTGTCGGAGGCGATGCGGTGTTGGTCGGCCCTAAGGTCGAGACGGTCGAGATAGGGACCGTAGCCGAAGAACTCCGTCGCGGCGGAAATCGCCTCGCGTGTCTCGGGCGTCATCTGCGCCGGATTGCCAGGCCCCGTGCCGACGATGAAGAGCCTGCCGGTCATCGTCTGTCCTCCCTGGGCCTATCCTCCCAGCCGGGGACGAGCACCAGCGAGAAATAGGGCGCCTCGTCGTCCGGCTTTTGGCCAAGCGGGATCATCGCCGAATTCTTCATCGTGCCGCGTTCGACATAGACGGCGGCATCGAGCCTGCCGGCGGCGGCAAGCGCCCGGCGGATTTTTGGCAGGTTGCGGCCAACCTTCATGATCACCGCGGCCTCGGTATCGGCAAGGCGGCGCTGAAGCTCACCCTCGCCCATCGTGCCGGGCAGAACGGAAAGAACGTCGTCTCCTTGGACGAGCGGCAGTCCGGCAAGCGACCAGCAGCCGGACATGGCGGTGATTCCCGGAATGACCTCGACGGGGAAGCGGCCGGCGAGCCGCACATGCAGGTGCATGTAGGATCCGTAGAAGAGCGGATCGCCTTCGCTAAGCACCGCGACGGTACGTCCGGCCAGAAGATGCGCTGCGACTGCCTCGGCGGAGGCATTGTAGAAATCGGTGATCTGGCTCTTGTAGGCGCCGTCGTCCTTGTCGATCTCGGTCGTCACCGGATAGTAGAGCGGCAACTCAATGAGACCCGGCTTCAACAAACCCTCGACAACCGCACGGCCATTGCCGTTGCGTCCTGCCTTGGCAAAATAGGCGACGACATCCGCCTCGCCCAGCGCCCGCACCGCCTTTACCGTCAGAAGCTCGGGATCGCCGGGGCCGGTGCCGACACCGATCAATCTGCCCATCTCGGTCGCGCTCACAGGCCCGGCCTCGCGAGCGAATTGAGCGCCGCCGCGGTCATGGCGCTGCCGCCGAGACGGCCGCGCACGATCGCGAAGGGAACGCCATAGGAATTTTCGGCGAGCGCGTCCTTCGATTCCGCCGCGCCGACGAAGCCGACAGGCATGCCGAGGATCGCCGCTGGCTTCGGCGCGCCGTCGCGCAGCATTTCGAGGAGGTAGAAGAGCGCCGTCGGCGCATTGCCGATCGCGACAACGGAGCCGGCCATCCGTTCACCCCAGAGTTTCAACGCGGCCGCCGAACGCGTATTGCCGATCTCGGCCGCGAGCGCAACCGTTCGCGGATCGCGAAGCGTGCAGATGACGTCATTGCCTGCCGGCAGCCGCGCGCGCGTCACGCCATGCGCCACCATTTCCGCGTCGCAGAAGATCGGTGCGCCGTTTTTCAGCGCCGTGCGGGCGGCCGAGACGAAGTCCGGCGAGAACACGAATTGACGCGCGGCTTCGACCGAACCGCAGGCATGCACCATGCGCACGGCGAGATCGGCCTCCTCCTCGGAAAAGCCGGAAAGATCGGCCTCCGCCCGGATGATCGCAAAGGAACGCTCATAGATGGCGTTGCCATCGCGGATATAGTCGTAGTCCGGCATTTCTATCCCTGTTCAAACGCGGCGGCGATGCGCGCGGCCCCCAGCCGTGTAAGGCAGGACCGTGCCGATTCGCCAGCGTCTTTGTTTTTCCGCACCAGCGCACCGAGATGCCCGAACGCGGATCTTATTCCATTCGCATCCGTGTAGGCACTCGGCGCGACGGAAGCAGTACCATTTACGACAAGCGCATATCCTGATGGCGCACCGACAAGCGTCAGTTCCGCAGATGACGGACGCGCGCATCCTTTGGGACAGCCGGAAAGATGCGCGGTCAACGAGCCGTCGAGCAATTCGGGTGCTGCCTCGACCATCAACCGTGCCACGGCTTTGGTCTCCATCAGGGCGGATGCGCAGGCTCCGGTACCGGCGCAGGTGGCAATATGGTTGCGCGGATCGTCCTGGGCGATGCGGAAGCCCAGCGACAACGCGAGGCGTTGCAATATCGCTGCGGCATCGCGATCGAGTCCGAGCAAGAAAAGTCCGTGTCCCGGTGCAAGCCGTATCTCGGCAACACTCAATTCCTCGGCTTTGCGCAGGAAGGCCGTCAGGCTGGCGGCATCGACCTGGGCGAAGGCGAGGCCCACGCCAAGCACGGTGGCGCCATCGGCGAACGTATGTAGGCCGGCAGCCGGCACGGCCGGCTCCATCGCCAGGGTTGATGTCGTCGGCGGACGCGCTCCGCCCGCCAATTGGTCCTTGACCACCTCCGCATCGAGATCACGGCCCCGCGCCGCGTCACCCATGGCGGCGAGCCTGCGGAGGACGGCGAGGAGGCCGGGGACGGCGCCGTGCCTATCGAGCAGCGCGACCGGCCGCGCCGCGCGCGCCGTTCCGCCAAGCGAAAGCAGCCAGGCCACGCCGTCATCCGTGTTCACCGCCTTCGAACGCAGGTCGGCGACGATGTCGTCGAGATGAAAGCGACCGCCGCCGTCGATGATGATCGAGAGCTTCGGTGCGAGCTTGAGTGGCGGGTCGAGCGCGGCGATCGCTTCGCGAAGCGCCAGCGCAAGCGGACGGGGATCGATGATCTCGTCGGTATCGACCCCGGCAAGTGGCGGCGTCTCGATCGCGACGCCTTCGGCAACCGCAATACCAGCTTCGCCTATTGCCGACGCGAGGCCCGAGACCTTCGCTGTGGTAAGGCCCCGGACCTGCAGATTGCCCCGCGCCGTCACCTCCAGAATGCCATTGCCGAAGCGCTCGGCGGCAACCGCAAGCGCCCGCAGCTCCGCGGGCGTCAAGCTGCCGGTCGCGGGCCGCAGGCGGACCAGCAATCCGTCGCCCGTCTGCATCGGTTTCGCAAGCGACGGACAAACGCCCCGCCGCATGGATGAATCGGGAGCGGCCGCGTCTGGTCTGGGCGTGGCGCAGCTTGTCATCTCTTTGGTCAGTCCTCCCGGGAAAGGGCAATGGTCCCCGCCGCTTTCGATGGACGCTATATCACAGCCGCGCGCTTTGAGAGAAATCAAAGGGCAAGCGATATTGCATTGCGGCTGGCGGCGAACTTGCTTCTACTCGTCGAAATCGGCGCCTTTGCGCAGCAGGTAGATATCCATGATCCAGCCGATGCGCTGCCGCGCCTCGGCACGTACCCTGAGGATCTCCTCCTTCACGTCCGCAAGACGGCCGGAGACGACGATCTCGTCCGGCGTGCCAAGATAGGCACCCCAAAAGATTTCGGCGTCCGGGTCGCCGATCTTCTCGAACGCCTGCTCCCCGTCGAGCATGACGACCGCCGTTTCGCTTTTATCCGGGAAGCTTTCGGCAAGCCGCCGGCCGGTGGTGATCTCGACCGGCTTGCCGACAAGATTGAGCGGGATGCGATGGCTGGCGCAGAGCACCTGAAGACTGGTGATGCCGGGAACGACTTCGAAATCGAACGCGGCATTGCCTCGTGCCTTGACGCGCTCCACGATGCGGATCGTGCTGTCGTAAAGCATCGGATCGCCCCAGACCAGGAAGGCACCGGTCTGCCCTTCGCCGAGTTCGTCGAGCAGCAGTGACTCATAGATAGCAGCGATGCTTCCATGCCAGTCGTCGACGCTGCCGTTATAGCTTCGTCCCTCGGTCTGGCGCACCGGCACGGCAAACTCGACCGTGCGGCTGTCGCTTCTTGTGACATAGCGCGCGCATATCTCGCGGCGGACCTCGGCAAGCTCGGTCTTCTTCGCTCCCTTGGTCGGGATGAAGAGCACATCGGCCTTGTTGAGGGCGTTGATTGCCTGAATGGTCACGTGCTCGGGATTGCCCGCACCGATGCCGATAATCAGGATATGCCGCATGTTCTGCCTGCCTCTCGCGCTGCGTCTTATTGGGCAGTCTTTGACCGATCGGAGGCAGTGGCGCAAGGTTTGTCAGCGACAGGCGTCGGCGGGGTCGCGCCAGTCCTACAGCGCTGCGCGTCTTTTGAGACGCGCAAAGGACGCTGTAGGAATTCAGCTCAGTGACTGTCGGCAATCTCCGGCTTCTCCGGCAACCGCCAGTCAATCGGATCGAAGCCCTTGGAAACGAGAAAATCATTCGCCTTCGAGAAATGCCGGCAACCGAGAAAACCCGAATGCGCTGACAGCGGTGAAGGGTGCGCCGCCTTCAGCACGAGATGCCGGGATTGATCGACAAAGGCCGCCTTTCTTTGCGCGTAGGAGCCCCACAGCATGAAGACGACGGGTTGCTGCTGCTCGTTGACCACCCGGATGACGGCGTCGGTGAAGCGCTCCCAGCCTTTGCCCTGATGCGATGCCGCCCGGCCCCGCTCTACCGTCAGCACGGCGTTCAGGAGCAGCACGCCCTGACGCGCCCAGCTTTCGAGGAAGCCGTGGCGCGCCGGCGGAATGCCGAGGTCGTCCTGAAGCTCCTTGTAGATGTTGACGAGCGACGGCGGTATGCGCACGCCGGGGCGCACACTGAAGCAAAGCCCGTGCGCCTGGCCGTCGCCGTGATAGGGATCCTGTCCCAGGATAACGACGCGCACCTTATCGAGCGGAGTCAGGTCGAGTGCCCGGAAATATTCGCTGCCCTTCGGAAAGATCTGCCGGCCTTGCCCTTTCTCGTCCAGCAGGAACCGTTTGAGATCGGCCATGTAGGTGTGATGGAATTCCGGCGCCAGCGCGGTCTTCCAGGTCTCTTCCAGCCTGATCGTCGCATCCATGGGCATGTCCCTCGCTTCTCTCTCGCTCCGGAATTTAGCCCCGCGAGCGCCCATCGCAAGCACTGCCGCGATGTTCGCCGCCTCGGTTCACTGTTTTTGATTATCCTCGCGGGAGGCATTGTATTTATTCGTACATAGCGCTAACCAAAACAGCGAAGCGTTATATTCTCAAAAATATCACGAACAGGTGGAGGCTGCGGATGAGGGGACGGAGAGATGGGCTCGCGGGTTCGGGGCTCAAAGATCTGGCTCTGGCGCTGGCGCTGGGCCTCGCCCTGGCGGGTGCGGTTCTCGCTCCCGCACGTGCGGCGGAAAAGGTGACAGTTTTCGCTGCGGCAAGCCTGAAGAACGCGCTCGACGCGATCAATGCCGAATGGCAAAAGGAAACTGGCAAGGAGACCACGGCCTCCTACGCCGCAAGCTCGGCCCTTGCGAAGCAGATCGAACAGGGCGCTCCGGCAGACGTCTTCATTTCGGCTGACCTCGCGTGGATGGACTATCTCGCCGACAAGAAGCTGATCAAAACGGACACGCGCTCCAACCTGCTCGGCAACCGCCTCGTCCTCGTTTCCGCAAAGCCCGATTCGACATCCGTCGATATCAAGCCCGGCTTCGACCTCGCTGCTCTCGTAGGTGACGGCCGCCTGGCGATGGGCGCGGTCGATTCGGTTCCGGCCGGCAAATACGGCAAGGCGGCACTGGAAAAACTGGGGCTCTGGCCGGCCGTCGAACAGAAGGTGGCAGGCGCGGAGAGCGTGCGGGCCGCACTTCTCCTGGTCTCTCGCGGCGAGGCTCCCTATGGCATCGTCTACCAGACGGATGCGGTTGCCGATCCGGGCGTCAAGGTGGTCGGCACGTTCCCGGAAGACAGTCATCCGCCGATCGTCTATCCGATCGCCATCACCACCGACAGCAAGAGCGCCGACGCAGCCGTCTATCTCGAATTCGTCAAGTCGGCCAAGGCCGCAGCCCTTTTCGAGGCGCAGGGCTTCACGGTGCTCAAATAGGTTGACGCGACGCTCTGCGGGCGCGCGAGTGTCTGCTGAAAATCGTTATCGATCATGGATAAGATCAGGTAGGCGTTCAAAGTGTTGTGGCGATCTCCGCGCCGTGGGTCGGACCGGACCTGCGGCGCAGAGTTTGAGTGCGGAGGAAATTGGCGTTTGGATTGGTGGATGACATTGAGTGACGCGGAGTGGACGGCGGTCCAGCTGAGCCTGCGCGTCGCCACCGTCGCGATGGTGTGCAGCCTGCCGCCGGCACTGCTGGCCGCGATGGTGCTCGCGCGCGGACGCTTCTGGGGCAAATCGCTCCTGAACGGCATCGTGCACATGCCGCTCGTCCTGCCGCCGGTGGTCACCGGCTTCGTGCTGCTGCTTCTCTTCGGCCGTCGAGGACCGATCGGCGCCTTCCTGGCGGAGAATTTCGGCATCGTCTTTTCCTTTCGCTGGACGGGTGCCGCACTTGCCTGCGCGGTCATGGGCTTTCCGCTGATGGTGCGCAGCATCCGGCTGTCGATCGAGGCAGTCGACCGCAAGCTCGAGGACGCCGCCGCCACGCTCGGCGCCGGACCAGCATGGGTGTTCGTGACCGTCACATTGCCGCTGATCCTTCCCGGCATCATCGCCGGCATGATCCTCTCCTTCGCCAAGGCGATGGGCGAGTTCGGGGCAACGATCACCTTCGTCTCCAACATTCCGGGCGAGACGCAGACGCTCTCCTCGGCGATCTACACGTTCACGCAAGTTCCGGGCGGCGATGCCGGAGCGATGCGCCTCGCCATCATCTCGGTCGTCATCTCGATGGCGGCATTGATGCTGTCGGAGATTTTCGCCGCAGTAGCGGCCAAACGGTCGGTGGCCGCGTGAGCCTCGAGGTCGAAGCCCGCCACCGGATCGGTGCTTTCACAATCGACGCCGCGTTCTCGTCCGACGGCAGTGTCACGGCGCTGTTCGGCCGCTCCGGCTCCGGCAAGACGTCGCTGATCAACATCATCGCCGGCCTTCTCCGTCCCGAGGTCGGCAGGATCTTGCTCGATGGCGACGTGATCGCGGACAGCAGGAAGCGGATATTCACGCCGATCCACCGGCGCCGCTTCGGCTATGTCTTCCAGGAAGCGCGCCTTTTTCCGCATTTGAGCGTCCGCGGAAATCTGGCCTATGGGCGCTGGTTTTCCGGCGCGCAAAAGTCCGCATCGGAGTTCGGGCGGATCGTTGAAATGCTTGGCATCGGCCACCTGCTCGATCGTCGCCCCTCGACGCTCTCGGGCGGCGAACGCCAGCGCGTCGCCGTCGGCCGTGCGCTGCTCGCTTCTCCCCGCCTCCTGTTGATGGACGAACCGCTCGCCGCGCTCGACGAGGCGCGAAAGGCGGAGATCCTGCCGTATCTGGAGCGGCTTCGCGACGAAACTAGAATTCCGATCGTCTATGTCAGCCACTCGGTCGCGGAAGTCGCCCGATTGGCTGAGCGTGTCATCGTGATCGAGAACGGCCGGGTCCAGGCGTCGGGCGACGCGGCGGTCATCTTGAGTCAGCCGGCAGCGGTGCATGCGATGGACTGGCGCGAGGCAGGCGCCCTGCTCGAGGGCGTGGTCGAGAGCCACGACAGCGCCCACAATCTGACGATCGTCCGGGCGGGAGAATGTCTCGTGCGCGTGCCGCAACTCTTCGTTCCGCCGGGCCACAGCGTTCGCCTGCATATCGCAGCGCGCGACGTGATGCTCGCCACCGCGCGTCCCGAAGGCATCAGCGCGCTCAACGTGTTCGAGGGGACGATCATCGATCTGTCGCCCGACGAAAAAGGCAGCATCGACGTTCGGCTGCAATGTGGCGGCAATGTCATTTTGGCCCGCATCACCGCCCTGTCGCGCGACGCGCTTGAGCTTGCGCCCGGGAAATCCGTCCACGCGATCGTCAAGACGGTGGCCCTCGATCACTAAGCCTAGGCGTCACTCACTTCTGTCGCGCCGCCTCCTCCACGGAAACAGCATTGCGATCGCGAACCGCCTCAAGCCAGTCGAGATCGTCGTCGATCGCGGCGCAAGCCTTGGCCTCCATCGCCCGGAAGCGCTGGATCAGCATCTCGCCGAAAGCGGTGACGGCGGCACCGCCGCCCTGCTTGCCGCCGCGCTGCGATTCCACCGAAGGCTCCTTGAACATCCGGTTCAAGGCATCGACGAGCAGCCAGGCGCGCCGGTAGGACATGTCCATCGCGCGCCCGGCGGCGGAAATCGAACCGGTTTCGCGGATGAGCTCCAGGAGCATGATCTTGCCGCGCCCAAGGCGATCGTCGGGCGGAAAATCGATACGCAGGACCGGGTGGAGTTTATAGTCTTCGTCACGCATGCCGCGAGCATAGAGTCTCGGCCGACGTTCTGGAAGTCCAGCCGTGCGGCACGTTTTAATGCGTGTCGCCCAAAAGTGTGCAGCGGTTTTGGGGCGACGACATGCATAAAGCAATGACCTAAAGCGCGTCGCATGAGTCCGCTTGAACGCGACGCGCTTTAGAGGCTCATGCCGCCGTCGATCACATGCACATGGCCGGTCGTATAGGCAGAGATATCGCTGCCGAGATAGACGGCGAGCGCAGCGATCTCCTCGGGCGTGCCGAGACGCCCCATCGGCTGGCGCGCAATGAAGGCAGCGCGCGCCTGCTCGTAGTTGCCCTGCGCTCTCATCCGCTCGTCGAGCGACGGGGATTGGACCGTGCCCGGCGCGATGGCGTTGCAGCGGATACCTTTGCCGATGAAATCGATAGCCACCGACTTTGTGAGGCCGACGACCGCCGCCTTGCTCGCCGAATAGACGAAGCGGTTCGGCACACCCATCGGCACCCCCGCCACGGACGACATGTTGATGATTGAGCCAGCGCCTTTTTCGATCATTCCGGGCAGGAAGGCGCGGATCATCCGGAACATCGATTTCACATTGAGGTCGAAGGCGAAGTCGTAGTCCTTTTCGCTCGCCTCGATGATCGTGCCGGCATGGACGAAACCGGCGCAGTTGAAGAGAACGTCGATGGTGCCGGTGCGCGCTGCAAAGGCGGCGATCGCCTCTTCGCTGAGCACGTCGAGCTTCGCCACCTCGATCCCCTGGGCCGCAAGCTCGGCGAGCTTTTCCTCATTGATGTCTGTCGCGACGACCGAGGCGCCCTCGCGGTTGAAAGCCTCGGCCGCCGCGCGACCGATGCCTTGCGCCGCCGCCGTGATCACCGCCCGCTTGCCCGCCAGAAGTCCGCCCATGTTCCTTCCCCATCCGTGCTTGCACTCGCGGACCCTGCGGCCCGTCTCATGCTCGCCAAGAGACATCGGAGCGCGCCGATCTGTCAAGCGATCGATCGTATTTTTATCGAAAAAAGACAGAATGGTTGCGTGTCAGTTCTGGTGGCAGAGCGCCCCGGACGCATCTGGCAAATTGCGCATAGTAGCCAGCCAATTGGTCATACGACCTTGATCGGAGGCGAGGAAGGGTGCAGCCATTATTAGAGCAACTCAGGAGAGTGTGTAGCGGTTTTCCGCCCGGAATTGCGTAGTTTCAAAGAGTTGGATCATTTCACTGTTTCAATGAAACAATGAAATGGTCTAAAGCGGGATGAAGAAAGGTGTGCGCGGTTTTCCGCCCGCATCGCGCGTCTCAACTTATTAGAATCGATCACCCCAGGAGGCACTTCATGCTCGGTCCTGTTCTAGACCCTGTTGCCACCGATAATTCGTTACCCTCGAAAGCCGAGGTCGTCATTGTCGGCGGTGGCATTATCGGCGTCAGCACCGCGCTCTTCCTCGCCGAACGCGGGGTGCAAGTCGTGCTGTGCGAGAAAGGCGCTCTCGGCGGCGAACAATCGAGCCGCAATTGGGGTTGGGTGCGCGTGATGGGCCGGGACCGCCGCGAGATCCCGCTTGCCATGGCGGCACTGAAAATCTGGGATACGCTCGACGCGCGCGTCGGCGGTGAAACCGGATTTCGCCGCAGCGGCATTTTGTATGTATCGGAGAACGAGCGGGACATTGCCAATCGAGACGCTTGGCTGACGCATGCCAGGCATCATGGCGTCGACAGCCGCCAGATCGGCCCGGACGAGACGCAGTCCAGGATGGCCGGAGCGACGACCCGCTACAAAGGCGCACTCTTTACGCCGAGCGATGGCCGGGCCGAGCCGCAGAAGGCAGTGCCGGCAATTGCCGCGGGCGCGAGGCGCGCTGGGGCGCAAATCGTCACCGGCTGTGCCGTGCGCGGGGTCGAGAGGAGCGCTGGCCGGATCAGCGCCGTCATCACGGAAAAGGGCCGAATCGAAACCGCGACGGTCGTCCTTGCCGGCGGTGCCTGGTCGCGGCTCTTTTGCAAGGGACTCGGAATCCGGCTACCGCAACTGAAGGTGCGCAACACCGTGCTCAGAACGACGCCGGTCGACGGCGGACCGGAGGGCGCCGGCGCGACGGCGAGCTATGCCTATCGAAAACGGCTCGACGGCGGCTATACCATCGCCGACGGCGGCGCCAACCTGCATCCGATCGCCCCGGACAGTTTCGCTTTCTTCCGTGATTTTCAGCCTGCACGAAAGGCCGAGGGCGAGGCCGTGCAGGTCGGCGTGAGCGCGCAGAGCTGGCGCGAGCTCTTCGAGATCGCATCCGTGCCGCTCGACCGTCCCGGGGCCTTCGAACGCCACCGGATCCTCGACCCCCGGCCCGATCCGCGCTCCGCGCTAAGAGCGTTCGCGGAGGCAAGAAAGGTCTTCCCGGCACTCCGACATACCGCGCCGCTGCAGATCTGGGCCGGCCTCATCGACGTCACGCCCGATGCCGTGCCGATCATTTCCCATGCCGAAAACGTCCCCGGACTGACGATCGCGACCGGGTTTTCCGGCCATGGCTTCGGTATCGGTCCCGGCGCGGGCCACCTTGTCGCCGACCTCGTCACAGGAGATCGGCCGATCGTCGATCCTGCGAATTTCCGGCTCTCGCGCTTTTCCGACGGCACGCCGCTCGAGATCGCGCCGCCGGTCTGAAAGCGCGCTTACGAGCGCCGATCCCCGAACCGGCCGCGCAAGAAAATTTCTCGCAACGGTCGCTGCTGCCTGTTTCCGGTCCCGCATCCAGGACGCAATGGCAGTATTCTGTCTTTCTTCAAACGGCGGCCGGCCGAGACCGCGAAAACCCTTCATCTCCCCCTGAACTCATGGCAGTCTGTCCGCATGTATCCCCTTGGGAGAACGGGGATCGTGACGGCAATTGGCAGCGTCGGGCGGAGGAGTATGCTACGATGCGAGATCTTGCCGTCCCATGCCATGAGACCGGCAACGCCGTTCTCCCGAAGCATTGATTTGCGCGCGATGCGCAATCCGGATGGGAGGCCGGAACCCGCATGAGCGACCTCGATCGTTTGAGTTTGCATGTCCCCGAACCGGCCGTTCGGCCGGGCGGCCAGCCCGATTTCTCCAACGTCAAGATACCCAAGGCCGGATCCGTGCCTCGCCCAGAGGTGGACGTCGCATCGGAAGAGATCAGGGACCTCGCCTTTTCCATCATCCGCGTGCTCAACCGCGATGGCGAAGCAGTCGGACCCTGGGCCGGGCTCCTCTCCGATGCGGAACTGCTGGCCGGTCTCAGGCACATGATGATGCTACGCGCCTTCGACTCGCGCATGCTGATGGCGCAGCGTCAGGGCAAGACATCCTTCTATATGCAGCATCTTGGCGAGGAGGCCGTAAGCTGCGCCTTCCGCAAGGCCCTTCGCAAGGGCGACATGAATTTCCCGACCTACCGACAAGCCGGCCTTCTCATCGCCGATGATTACCCGATGGTCGAGATGATGAACCAGATCTTCTCGAACGAGAGCGATCCGTGCCACGGGCGCCAGCTACCGGTGATGTACACCTCCAAGGAGCATGGCTTCTTCACGATTTCCGGCAATCTCGCCACCCAATATGTCCAGGCGGTCGGCTGGGCCATGGCCTCGGCGATCAAGAACGACACGCGCATCGCCGCCGGCTGGATCGGTGACGGCTCGACGGCGGAGTCGGACTTCCATTCCGCACTCGTCTTTGCATCCACTTACCGGGCGCCCGTCATTCTCAACATCGTCAACAATCAGTGGGCGATCTCGACCTTCCAGGGCATCGCCCGCGGCGGCTCGGGTACCTTTGCGGCGCGCGGCTTGGGCTTCGGCATTCCGGCGCTGCGCGTCGACGGCAACGACTATCTCGCCGTCTATGCGGTCGCGCGCTGGGCGGCGGAGCGGGCGCGACGAAATCTCGGGCCGACGCTGATCGAATACGTGACCTACCGTGTCGGTGCGCACTCCACATCTGACGACCCGAGCGCCTATCGCCCGAAGACGGAATCGGAGGCCTGGCCGCTTGGCGATCCGGTCTTGAGATTGAAGAAGCACCTGATCGTCCGCGGCGCGTGGTCGGAAGAGCGTCACGCCCAGGCGGAAGCCGAAATCATGGACGAGGTGATCCAGGCACAGAAACAGGCGGAAAGCCACGGCACGTTGCATGCCGGCGGCAAGCCGTCCGTACGCGATATTTTCGAGGGTGTTTACGCCGAGATGCCGCCGCACATCCGCCGCCAGCGGCAGAAGGCAGGGTACTGACATGGCCAGAATGACAATGATCGAAGCGGTGCGCAGCGCCATGGACGTCTCGATGGCGCGTGACGAGAACGTCGTCGTCTTCGGCGAGGACGTAGGCTATTTCGGCGGCGTTTTCCGCTGCACGCAAGGGCTCCAGGCAAAGTACGGCAAGACCCGCTGCTTCGACGCCCCAATCAGTGAATCCGGCATCGTCGGTACCGCGATCGGCATGGCCGCCTACGGGCTGAAACCCTGCGTCGAAATCCAGTTCGCCGACTACATGTATCCGGCCTACGACCAGATTACCCAGGAGGCAGCGCGCATTCGCTATCGCTCGAACGGCGACTTCACCTGCCCGATCGTCCTGCGCATGCCGACCGGTGGCGGCATCTTCGGCGGCCAGACGCACAGCCAGAGCCCGGAAGCGCTTTTCACCCATGTCTGCGGTCTGAAGGTCATCGTTCCGTCAAACCCCTACGACGCCAAGGGGCTTCTGATTTCGGCAATCGAGGATCCCGATCCGGTGATGTTCCTGGAGCCGAAGCGTCTCTACAACGGCCCATTCGACGGCCACCACGAACGTCCGGTGACGCCCTGGTCAAAGCATGAGCTCGGCGACGTTCCGGAGGGCCACTATACGATCCCGATCGGCAAGGCCGAAATCCGCCGCAAGGGCTCGGCCGTGACGGTGGTCGCCTATGGCACCATGGTGCATGTCGCGCTCGCTGCCGCCGAGGAAACCGGGATCGATGCGGAAGTGATTGACCTGCGCAGCCTGCTGCCGCTCGACCTCGATACGATCGTGCAGTCCGTCACCAAGACGGGACGCTGCGTCGTCGTGCACGAGGCAACGCTGACATCCGGCTTTGGCGCTGAGCTCGTATCTCTCGTGCAGGAGCATTGTTTCTATCACCTGGAGGCGCCCGTGGTCCGGGTGACTGGCTGGGACACGCCCTATCCGCACGCTCAGGAATGGGACTATTTCCCCGGCCCCGCGCGCGTCGGCCGCGCGCTCACCGAAGCGATGGAGGCCTGACGATGGGCGAATTTATCCTGAAGATGCCCGATGTCGGCGAAGGCGTCGCAGAGGCCGAGCTTGTCGAGTGGCACGTGAAGCCTGGCGATCCCGTGCGCGAGGACATGGTGCTCGCCGCGGTCATGACCGACAAGGCGACCGTCGAGATCCCCTCGCCCGTCACCGGCACGGTGCTATGGCTTGGCGCTGAAATCGGTGACACGGTCGCGGTAAAGGCCCCGCTCGTGCGCATCGAGGTCTCGGGTGACGGCGTCGCTGTGACCGAAATCGCCACAACTGCCGTCCCGGCCGAGCCGGCGGTGAAGGAGCAGGCGCCTCCGCCCGAAGTGAAGGAGGCGGCACCTCCAAAACCTGAACCGAAAGCCGTGGCGGAGGCGCCGACCGCCGCGCCCCCGGCACGCGACATGTCGAAGAAACCGCTCGCCTCGCCGGCGGTCCGGCTCCGCGCGAAGGATAGCGGTGTCGATCTCAGACAGGTGATCGGCACCGGCCCCGCTGGCCGGATCACCCATGACGATCTCGATCTCTTTCTGAGCCGCGGCGCCCAGCCGGCGCCCGCAGTTATCGGTCTTGTCCGCAAGACCGCAGTGGAGGAAATCAAGGTCACCGGTCTCAGGCGCCGTATCGCCGAGAAGATGACGCTCTCCACCTCGCGCATTCCCCACATCACCTATGTGGAGGAAATGGACATGACGGCGCTTGAAGACCTGCGCGCGATGATGAACCGCGACCGCAAACCCGATCAGCCAAAGCTGACGGTCCTGCCCTTCCTGATGCGGGCGCTGGTCAAGACCGTCGCCGCGCAGCCGGGCGTCAATGCCACCTTCGACGATGGCACCGGCGTTATTCATCGGCATGCCGCCGTTCATATCGGCATCGCCACCCAGACCCCAGCCGGCCTGACCGTTCCAGTCGTGCGCCATGCCGAGGCACGCGGAATCTGGGACTGCGCCGCAGAGCTGAACAGGCTGGCGGATGCCGCCCGCACCGGGACCGCGACCCGCGACGAACTGACCGGTTCGACCATTACCATCTCTTCCCTAGGCGCGCTTGGCGGCATCGCCTCGACGCCCGTCATCAACCATCCGGAGGTGGCGATCGTCGGGGTCAACAAGATCGCCATCCGTCCTGTGTGGGACGGGACGCAATTCGTTCCGCGCAAGATCATGAATCTCTCATCGAGCTTCGATCACCGCGTCATCGACGGCTGGGACGCCGCGACCTTCGTCCAGCGGCTGAAGACGCTGCTCGAAACGCCGGCGCTGATTTTCGTGGAAGGATGATGCGATCATGAAGGAAATCTCCTGCAAGCTTCTGGTGCTTGGTGCCGGTCCCGGCGGCTATGTCTGCGCCATCCGCGCCGGCCAGCTCGGCGTCGACACCGTGATCGTCGAAAAGGCGAAGGCCGGCGGCACCTGCCTCAATGTCGGCTGCATCCCCTCGAAGGCGCTGATCCATGCGGCCGAGGAATTTCACAAACTCCGCGCGGCGGCATCCGGCAAGAGCCCGCTCGGACTTTCGCTGAGCACGCCGGCGATCGACCTCGCGCGCACCGTCGCCTGGAAGGACGGCATCGTCGGGCGGTTGAACGGCGGCGTCACGGGCCTGCTGAAAAAGGCGGGCGTCAAGGCGGTTGTCGGCGAGGCACGCTTCGTCGACGGCAAGACCGTGGACGTCGAGACCGAGACCGGTCTGCAGCGCATTCGTGCCGAGGCGGTCGTCATCGCCACCGGCTCCGCGCCGGTCGAACTGCCCGACCTGCCCTTCGGCGAGAACGTTATCTCCTCGACCGGCGCGCTGGCGCTGAAAGCGGTTCCCGAGACGCTGGCCGTCATCGGCGGCGGCTATATCGGCCTCGAACTCGGCATCGCCTTCGCCAAGCTCGGCTCGAAGGTCACCGTGCTCGAAGCCATGGATCGTATCCTGCCGCAATACGACGCGGAGCTTTCGAAGCCGGTGATGAAGCGCCTTGGCGAACTCGGCATCGATGTTTTCACGCGCACTGCCGCCAAACGGCTCTCGGCCGATGGCCGCGGTTTGCTTGCGGAAGAAAACGGCCGACCCTTCGAGGTGCCCGCCGAAAAGGTCCTCGTGACCGTCGGCCGCAGGCCCGTCACGGAAGGATGGGGCATTGAGGAGATCGATCTCGACCTCGCCGGGAGATTCATCCGCATCGATGACCAGTGCCGCACCTCGATGCGCGGCATTTATGCGATCGGCGACGTCACCGGTGAACCGATGCTCGCGCACCGTGCCATCGCGCAAGGCGAAATGGTGGCCGAGATCGTCGCCGGACGTAAGCGGAGTTGGGACAAGCATTGCGTCCCGGCCGTCTGCTTCACCGACCCGGAGATCGTCAGCGCCGGCCTTTCACCGGACGAGGCGCGCGCGACCGGCGTCGAGATCAAGATCGGCCAGTTTCCCTTCCAGGCGAACGGCCGCGCCATGACGACGCTTTCCGAAGACGGTTTCATCCGCGTCGTCGCACGTGCCGACAATCATCTGGTGCTCGGCATCCACGCAGTCGGCCATGGCGTCTCGGAACTCTCGGCGACCTTTGCGCTGGCGATCGAGATGGGCGCGCGGCTTGAGGACATCGCCGGCACGATCCATGCGCACCCGACCCAATCTGAAGCTTTCCAGGAAGCGGCCTTCAAGGGATTGGGGCACGCGCTGCATATTTGAGGCGCGACCGCCCTCGGCAGGGCGAGACGGCTGCCCCTCATCCCGCTGCCGCGACCTTCTCCCCGCAGGCGGGGAGAAGGGGCGATGCCGCGCCCACTCATTTCCCATCACCGGTTACTTTTGAAGCTCGGAATGTTCAATTGCACCGTGGTAGGGCCGAAGATCGAGGCACGACCTCGTCCCCTCTCCCCGCCTGCCGGGAGAGGGCTAGGGTGACGGGCAAACTCCCGTAGCCTCCTACTGCAGCAGCTCCAGCCCGACCGCCGTCGCTTCGCCGCCGCCGATGCAGAGCGAGGCGATGCCCCGCTTGACGCCGTTGGCGCGCATTGCATGGAGCAGCGTCACGACAATCCGGGCGCCGGAGGCGCCGATCGGGTGGCCGACCGCGCAGGCGCCACCGTGGATGTTGACGATGTCGTCGGAAAGGCCGAGATCGCGGATCGCCGCCATGGCAACGACGGCGAAGGCCTCGTTGATCTCGTAGAGCCCGACGCTGCCCTTCTCCCAGTTGAGCTTGTCGATGAGCTTTTCGATGGCGCCGATCGGCGCTGTGGTAAACCACGCCGGCTCCTGGGCATGGCCGGCATGGCCGGCGACGATCGCAAGCGGCGTCAGCCCGCGCTTCTCCGCCTCGCTCGCGCGCATCAGGATCAGGGCGGCGGCGCCGTCGGAGATGGAGGAGGAATTGGCAGCAGTGACGCTGCCGCCGTCGCGGAAGGCGGGTTTCAGCTTCGGTATCTTCGCCGGATCGACCTTCGTCGGCCCCTCATCCCGGTCGAGATTGGCGCTGCCGCGTTTGCCGCCATCCACGATCGCCACAAGTTCGTCGGCAAAGGACTTGTCCTCTGCCGCCTTCAACGCCCGTTCGAGCGAGCGCAGCGCGAAGGCGTCCTGATCGGCCCGGGAAAATTGGTAATGCTGCGCCGTATCCTCGGCATAGGTGCCCATCAACCGACCGGAATAGGCGTCCTCCAGCCCGTCGAGGAACATGTGGTCCTTGACCTCGCCGTGGCCGAGCCGGAAACCGCCACGCGCCTTGGGCAGCAGATAGGGGGCGTTGGTCATCGACTCCATGCCGCCGGCGGCGATCACCGACGCACTGCCGGAGAGAAGCGCATCGTGGCCGAGCATGAGCGCCTTCATGCCTGAGCCGCAGACCTTCGAGACCGTGGTCGAGGGGGTTTCCTGTCCGAGGCCGGCGCCAAGGGCCGCCTGTCGAGCGGGATTCTGGCCGATGCCGGCCGGCAGGACGTTGCCCATCAGGACCTCGTCGACCGCATCGAGAGCGGCGCGTTCGAGAGCCGCCTTCAAGGCGACGGCGCCGAGTTCCGGTGCCGTCAGGTCCTTCAGTCCTCCCTGAAAGGCACCCATCGGCGTACGCGCCGCCGACACGATAACGACTGGATCGCGATTGCTCATCTTCGTCCTCCCAAATGGAGAGCAGCGTTTCCGCGCCTCATCCCGCTGCCGCGACCTTCTCCCCGCTCGCGGGAGAAGGTACATGTCCCGCCGCCTAAGTCCCCTCTCCCGCCTGCGGGGAGAGGGTTAGGGTTTGGGGCAACGCGCCGCTATCTCGCCGTCGACCGTGGAATCGGCACGCTCAGAGAGACTATAGCCCGCGAATGCGCCAAGACAACGCTTGGCGATCACCCCATCCGCTCCGACGCATAACTTCCCGGGCTCGGCGGGAAAACGACGACGCGGTTGCCGTTGATGAAGCAGCGGTGATGGATATGGGCGTGCACGGCGCGGGCCAGCGCCTGGCTTTCGACGTCGCGGCCGATCGAGACATAATCTTCGGCGCTTTGCGCATGGGTGATGCGGGCGATGTCCTGCTCGATGATCGGCCCCTCGTCGAGATCGGCGGTGACGTAATGCGCCGTCGCGCCGATCAGCTTGACGCCGCGCTCATAGGCTTGCTTGTAAGGGTTGGCGCCCTTGAAGCTCGGCAGGAACGAATGGTGGATGTTGATGATCTTCCCCGACATCTTCTTGCAGAGCGCATCCGACAGCACCTGCATGTAACGGGCGAGCACAATCAGTTCCGCGCCGGTCTGCTCGACGATCTCCATCAGGTGGGCTTCGGCCTTCGGCTTGTTCTCCTTCGTCACCTTGATGCAGTGGAAGGGGATGTCGTGGTTGACGACGACCTTCTGGTAGTCGAAGTGGTTGGAGACGACGCCGACGATGTCGATCGGCAGCGCGCCGATCTTCCAGCGATAGAGCAGGTCGTTGAGGCAATGGCCGAAACGCGACACCATCAAGAGCACCTTCATGCGCTCCTCGGAATCGCGGATTTCCATCGTCATCTTGAAGCGCTCGATAACCGGTGCAAAGCCTTCGCGCAGTTCCTCCAGCTTCGCGCCATCCTGGCTGATGAAGCTGAGCCGCATGAAGAACAGACCCGTTTCGAGATCGTCGAACTGCGAGCTGTCGCTGATGTAACAGCCCTTTTCCGCAAGATAGCCGGTGACGGCGGCGACGATGCCGCGGGTGGATTTGCAGGTGACGGTCAGCACATAGCTTTTCATCGATGGGTCTCTCGCTCTAGAGGTGTTTCCGGCGCGCCCTTATACGGGCAGTGACGCGAAAACTAGCGTGACGATTTAAGACCCGCCGATCCATTCGCGACATCGGCTGGACGGAACAGGCCACGGCCAGCGATGCCGGAGAGCTCTGCTTGGGAGCCTCGCTTAGGACTTCACCCGATCGGGATGCGCGCTCGCGAAAGCCTCGATCTCAGCGCAGCGCGCGTCGATGGCAACGATCCTTTGGCAAGCGGCGAGATCGACGCCCCAGCGCCGTGCGTTGTAGACCTGCGGCACCAAACAGAAATCCGCCATCGTCGGCCGGTCGCCATGGCAGAACTCGCCGGTGGATGGGTGATCGAGCATGCGCTCGAAGGCAGCAAGGCCTTCGCCGATGAACTTGTGCATCCAGGCGCGTCGCGCCGCTTCGCCGTCCTCGGCACTGGCCATGACATAACCAATCACCCCGAGATTGCAGACGGGATGGATATCCATCGCGATGGCATAGGACAGCGCACGCACCCGCTGCCGACCGATCGCGTCGGCAGGCAGAAAGCCGCTACCTTCCCTCGTCTCCGCCAGATACTCGATAATCGCCAGAGACTGAGTAAAGCGTTGGCCATCGATATCGAGCACCGGCACCAGGCCTTGCGGATTGCGCGCCAGATGGTCCGGCCCGCGATGGGCCTTGGCGAGGAGATCGACCGGAACGGAGGCGTAGGTCTCGCCGAGCAGATTGAGCGCGATCCGCACGCGATAGCTCGCCGACGAGCGCCAATAGTCGTAAAGAACGGCTTCGTTCGCCACCTTTGCCTCCGATCCGATCGGTCTCGCGCACCGTCAGCCGCGATCGTATTTCTCGACAGTCTGTTCGATGGCGCCAAAGATCGAATGGCCGGCAGCATCCTTCATCTCGATCCGGACCACGTCACCGAACTTGAGGAAGTGCGTTTTCGGCGCACCGCTGTCGATCGTCTCGATCATGCGGATCTCGGCGATGCAGGAATAGCCGGCCCCGCCTGCCGCTACCGGCTTGCCCGGTTCACCATCAAGCTTGTTGGAAACGGTGCCGGAACCGATGATCGTGCCGGCCGAAAGCGGTCGCGTACGGGCCGCATGCGCGATCAATTGCGGGAAGTCGAAGGTCATGTCGACGCCGGCATTGGCACGACCGAACGGCTTGCCGTTGAGGTCGACGTGAAGCGGCAGATGCAGCTTGCCCCCATCCCAGGCATCGCCCAGTTCGTCGGGCGTTACCGCAACCGGCGAGAAGGCGGACGACGGTTTCGACTGATAGAAGCCGAAGCCCTTGGCGAGTTCGGCGGGGATCAGGCCGCGCAGCGAAACATCGTTGACAAGCATCACAAGGCGGATCGCCCGCCGGGCCTCTTCGAGGCTCGCCCCCATCGGCACGTCATCGACGACGACGGCGACTTCGCCCTCCATGTCGATGCCCCAGGCTTCGTCCGCCATCGCGATCGGATCGCGCGGTCCGAGAAAACTGTCGGAGCCGCCCTGATAGATCAGCGGATCGGTCCAGAAACTCGCCGGCATCTCGGCATTGCGCGCTTTCCTGACAAGCTCGACATGATTGACATAGGCCGAACCGTCGGCCCACTGATACGCCCGCGGCAAAGGCGAGGCCGCATCGTGCTCGTGAAAGCGCATGGTCGGCTGGGATCCAGTCTCGATGCCTTCCGCGACGAGCGCAAGCCGTGGGCCGGCATGCGCCCAATCGTCAAGCGCCGCCTGCAGCGTGCGGGCGATATGGCCGACCTCGGAGCAGCGGGTCAGGTCTTTCGAGACCACGACGAGCTTGCCGTCGCGGGTGGAGTCTTTCAGCGTCGCGAGTTTCATGGACTGGTGTTTCCCGATGTGTTTTGTTGATCCGCACCGGACGGCGCGGATTCCGAGAGCATGTCACGGTTCTTCGCCGGATGTCACTTGATTCCGGGCGTACCGTCGAATTTCCGCTCGAGCCCGGACCAGCAGTCGATGTAATCGTCCTGCAGGGTCTCCAACTCCGCAGCGAACTTCGTCAACTGCTGCGGGAAGCGGGTTTCGAACATGAAAGCCATGGTGTTTTCGAGCTTCACCGGCTTCAACTCTCCATTCGATGCCTTCTCGAAACCGGTGGAGTCCGGCCCGTGCGGCAGCATCATGTTGTGCAGGCTCATGCCGCCTGGCACGAAACCTTCCTCCTTGGCGTCGTAGCGCCCATAGATCAGCCCCATAAACTCGCTCATGATGTTGCGGTGATACCAGGGCGGGCGGAACGTGTGTTCGGCGACCAGCCAGCGCGGCGGGAAGATGACGAAATCGACATTGGCCGTGCCCTCCTCGCCCGATGGCGCCGTCAGCACGGTGAAGATAGACGGATCGGGATGGTCGAACAGGATCGCGCCGACCGGAGAGAACGTCTTCAGGTCGTATTTGTAGGGCGCGTAGTTGCCGTGCCAGGCAACGACGTCGAGCGGCGAATGGCCGATCTCGGTGACATGGAAGGAGCCGCACCATTTCACATGGACACGGCACGGCATTTCCTTGTCCTCGTAGGCGGCGACCGGTGTCTTGAAATCGCGCGGGTTGGCAAGGCAATTGGCGCCGATCGGCCCGCGATCCGGCAGGGTGAACTTCGCGCCGTAGTTCTCGCAAATGTACCCGCGCCACACCTTTTCCTCGCTGAGCCGAGTGACCTTGAACATTGTCCCGCGCGGCACGATGCAGATTTCCGACGGTTCAACGTCCATCTTGCCGAGTTCGGTGAAGACGCGGATCGCGCCGGTTTCCGGCACGATCAAAAGTTCGCCGTCGGCATTGAAGAAATAGTCGTCGACCATGTCGGCATTGAAAGTGTAGGTGTGCGCCGCCATCCCCGCCTGCGTGAGGACATCGCCGGCGGTGGTCATGGTACGGATACCTTCCAGGAAGTTCAGCTTCTCCGAAGGCGTCGGCAACGGGCTCCAGCGCAGTTGACCGAGCGCCAGCGAATGCTCGGCAATGTGCGGCGCCGTCTTCCAGTGCGGATAGTCGATCTTCTTGAAACGTCCGGTGTGCCTGACGCTCGGGCGAATGCGGTAAAGCCAGGAACGCTCGTTGGTGCCGCGCGGCGCGGTGAACGGAGAACCGGAAAGCTGCTCCGCGTATAGTCCATATTCGCATTTCTGCGGGCTGTTCTGGCCCTGAGGCAGCGCGCCAGGCAAGCTTTCGGTCTCGAAATCGTTGCCAAATCCGGGCATGTAGGAGAGCGCCCGTTCCGCACCCGTGCCGGCTTCGTGTTGCTTTTCCGCCTTTTCCAACATGACTTGCACCTCCTCTTCTCCTCGCTATATTGGTTGCAATCGTAACTATTGATTTTGTAACTATCAAGGAAGACGCCATGGCGCGGGATGGGTTCGAACTCGAGAACTTCCTGCCGTATCGGCTCAACCGGGCGGCGGAATTCGTGGCCCTGCGCTTTGCCGCGCAGTACAAGGCACGTTACCAGCTTACCCGTCCCGAATGGCGAACGCTCGCCGCGCTCGGGAGTTCCGGCCGCAGCATGACGGCGACCGAAATCGGCGCGCATTCCACCATGCACAAGACGAAGGTTAGCCGCGCCGTCTTCAGCCTCGAACAGCGACGCTGGCTGAAGCGCGAGGAGGACGGTCGCGACCGCCGGTTCGAGCATCTGGCGCTGACGCCCGCAGGTGAGCAGGCCTACAAGGAACTGACCGAACTCGCCAGCCGCTATCAGGCCGAGCTGCTTTCGATGCTCGGAACAGAAGACATGGCGGCGCTTTCCACGGGCCTGCGCGCCGTCGAACGCGCGATGAAGAAATCGGCCGCGCCAGAAGGTGGCTAACCCTTCACCCGCTCCGGTATCGGCAGCCCTTCGAAACTCTTCAGCGTTTCGAGCACGATCGATGTCTTCACGTGCTGGACGCTGTCATGCGGCAGAAGCACGTCGTTGACGAAACGCGAAAGCCCGGCGAGGTCCGGTGTCACGACGCGTAAGTGATAGTCCATCTCCCCCGTCAGCGCGTAGGCCTCCAGCACTTCGGGCAAACCGGACACCAGCTTGCCGAAACGCTTGGCATTGTCGCGATTGTGCGTGGCGAGCGTCACCGAGATCACCACCATCAGATCGAGCCCCAGCTTCTGCCGGTCGATCTGCGCCTGATAGCCGGTGATATAGCCTTCCGCCTCCAATCGCGACCGCCGACGCGAACATTGGGACGGCGAAAGCGCGATGCGCTCGGACAATTCGTTGTTGGTCAGATGCCCATCGCGCTGCAGTTCGCCGAGGATCTTGAGATCAAATCCGTCAAGCTGCTCCATTCATGCGCCCTCGCCCACTCTGCCGCACAATTCATGCGTTGAATCGCCGAATTCACGCAAGAATACAAGCATCATGCATCCGATTTGCGCCATACTCCAGCAAAGTTTGGAAGAATGAAGAGGAGGCTTCCGATGGGCCCGTTCCCGCACGACGCACCACCCCCGAAAATCAGCGCGGACAACCCCGCCGGGACGGACGGTTTCGAGTTCGTCGAATTCGCGCATCCCGAGCCGGAGAAGCTGAACGAGCTTTTCACCCGCATGGGATATATGGCCGTCGCCAAGCACCGGACGAAGGACATCACTGTCTGGCGGCAGGGCGACATCAACTACATCGTCAACGCCGAGCCGGGCTCTCATGCCATGCGCTTCGTCGACAAGCACGGCCCTTGCGCTCCGTCGATGGCCTGGCGCGTCGTCGACGCGAAGCATGCATTCGAGCACGCCGTTTCCAAGGGCGCCGAGCCCTATACCGGAGGCGACAAGTGCCTCGATGTTCCGGCAATCGTCGGCATTGGCGGCTCGCTCCTCTACTTCGTCGAAACATACGGCGAAAAGGGCTCGGCCTATGATGCCGAGTTCGAATGGCTGGGCGAGCGCGATCCGAAGCCCACGGGCGTCGGCTTCTACTATCTCGACCACCTGACCCATAACGTCTATCGCGGCAACATGGACAAGTGGTGGGCGTTCTACCGTGAACTGTTCAACTTCAAACAGATCCACTTCTTCGACATAGACGGCCGCATCACCGGCCTCGTCAGCCGCGCGATCACCTCGCCTTGCGGCAAGATCCGCATCCCCTTGAACGAGTCGAAGGACGACACCAGTCAGATCGAGGAATATCTGAAGAAGTACAAGGGCGAAGGCATTCAGCACATCGCGGTCGGAACCGAAGCAATCTACGACGCGACCGACAAGCTTGCGGAAAATGGTCTCAAATTCATGCCCGGACCACCGGAGACCTACTACGAAATGTCGCGCGAGCGCGTCCACGGCCATGACGAGCCGATCGAGCGGATGAAGAAACACGGCATCCTGATCGATGGCGAAGGCGTGGTGAATGGCGGCATGACGAAGATCCTGCTGCAGATCTTCTCGAGGACCGTCATCGGACCGATCTTCTTCGAGTTCATCCAGCGCAAGGGGGATGAAGGCTTCGGTGAGGGCAATTTCCGCGCCCTGTTCGAATCGATCGAAGCCGATCAGATCCGCCGCGGCGCACTTGGACCGCAGGCGGCCGAATAGGTCTTCGGTATCGAGACAAACAGAAGGGCCCCTCGCCGGCAGCGAGGGGCCCTTTTGTTCGAAAAGCCGCGAACTCTCGTCAGTTCCAGCGCGAACCGAGCCGCGCTTCGGACATACCGCGGTCCGCCTCATGCGTGAAATAGCGGGACGCGGCTTCCGTCCGGTTACGCACGTTCATCTTCTTGTAGATGTTGCGCACATGGACCTTTACGGTGTTTTCCGACAGACCGAGACGATCGGCAATGATCTTGTTCTGTGTCCCCATGCAGATCAGATCGAGAATCTGCACCTCGCGCGCGGTCAGCACACCCATGCGAGCATCGCGCTTCGGCTCCGGGGCAACAAAGGCTTCGACAACCGCTTCCCGCCGGGCGCGAAGGGTCTCGCCGGCGAGTCTTACCGGCGCAAGGCGCCTGACCAGCGCCGCCGGAAAATGTTCACCGCCCTTCATCAGAAGATCGATAACGGTCAAGCAGACGTCCAGATGAAGATTGAGAGGCAGCACGCCGTGGATCAGTCCTTCATCGACAAAGCTGGCGATCGATGAATCGAGCACCTCCGCATCCTCCACCACGAGCCCGATCGCGGCCTTCGGGTGGAATTCATGGATCATCCTGAGAACGGACGGAAACGTCGCCACCGGCAAGCGATAAAGCATCACCAGCGTGACGTCGACGAGGTTGCCGTCAAGCAGGCTGTCGGGATCGGACAGGCTGACGACGTCCTGGCCCTGAAACCGCGCGCCGACCGCCTGCATCAGGCATTCGGCGAACAGATCCACCTTGGCGAGCATTACGATTTTACTTTTCGTGGTTAATACTTTGTTGTTGTCTTCAAAATTGCTCAGGTTCGAGCTCGTACGATACATTTATCCCCTCCTTGGGAATTCCCATTTATTTTAATGGGTGTTCCAACCCCACTTGGAGCAGCCCGCGTTTGAAAATTTCTTCAAATACTGCGCAAAAAAAACGAACAAAAAATTCGCTATAGCTAATGTATCGTAAAGATGGGGGAGGCGAAACCACCCAAAAGGGTTAGATGCTCCTCACCTTCGCGTCTAAATCGTCCGAAAACGAACCAATTTTGGGCCAATCGGCCTCGAAAGGCCCCGGACCAAACACCCCCTGGTTTTCGAGGGGAATTCCAGACGATCGTAGTGACCGCAAAAGCGGGCGATGGGTGCCCGCCTTTGCTCGGCTAGGACGGAGGAGCAAGGGCGAGCCGTCGACATAGCTACAATGGATTATGCGCCACCACATCGAAGGTGGTAGACGTGTTCGGGGCAACCCAAAATTGGCAGGCCACGACTTTTGCCGCGCGCGCACGACGGCGTCGATCGATGCCAATTCCTAACAATTTGAATTAGCCCATGAAATCTTGTTATTCGCTGATCAGCCGTTTAATCGCGGGCGCCGCGGCGAACCGAACCACCTTCAAGCGCACTGCGCCAGATTCGCAAGTATTAACATTATCTTAACCTCATCGATCGGCACGGCTAAAGATTCAAAAAAGCCATTGAATACAAGAGACTAACCACAATTGATGTCTTTCGTTCATCCGCATTCAGGCTCACACTACCATCGTCGCGCTTGAGTTTGCACGACCCACGGACTGCTTTTGTATCATGCGTCGCAGCCGCGGAGTACATATATCGAGCTGCTACTCGACATATGATGTAACCGGTATTTGTAGTACGTAGCAATTTATGTAGAAGTACATACAAGCAATTATACTATGAATACAAAGGGAAAATATCGGAACCCAACAGACGAATTACATTTTATACTGATTCGTCTGAACTTCAAAAGAGAGCCAGCTCCGCAAAAATCCTATAAAAGATGAAAGGGTTTCGGTGCTGGCTCCCTCTGCGAAGGGAGTTGTAGATGACCGATACCCCGTTAAAGGATTTTCGGGCCGACAACAGTATCAACACCGATGACGACTTGAAGATTGGCGTGCTTGCCGACGGGCTTGCGAGTGGCAGCGTCCATGCCAAAAACGTCGACTTCGACGCGACAAGCCATCGCAGCATTGCCGACGGCAACAACATCACCAGCAAGATCGACGCAAAAGAAACCGGTGAGGACAACCATCCTTCCGTCAGCGAGCCTCCGGCACTGGACGACACAAGCGGCTTCGGCAATGTCGGCATCGCCACTGACGTCACCTTCAATCTCGGCGACGACCTTTCCTTCAGCCTGAACCTCGATCGCATCCTCGATCATTCGCTGAGCGCCGTCGGAAACGACACCGGGTTCACCATCGTGCAGGCAAACAGCCTCGCCGATCAGGATCATGCCTATAGCGTCAAGATGAACAACGCCAATCCCGACAACGCTTCGAATGCGGATGGCGGGCATGCGGAGAGCGGCGACGGCATGCACTTCGGCACGAGCTCCGACTGGGATCTCAAGGTCGGTCACGAGGTTGATGCCAGTGCCAAGGCCGATGCATCCGTGACCCTTGCAAGCGGGGAGTTCCATCAGGAGATCGTTCAGGGCGCGAACCTCCTTAGCAACGCCGTCGATGTCAATGTCGTCGGCGGCGACTTGGACGTGACCTCTACTGGGCAGGACAGCGACGGTTGATTGATCCTTGGAGACGAAGAAATGTGCGCTGGCCGGCCGCGCTGGTGCACAGATGGATGGTTGATTTGGGGTCGGTTCAGCGCGCCTTGGCAATCGCCAGTCGGCCCGCCGAGGTCTCCCTTTGCTGCCGGAGGGAAGGATCGGGGTAATGCACGCGGAGAAGGTCAACGAAATCGTTGCGCATTTCCTTGGGCTGTTCGAGACGGCGACCGACGAGGCACGCATAAGGCATCAATATCTGCAAGGCAGTGAAACCCGGAAGCCTGCGCCTGAGGACAGCGGCGGCGACACACCACTACCCGATTTCAAGTGCTCTTTCGAACTGAAAGACTACGATCCGGACATTTCGTATCAACCATCAGGCTACCGCCTCGAGGGCTTCGATATCGTCGGACGCTCGCAATTCTCCGACGACACGTCCCCTGATCCCGTCTCGCTGGACGACTTGACCATCCAGCCCAGGCTTTTCAGCACCGTCGCAGGTCCGTCCGGCATCGCACCGGACCACATGGCGCCGCACCATGCGGCACCGGAGCAGGCGCCGGTCGTCCAGGGGGACGCGGGTTCGGTCAGCGGTCAGATTCTGCAGGTCAATCTCCTTCACGACGACGACGTCCTCGACATGAGCGGTTCACCGACGGCGGCCGGTGACGCGAGCTACGTCACCGAAAAGCTCGCGGAATACGTCGAGGAAGCGACGAACGCCTCACCGCTCGCGCAATTGGGCCAGATCGACAGTTCCGGGGCGCTTGCGGCGCTTGCCGCGCATCTCAAGGCCCTCGCCGCGACTGTGCGCGCCGACGAGCCGCAGCAGTCGGACGACCACGCTACGCCCGTGGACCAGACGTTATCCGCGACAGTCGCTCCGGCCGATTTGCCGGAAGATGACCGCGGCACAGAGGTTCGCGCAGCGGACGACATCGAAGGCGTCCACGTGAACGGCGCGCATGTCGAGGTTCTTCCGGAACTCGCCAACTTTCTGCCCCCCGGCGCGAATGGCGCCATTCAGCCGAACAGCGACAACGGCAGCGCGCTAGAAGTCGAGGCGGGGGCCAACAAGGTCAGCAGCTTCGCAAGCATCGTCAGCGCCAGCGCAACCGCATCGGTCACGGTTGTGATGGGCCACTACCATCAGATCGACGTCATCTCACAATCCTACGTCTACGCCGACAACGACAAGGTGAATGCCTCCTTTGCCGAGGGCGCTTACGAAGCCGTCTCGCAAACCATCGCCATGAACATCGCGAATTTCGAGCGTCATGAGTTCGACGCGCCGGCAGGGGAGATGGCAGGCGCCGCAGATCAATTGTCGGCCTTCCCGACGAGCTGGCGCGTCAACGTCATCGAGGGCGATCTGTCGATCGTCCACTGGATCGAACAGTATAATTACGTCAGCGACAACGACACGGTCTCCATTACGACCAGCGGCGCGGAAACCACCGTGCTCACAGGCGGTAACGTCGCGGTCAATTTCGCCTCGTTCGTCGATTTCGGCAGCCAGTACGACCTTGTAATCGTGGGTGGCCATATCCTGGACATGAACCTCATCAGCCAGGTTTCGGTCCTGTACGACAACGATCAGATCCAGGGGATCTCCGCCGGCAACGGCATCACTCTTGATGAAGGCGGCAATCTCGTCTGGAACGCGGGATCGATCGAGAACATCGGCGACAACGAGCGCTTCGAGAGCGTGCCGGACTACATGCACCAGGTCGTCGACAATATTCGCGAGGGCACGGATGACGTGCCGGAAGCACTGGCGAACGACCAGGACTTCGCAGGGTACTCGAGCCTGCACGTCCTCTACATCACCGGCAATCTCTATGACGTCAACGTCATCAAACAGGTCAGCATTCTCGGTGACGCCGACGCCATCACCTACACGGCCGGCGGCACGCCGGAAGAAGGGCTCGACACCGAGGTGACCGTTCACGTCGGCAGCAATACGGTGGTCAACGTCGCCCAGATCATCGACTACGACAGTTTCGGCCAGACGACCTATGTCGGCGGCGAGGTCTACTCCGACACGATTCTCATTCAGTCCGGGATTGTCGACATCGGCCGTGATGGCGACACGCTGCGCTTCCAGCCGGACGGCCTTGCAAACGAGGTCATTGCATTTGTCGGCGAAGACGATCCGGCACCCACCGGCGAGCGCGTCGGCGATACCGCCAACGGGACATCGTGGAGCGACGGTCAATGGAACGACGTCATGCACACGGTGCTGACATAACGACGATCGCGAGGGAGTGCCATGAACGATCTGTCCAAACGGTATGTCGATGAAGGCAAACCGTTGTCGCGCTCGGCACCGGAGCTGAATCTACCTGGCACGCCCAAGGTTCCGCCAATCTCTACCTTCGAGGAACCCACAACATCCGATCAGGACGCCGAAGGCCCATCGCATCCGGAACAGCCGGGCACCGAAAGGAAAAAGACGCGCGGCAACGAAAGCGGCAAGCGCGACGAGATCAAGAGCCGGCCGGGGCCGCTGTCGCCGACGATCAACAATGAGCCAGGCCCCTTCAGGGAGGGCGAGCGCCGTCCGACCGCGCGTGACGCCGACGGCAGGGACGCAGCCGACAATGGCGGAGAGGGAAAGGACGCATTTCACAAGCGCACGGGACCGGTAAACTTCGCTGCAAGCCTGCAAAACTGCCTGGCGGCCGTCCAGCACAACATGCTGATCGTCGTCGTCTTCACCGTCGCGATCAACGTCCTCGTGCTCGCCATCCCGATCTACCTGTTCCAGATTTCCGACCGGGTTCTGACAAGTCGGTCGCAAGACACTTTGCTGATGCTGACGATCGCCGTCGTCGGGGCGATTGTTCTGCAGGTGGTTCTCGATTCCATTCGCCGCTTCATCCTGATGCGGACCGCCGTCGAGATCGAAGTCCAGCTCGGCGCACCGATCCTCAGCGCCGCCGCGCGAGCATCGCTGCACGGCAGCGGGCGAGACTACCAGGTGCTGAGCGACCTGCAGCAGCTTCGTGCCTTCATCACGTCGGGTACGCTGGTCTCGTTCCTTGACGCACCTCTGACCCCGCTTTTCGTGGTCGTCGTCTACTTGATCCAGCCTCAGCTTGGGCTGATCGTCATCTCGTGCTGCGTCGTTCTTTTCATCATTGCCTATCTCAACCAGAAGGCAACGACGCGATCGTTCAGCGAGGCCAACAGCTACCTCGGCCGCGCCAATTTTCATCTCGATTCGATGTCGCGCAATGCGCAGATCATCAATGCGCTGGCGATGATTCCGGAGGCGGTGAAGATGTGGGGGCACGAGACGGCCGCCTCGCTCAAGGCGCAGGTCTATGCCCAGGACCGCAACATCATGTTCGCCGGCGCCTCGAAGGGCGTGCGGATGTTCACCCAGGTGGCGCTCCTGGGCTGGGGCGCGCATTTGGCGATGATGGGCCAGCTGACGGGTGGCATGGTCATCGCCGCCTCCATCATTGCCGGCCGCGCACTCGCACCGGTCGAAGGTGCGATCGAGGGCTGGAACCAGCTCAATCACTCGCGCGCGGCCTATGGCCGGATCAGGCAACTTCTCCTGGGCTCGCCGCTGAATTTCCCCCGGCTGCGTTTGCCAAACCCGGAGGGCCGACTCGACGTCGAGCGCATTCTCTTCGTGCCGCCGCCGCAGAAACGCGTGATCTTGAACGGCATATCCTTCTCGCTCTCCAAAGGAGAAGCGCTCGCGATCATCGGCAACTCCGGCTCCGGCAAGACGACGCTCGGCAAGATGCTGGTCGGATCGATCCTGCCGACATCCGGCAGCGTCCGGCTCGATCTCATGGACTTGAGAAACTGGGACCAGCGTCAGTTCGGCGAAAGCATCGGCTATCTGCCGCAGGACGTGCAGCTCTTCCCCGGCACGATCAAGGCGAACATCTGTCGCATGCGCGACGATGTCGAGGATGCGATGATCTACGATGCGGCCGTGCTTGCCGACGTGCATGATCTGATCGCCACGTTCCCCCAAGGCTACGAGACAGTGGTCGCTGCGGACGGCGCTCCCCTCTCCGGCGGACAGAAGCAGCGCATTGCACTCGCACGGGCCTTCTTCGGCAATCCCAAATTCGTCGTCCTCGACGAGCCGAATTCCAATCTCGACAGCAATGGCGAGGCAGCGCTTGCCCGCGCGCTTCTCCATGCGAAGAACCAGGGCATCACGACCGTGACCGTCACCCAGCGCCCGGCACTCTTGCAATGCGTCGACAAGATCATGGTGCTCAACGAAGGAACCGTTGCCATGTTCGGCGCGCGAAACGAAGTTCTCGCCGCACTTGGCGCGGCGCCGAACCACGACGGGGCACAGTCACGTATTCGCGGAGGTCGCCAATGAGCAAGCGCAGGAAAAGCGCCGATCCGCACAATGCTGCGGAGTGGTATTCCGAGGTCCCCCGCTCGATCAGGCTCCACAGCTTCGCGGGTCTTGCCCTGATCGCGGCGTCCTTCGGCGGCTTCGGCTATTGGGCCTTTGCCGCACCGCTGGCAGCGGCGATCATCGCCCAGGGAAGTTTCGTCGCCAACGGCAACAACAAGATCATCCAGCACCTCGAAGGCGGCATCATCGAGCAGCTGCTGGTCAACGAAGGAGAGAAGGTAAGAGCCGGAGATATACTGGTGAAACTCGACCAGACCCCGGCGCGCGCCAATGCGCGCATGCTCAACCTCAAGCGCCTTCGCCTGGAAGCGGTGGTCGCGCGACTTCGCGCGGAAGCGATGGGCAGCGACACCTTCAAGGTACCGGATATCGTCGCCGAGCAGGCGGACGATGGAGACGTGCGGGCGATCATCGAAAGCCAGAACGTTATTTTCCAGAGCAAGAAGATCAAGCTGCGGGATCAACTGAACCTCATCGACCAGAACATTCGCTCTCTCGAATTTCGCGCCAGGGGCTACGATCTGCAGCGGGCGTCCTTCAACAAACAGATGGAGATCCTGGCGGAAGAGCGCGAATCCAAGAGCAGGCTGGCCGAACGCGGCCTGATCAGGCGGCCGGAACTCCTGGCGCTAGACCGGGCGATCGCCGACGCGATGGGCGAAATCGGCAGGCTCGAATCGGAGGTGAGAGAGAGCCTCACCCAGATCGATCGCTATCGCCAGGAAGCTGTCATTGCCATCAACACCAACAAGCAGACTGCACTGGACGGTCTGGAAGGGGCCGAAGCCGACCTTGATGCCGTGCGCCAGCAGGTCCGCGAGGCGGCCGAGGTGCTCGACCGTGCCACCATTCGTTCCCCCGTCGACGGGACTGTCGTGCGCAGCTATTTCCATACCGCCGGCGGCGTGATCGCGACGGGCAAACCGATCATGGAGATCCTGCCGGCCAATGTGCCGCTGATCATCGAGGCCCAGGTGCTTCGAACGGCCATCGATCAGCTTAAGGTCGGCGAGGATGCAACGATACGCCTTTCCGCGCTGAACCGCCGCACGACGCCCGTTCTGAAAGGCAAGCTCTTCTATGTCTCGGCCGATTCCATCGAGGAAGTGGCCGGCGGACAGCAACGCGACGTCTACATCGTCCGCGTGGAGGTACCTGCCAGCGAGATCAATCGCATTCATGGTTTTCACCCGGTACCCGGGATGCCGGCCGAGATCCTGATCACCACATCCGAACGAACGTTTTTCGAATACCTGACGAAGCCTATCACCGACAGCATGTCGCGGGCATTCAAGGAGACCTGAGGGGAAGCGTCATGGCGGCAGCTCAGGAAGTGCTTTTGCTGGTTGGTCGCTTGAACTACGTCTGGACCAACACCGAAAGCCTGTTGATTTACATCATCGCGCACCTGCTGAAGGTCGACAAGGAATCGGCCATCATCGTCTTTCTGACACTGAATACCACGCGCGCGCGAATCGACCTCACGGAGCGCCTGGCGAAGCTGCCGGCAACCCCGCCCGAAACGCGCGACAAGGTCCTGTCGATCACCGAGCGGCTGAAACAGCAGTCGAAAATGCGCAACAAGTACAGCCACTGCATCTACTCCTTCGATGAGCAAGGAGAGATATCGAGCACGCAGTTGATGCGCCTGGTCGAAGGCGAGAAGGAGATTCGCTACGGCAAGGTGGAACAACTCGATGCGCGCGAAATGGCGCGTCTGGAAAACGCGATCCGTGAGATCACCGACATCAGCAAGGCGCTCTGGTCGTTCATCCGCTCGCGCCCCAATTTCGACGAGCGGCTGATCTGAGACCGCTCGCCTACTGCCTGCCTATCGCGACAGGCGCATATGCCGATTGACGTCCTTGTAAAGCAGATAGCGGAAGTTGCCCGGGCCTCCGGCGTAGCAGGCCTGCGGGCAGAAGGCGCGCAGCCACATGAAATCGCCCGCCTCGACCTCGACCCAGTCCTGGTTCAGCCGATAGACGGCCTTGCCTTCGAGAACATAGAGCCCGTGCTCCATGACATGGGTTTCCGCGAACGGAATGACCGCACCCGGCTCGAAGGTCACGATGGTCACGTGCATGTCGTGGCGCATATCCGCCGGATCGACGAACCGCGTCGTCGCCCATTTGCCGTCAGTTCCGGGCATGGGCGCGGGCGTGATGTCGGCCTCGTTAGTGAAGAATGCCTCCGGCGCATCGAGCCCTTCGACGGCCTCGTAGGCCTTGCGGATCCAGTGGAACCGCGCGGGCACGTTCCCATGGTTGCGCAGCCGCCAGGCACTTGCCGGGGGAATGAAGGCAAAACCGCCCGGGCGAAGCACATGCGACCTGCCGTCGAGTTCGACGGTAACCTCGCCTTCCATCACGAACAGCGCGCCTTCGGCCGCGGAATCGAGCTCGGGCCGATCACTGCCGCCGCCCGGTCCGACCTCCATGATATATTGCGAGAAAGTTTCGGCGAATCCGGACAGTGGACGCGAGAGGACCCAGAGGCGGGTGTTTTCCCAGAAGGGGAGGTAGCTTGTGACGATATCCATCATCACGCCCTTCGGAATCACCGCATAGGCTTCCGTGAAGACAGCGCGCCCGGTGAGGAGTTCCGTCTGCATGGGCGCGCCGCCCTTCGGTGCGAAGTAGGTCCGTTCAGCCAATTCCTGTCCTCCATGACATTCCATTCGGCGCCTGCTGCATGTTTCCTTAAATCCTAGCCGATTTAAGGAAACATGCAGCAATTCAAAGTGCTACAGCGTCCTTCGCGCGTCTGAATAGACGCACGGCGCTTTGAGGTTCACCGTTACATCTTCCATTGGAGAAATGCGATCGTGATCAGTGTCCTATCCTGAAACAGGCCGATGGATAGCCCCACCATCGGTAGAATCACTTTCTTCAGAACCTGCGGAATGACGATCTTGCGCATGACCTGCCAATAGTGCAGGCGAACGAATAGAGCGCTCATGCGCGGCCGCCGCATCGAACATCTGGATATCGCCGAAATTCCGGACTTAGCCGATCGCGAGCGAGGGATCGCTTCCGAGCGGGCGTGCAGGAGCTTTGGACCGAACCGGGCTCCTACTGGAGATCGAGTCGGCCATCACCCCAGCACGCGGTCCCGCCCATGCTGTCAGACCTAGACTCGCAAGGCGGGGACGCTGACGGTCGCTACCTTACGCGGATGCGCCGAATGATCGCGGCATGAGAGCAGACACATGCAGCGAGGACAAAAAGGAAAAGCACGGTCCCAAGCGGCGAATAGGCGAGCGGCAGGAAGGACCAGTCACCGCGCAGAACCTCGGGCAGCGAGAGCCCCGAAAGACCGGCCTGCATTTGCACCGCCCGTACGGCAGTAAGCGCGGTCGCGATCAGGGCGACATGCGCGTGGACGAAACGCATGCGCTGATATCGTTCTGGCCGGATCGCCAGAAGGATACCGAAAAGCGCTGTGAGTACCAGAATTGCGGCGGCACCCCAAAGCCCAATGCCTGGAACGGCAAGAAGCATGAAGACCGGCTCGCGCATGACCGGGAGTATCGTCATGTAGAGCCACCAGGCGAACTCGCTCGCGGGATAATGGGCGAGCAGAACCATGCTGCACAGAAACATGGCCGCCAAGGCATAGGCGCCACATGGGCCAAGTCGGAGAAACGTTAGAATTAAAGCGCGCATGCGTTGGCATCTCCTTTGCCTGGAGCGCGGCCGCTCTGACACTCTTCTTATATAAGACGACGCTTAACTGGAGCTTACCGATCGTCACTTTTCTGCTTAGACCGGCACGACTGATTTTACCGGCAATTCGGCCGGAACATTGTTCATTTCGATCAGTCGGCAAATGCCGAAGACGGCCGGAGATACACGATGTGTCTCTTTAATGCGACTCGTTGTTTCAATTCTTCATTTATTAGCTTTTTTTCAGGAAGATTTTCCGTGAGCGATTGCATATGCAAAGCTACGCTGCCCAAAAATTGGGGGAATGAATGGCAACTTCTCAGATCAGATCGCAGATCAGATGCCTTACCTTATTGCTCGTGGGCGGGGTTGCGCTGGCGGGCTGTCAATCAGCTGCTTTCGACGACTTGGCAGCCTTCGGCGATAGCGCCAAAACGCTCGAGGATGATTCGGCCGTCGCCTTCTACAAGAACGATGAACTGGTAACCAAGGGAAAGCTGCAGTTCCAGGAAAAGAACTACGGCAAGTCCTACGCCATCTACAAACGGGCCGTTACCGTCTTTCCTAAGGATCCGTCCGCCTGGCTTGGCTTTGCCGCCTCCGCCGACATGATCGGCCGGTTCGATACCTCCGACCGTGCCTACCAGCAACTCTCCGGCATGATCGGTAACACCGCGGTCTACTACAACAATATCGGATACTCGCATCTTCTGCGCGGCGACCTGCCCAAGGCGCGGCGCTACTTTCTGAAGGCATACGAACTCGATCCGACAAACGAGACTACGGCCCGAAATCTCGAACTCATGAAAAACAGCGTGAAGTTCGCGCAGCGATAGGACTGCGCAAAGACAAGCGCTTTACAGCGCCGCGCGTCTTTTCAGACGCGCAAAGGACGCTGTAGCACTTTGAATTTGCTGCATGTTTTTATCCTTAAATCGAGTACGATTTAAGGCAACATGCAGTAGCCGCCGACTGAAGCTTGCGGACCAGCAACGACGGCCCAAGAAAGGGTAACGAAATTTCGCTCCCGCTAATATATCTTTGATGGCTTCGACGCGGCCTTCGCAGAATCCGCCTCCTCGCGAAAATACGAGGCTTAGCGCACCTTCCGCAGAATAAGTTTGCCCTCGGGCGAGACTGATCGTTCGTAATGCGGCAAATCCGCGACGGATACGCCTTCGGCACCGGCCAAGGCGAGGCTGTCATCCGCGACCTGCAGCTCGGCGGCGGCATTGGCTGACGGTTCCAGCCGTTGTGTCGCGCCCTTTCCGGGCGCGCTCATAATCAGGCTTCCGCCGGAGGCAACCAAACCGGAACGCATGCCGGCATCGAAATCGGCGACCTGTTTGCGCAGGCTTTCCAAACGCTGACGAACGATTGCCACGTCCTCGGCCTTAGCGCTTCTGACGATATGCCGCCCCTGTTTGTCGACAAGCTCTTTCAGGCCGTCGATGGAGCGCTTGAGCGCAGCAAGCGTCTCGCGGCTATCCCGTAGGTCGGCCGCATTCTTCGCGGTGTAAAGGAGAATGCCGGCATTCAATGGCAGCAGCAGCAACGCGATCGCAATCAGCGAAGCCCCTTTCGAACGGCTCGGCTCTTTGGCCGGCCGCTCGCCGCGCTGCCGCGCGCCGCCAGGTTCGACATCGATATCCGGAATACTGGTCATCCGCACAACTCCGCCGCAAGCAGGGGTCAAGTCCCCGAAGTCTTCTGCATCAGTATTTCAGGCATTTCTTAATAAGGTGCACACCCGCTTTCTTCCCCCAGTCCAGCGCCTTCCAGCGCCTAGTCCAGCGTGAACACACCCTCCCACGCCCGCTCCAGCATTTCCAGCGAAGCCACCTTCGGCATCGCGTTGAACGTGCAATAGGACCCGATGAAATCCAGCAGGTACTTCGGGTGGTAACAGGACGCCAGCGATGCACCGCTGTACTTACGGTCGCAGAACAGGTGCAAATCACTGACCTTTATGTCTACCGCGACTTCGCGCGCATAAGACTCGAAGATCCGGATATATTCGTCTCGCGACGGGTTATTCACAAATATCTTGTACTTGAGACGCCGCAGACCCGCCTCGTCGGAGAGATCCTTCGGGGCGATATTGGTCGAGAAGACCACAAGTTCGTCGAACGGAACCTTGAACTTCTTGCCCGTATGCAGCGTGAGAAAGTCATATCCGCGCTCGAGCGGCACGATCCAGCGATTGATCAACGCTTGCGGCAACACCTGCTGGCGACCGAAATCGTCGATGATGAAAACGCCGCCGGAAGCCTTGAGGTGCAGCGGGGCCTCGTAGACGTTCGATCCATCGCTGAAGGCGAGATCGAGGAGGTCGAGCGTCAGTTCGCCGCCGGTCTTGATCACCGGCCGCCGGCACTCGACCCATCGCTGATCGGCCTTCGGATACGGATTTCCAGAGGCCTCGCCGACCGGCTGGTGCACGGCCTCGTCGTAGAAGCTGATCACGAAGCCGCCGACCTCGATCGCGTAAGGGACCCAGATCGTCTGGAGAAACAGCCGCGCGGAGCGTTCGGCGATGCTGGTCTTGCCGTTGCCCGGCGGTCCGTAGAGCAGGATCGACTGGCCTGAATTCATCGCCGGGCCAAGCTTTTCGACGAGGGACGGTGACAGCACCAGCCCCTTGAGACTTTCGGTCAATCGTTCCTGGGTCACACGCTCGTGGTGGATCGATTGCAATTCGAGCTGCCGGCAGAAGGCATCGAGCGACACCGGCGCCGGCCCGACATATTGCGATTGCCGCAACGCCGCCTGGGCGTACTCGCGGCCCTTCGTCGAAAGCGCGTAGCGAATGTCGGATTTGACGTCCTCGCCGGCGAGCCCCCTCGCTTCGAGGAAGGCAAGCTTTACCAGTTCCTTGACGAGGAGATTGACCACCGCCTTCGGCAATTTCATCCGGGCGGCCAGATGCGACGGGGTGACGGTATCCTGCTCGGCTGCACACTTTGCTGCCAGGCGCAGCATGAAGGACAGTTCGAGACCGGTTTCTTCCGCACCAGCAGGCGCGAGCGGCATTCGCGGATCGAGCGTGAGCGCGAAATCTTCGCGGCCTTGATCGGGCGAATAGTGCATAAGGACCTCGCTGTTTTATCCGCCGGGCTTGAGGCCGGAGAGAACACTGACAACACGCATGACGATGGGCACGAGCACGATGATGAGGCTCACCGGAAACAGGAAGGCGCCGAGCGGCAGCAGCATCTTGATCGGCAAGGCATTGGCCTTCTCTTCGGCCCGCACGACCCGAAGGTCGCGCATTTCCTTGCTGTAGACGCGCAGCGTCTGGGTCACGCTGGTTCCCAGTTCCTCCGACTGGCGAAAGAGCACGGAAAGCACCCGTGCCTCGTCGATCCGCAACCGCGCGGCAAGATTGGCCAAGGCCTCGCGCAGCCGGCGTCCGCCCCGCACTTCCAGCATCATGATCGAAAGATGCAGGCCGAAATCCTTGCGCTTGTCGACGAATTCCCGGGCGACGCGGTTAGCCGCCGCTTCCAGGCTCATGCCGGCGTCGAGGCAGACGATCAGCATGTCCATGAAATCGGGAAACAGGCGGCGATATTCCCGCTCCTTCGCGTCACCGCGCCGGTCGATATAAATGTTGACCAGGACAAAGGCGATGCCGGCCGCAAACATGGCCATCACCAGGATCGCGAACTGCGACAGCTCGGGAAGGAAGCGGCCGAGAGCCCAGACTGTTACCGCCACGACGCCCAGGCACACGACGGCGCGGATGACCTGAAAGACCGTCACCGCGCTGGCGCTGAAATAGCCGGCACGGATCAGCCGGTTCTGCGTGGAATTCGCGTTCGCGTCGCGTCGGGTGATCTCGAAGTAGCGGCGGATCAGCCGATTTTCAGCCTCGCCGAGATCAGCGATTGCGGCGTCTCCCAGGTGGAACTCCTCGCCGCCCGCCTTCGCACTCGTTTCCGACAGCCGGACGCCGACCTCGCGCCGCCGAAAGATCAGTTCGGACGCTGCGCCTGAAAAGATCAGCACCGAGAAAAAGACGATGAAGTAGATCCCGTACTCGCTCGACATCGCGGCCTCAGTACTCGAAGTTGACCATCTTGTAGAGAATGACGTTGCCGATCGCCATGATGACAAGCAGCACGCTAACGACGATCGTTCCGTAGCCGCTGTCCCAGACGGGATCGAAATAGGTCGGCGAGAGCGTCTTGATCATCGCGTAGAGAAGGAACGGATAGAGCGACATGAAGATCGCGGTGATGCGCCCTTCCGACGAAATCGCCTTGACCTTGGCCTTCAGCATCGACCGGTCACGCAAGGTCTTCGACAGATTCTGCAGGATTTCAACGAGATTGCCGCCCGTTCCAGCCTGCACGCTGAGCGAGATCGCCAGGAGGTTCAGGTCCTCGACACCGACGCGGTCGGAAAGATTGACGAGCGCGTCGTCGAGTGTCACCCCATAGGTCAGTTCATCCGACAGAAGGCCAAACTCGCTGCCGATCGGATCGGGCATTTCGCGCGCGACGAGCGCGATCGCCGCCGGCAGGGGATGCCCAGCCGCAAGGCTTCGATTGGCCACGTCGAGCGCCTCTGGAAGTTTTTCCGTAAATTTGCGCATGCGGCTTGCCCGCGCACGCCAGACGATGAGCACGGGAATAAGGAAGCAGACGGCGAGAAAAACGGGGATCCGGATCAGGTTGCTCGGCACGAGGAACTGGACGACCAGCCAGACGAGGAGTGCCCCGGCGATCGCATAGAGTACGAATCGCTTCGCATCGAACTTGATGCCGGACTGGGTGTAGAGCTGCCTCAGCCGCTGCATCAGGGGAAGCGATCGCCAGTTCTCGCCTGCACCGCGCTCCTTCAGCATGTCGCGGTAGGCCTTGCCGTGATCCTCACTCCCATCGAGGAGGCTCAGGCGACGGTTCACCGCCTTATGGCGTTCGGACGTCTGGAAGTAGCCGCGCAGCAGGGCTTCGGCGGAGACAAGCGCCGCGATGAACACGGCGGCGTAAAGCAGGGTGAGCGTCATGATTGGGCTGGCCCCGTTTGCAATGGTCTGCCGGGCTCGAAGATCGATACAGGCACGGCGATCCCGAGTTCGGCGAATTCCTCCATGAAGCGCGGGCGGAGGCCTGTCGCGCGGAACTCGCCCTGGATGCGGCCATCCTCTCCCGTCCCGGTTTTCTTGAAGCGCATGATCTCCTGCATCTGGACGACTTCGCCCTCCATGCCGGTGATCTCGGAAATCGAGACGATCCTGCGGCTGCCGTCGCTCAGACGCTGCACCTGAACGATGAGCGTAATGGCCGAGGCGATCTGCGAACGGATGCTGAGCTGCGACATCGGCATGCCGGCCATGCCGACCATCTGTTCCAGTCGGCCGACCGCATCGCGCGGGGTGTTGGCATGGATGGTCGTCATCGACCCCTCGTGGCCGGTGTTCATCGCCTGCAGCATGTCGAAAGCCTCCTCGCCGCGCACCTCGCCGACGATGATGCGGTCGGGCCGCATGCGCAGCGCGTTTTTCAGGAGCTCGCGCTGACGAACCTCGTTGCGGCCGTCGAGCGTCGGCGGCCTGGTTTCCATACGGCCGACATGCGGCTGCTGGAGCTGCAGTTCGGCTGCGTCCTCGATGGTGATCAGGCGTTCTGCCGGCGAAATCTGCGACGAAAGCGCATTGAGCAACGTCGTCTTGCCCGAACCGGTGCCGCCCGAAATGATCATCGACACCTTGCCCTTGACCGCGGCACTCAGGAGGATGCGCATGGCGTTCGCCATCGCGCCGTTTTCGACGAGGCGCTCCAGCGTCAGCGGCTTGCGGGTGAACTTGCGGATCGAAACCAGCGGGCCGTCGACGGAGATCGGCCGGATCGCCACGTTGACGCGCGATCCGTCCTTGAGGCGGGCATCGACCATCGGCGTCGATTCATCGACGCGGCGACCGACAGCCGAGACGATCTTGTTGATCACCCGGAGCAGGTGATCCTCGTCCTTGAAGCGGACCGCGGTGCTCTCGAGCTTGCCGCGCCGTTCCACATAGACGCTCTTGTGGCCGTTGATCAGGATGTCGGCGATGGTCTCGTCGGCGAGTAGCGGCTCTATCGGCCCGAGGCCGAGCATCTCGTCGGTGATGTCGCGGATCAGGTCGTTGATTTCCACGGCATTCAGCGGGAAATTGTTGCGCCGGATATAGTCCTTGACGAGCGGCCTGATCTCGGTCGCGATCTCTTCGTTGTCGAGCGTGTCGAGAATGCCGAGGTTGATCCGGTCGAGCAGATAGCGGTGCAGGTTGACCCGTTCGGCGACCATATCCCGGCCGAGCGACGCATCCTCGGCCACGGCAGCCGCCGCGGCGGCTTGGGTCGGGGGAGCCGTGTTTGCGGCCGGGCCGGCCGGAAGGACATCGGCACTTTTCGGCTCTTCGCGCCCCTCCGGCTGCGGCTGCTTGTAGAAACGTCCCATGAACCCGGTTGCCATCAGCCTTTCACTCCGTTCGACTGTTTCACAATCACCGTGGTTCCGACTTTCACCCGGTCGTAAAGATCGATGACGCCGGCATTGCTCATGCGGAAGCATCCGGAGGCCGTGCGCTGCTCCGGCGTTTCTTCGCTGCTCACCCGAACGCGTACGATCATCGGACAAGCGCTCCGAGCTTGTTGACGGCCTTGCAGAAGCCGGAGCGTGCGTTCACCTCGAAGGGCAGCACGCCGCGGTTCAACGCTTCGCTCAGGGTGTCCCAGTCATAGGCAACGATATGCGCGCGTGTGTCCTTGAAGACTTTGTCCACCTGCTGCCGACGCACGCCAAGACTGAAGAGCTTGCTGCGGTATTTGTTGATGACGACAAAGATCGAGTCCGCATTTCCGCGCAACCGCACCACGTTGAGGAAGAGATCCTTGGCCTGGTGAAGCGCCGGGATCGTCATTTCGGTCACGATGTAGACGCTGTTGACCGACGAAAGCACGTCGGCTTTCCACGGCGTCTCATAATGCGGCATGTCGATGACGGTGTGATCGCTCTCGAAGGCAGCGACGTCCAGCATGCGCAACACCAGCTCGGCGCCTTTCGCTGCGAGCAGCACCGACGGCTGCTTGAAAGACAGCAGGGAAAAGCCGCCCGAGTGACGCTTGCGCACCAGGTCGATGAATTCGAGATCGACGCGCGACGGATTGGTGATGACAGGCATCAGATCGTAATCGCTGACAAGGTTGAGATAGTAGCCGAGCGACCCGGAGGAAAAATCCATGTCGAACAGATCGACACGCGGCGCGCCGTTTTTCGTGGGCTGCGCAAGCGCATGGGCAAGCGACGAAGAAATGACGCTGGCGCCCGCGCCGCCGACCGCGGAGACGACCGCGTGAACCCGGCTGTCGGACGCCCCGGTTCCCGGCGCATGCGTCGAGATCATGTCGATCAGCGAGCGGCGCTCCAGCGGTTTTTTGAGCCAGTCGTTGCCGTTCAGGCGGAAGAGCAGCCGCAGCATCTCGTCCGCCAGGTCTTCCGAGACGACGACCAGCGGAATGTCGCGATGGCGTCCGCGGAAGGCAAAGAGCTCCGGACTATTCAGCATTTCGCCGTTGTCGACATCAAGCACGATCAGATTGAACTGCGTCGGATCGAACCGCGCGGCGTCACCCAGCGCCTTCAGCGCCATATGGCGCACCTCGTAACGCGACAGCGAACCGAACGTGTCGAGCATGAAGCTCGCCGCCGCCGCATCGTCGGAAAGGACAAGGATCTTGGTGGATGTTGCGAAGTTCATATGAGCTGTCATCTCGCTTTCCCACGCATTATTAAGGGTTCAGCAGGTTGAGCACGTCTTCAGGTCTTCCGTCGTAATCGTCACCGGATGGGCGGGAACGGTAATGTCGTCGAGCCCGAGCAGGACGCCGAGCACGGGCAGGTCGAAGGTGATGTTGCGAACCTCCATACGCATCGTCAGCACCGCGCCCTCGGGCCGGCCCCAATAGCCGAGACCCGAGCGCTGATAGGTGACCACCAGATTCTCCGGCTGGATGCGCCAGTTGAGATCGCAGATGCCAGGGCGCGGGTCGCCGGCCGCGCAGTCGCCGTCGCTGCCAGTGACGATCCGGGTCAATTCGGCGCTGCAGTTTGCGAGAGCCGGCCCGCAAGTGGAGGAGATCGCCGCATTGTTGGGCGTCGCCGTGCCGTTGTTCAGCGGATCTGCTGCCTCCGCCGGAAACACTGCGTCGAAGTCGCTGGTCAGAGGATCGGAAACGGCAGCCAGTCTCGCGCCGTATTGCAGCGCCTTCACCGTCTGGTTCCATTGCGACATGGCGTAGCCGAACTCGACGAAGGTCGCGAACACCAGGAGTACGATGGGAAAGGTGATCAGCGCCTCGGAAAGCGCAATGCCGCTTTCGTCCTGCTGGAAAGGTATACGTGATCGAGAATTCACCATCCCATATACCTCTCTTCGTGCGAGGCGTTGATGGTGATCGCATCGATGCCGAGCCAGCCAAAGAATAGAGACGCTTCGTAGAGATGCGCCGTCTCTATGGTAAACGTCCCGTCGGCGCCGACCGCATTGACCGTGATGTCGGCAAGATTTGGGCCCCAGCCGGGCACACGCAGCGCCGCGTCCGCCCCCGGGCTTTGCGTGCCGTAGAAGGCGATGAGTTTCGCAGTCGCCTGCGAGCAGGTCGACGTGTAGGTCGGAGACGTCGGCCGGCAGCGCGAGAGATAGCGCCCAGCATCGCGCAGACCGGCGTCGATCTGCATGCGCTCCCAGAAGATATTGCCGAACTCGAGAATACCGGCCGCAAAGAACGTCACGAACGGAATCGCGATAAGCGCCTCGGCCAGCACCGCCCCCTCGTCCCTCGACCAGAAGGAGAAACGGAACCGGCGAAGAATGAAAGCCCTAAGCGCGATCATCGGACCAGCTCCGCCTCTTCACGCAGGAACTCGTCGAGGGTGCCGCGACCGCCCTTGCCGGTGATGTCGATCATTTCGAGCGACAGATAGCGCTCGTTGCCATCCTGGATCGCGGGCTTGGTCAGGAACATGCGGGCGAAGGCGATGGCCTGCGTCTCCTTGTGGCCGTTGAGGTGGCCGACGGCATTTTCGTAACCGCAGTTGACGATGGCGGCGAAAATCTCGCGGCGATCGCCATAGTCACCACTCGTATAGTTTGAAAGGTCCGGCCCGGTGTAGCATTGACCGCCTGTCAAAGGCGCGCCCTTCTCGCCATTTGCCGAGGCGTGGTTGATGAGAGTGGGATTGTTGAGCTCGTAACGATACACGTCATAGGCCGATGGCTGCGATGGCGAGCCAGTGGGCGACGGGTAGCTGGAATGGTTGCTCAGGATCGTCCCGACCGAGGGAGCGGCCGTCCCCTGGGCCACGTTCCAATAGGTCCCGTACTGCCAGTCGTTGCCGCTGCTGACCTTGCCGCCGGCAAGCGGGGTCATGGACGCTCCGTAGCCGAGCGGCACCGCCTGGCTGACGTTGCCGACGGTGCTTCCGGCCATGACCGGATTGTACTCGCCACAGATCTTGTTGGCGCCGCCCGTTTGCGCCTGTGCGGAGCGCACGTTGCGTGCCGGCCTGTAGCGGCCGTCGTCATGCGCGCTCCCGAATGACCCCGAATACAAGCCGAAGCGCGTATTGAGCCCCGCCTCGACCGGTCCGGCCATCGCACCGGTCTTCGTTTCCAGCGCGTGCTGCTTGTAGCAAACGCCCGGCGAACCCGTAGCCAGCGCTTCAGCCAGCACGTTCGCGCCATTGCCGTAGGTCGCCAGAAATCCGAAATTTCCGGGTCCTGGCGCGGACGAGGACGTGCTGTGGAGTTCGATCTGCCGCCCATAAAGATTACCGGTCGCGAAATTCGTGTGCAGCGCCTCGGTCGCCTGTTCGTTTGCGGCAGCGCTGGTGTTGCCAGGCGGCTCGAACGGATTGCAGATATAGATCGGCGTCACGTCGCAGGCGCTTGCCCGGTAGACGGCCACCGCTTCGGCCGAAACATTGACCGTGTCGCGATTGAAACCGACGGGAAGCGGGAAAATCGTCGTCAGCGCCTGGTCCTTTGCGACAACCCGGGCGTAGGATGCCTCGCTCGCTGTCGTCGCCGCCATGGCTGCGGTGATCGGATCGTCGTCGCTCGCGGGAATTTCCTTGAGATATGTGACGGTAACCGTGCTTCCGGCATCATTGCCCGCATCGTAGGTCACGGTGATGTGCGAGCCGAGCGACATGCCGGTGCCGCCGCCGCCGAAGGCAGCGCTGTTGGCGAGTGCTTCGATCGCCGCATCGGCTCGGGTGATCGCGTCGTCGCGGCCGTCGAGCTCGCGGGCGCCGGCAAGCGCCATAGCGTCGACGGCGTTCTGGAGATCGGTGTGGAGATTGCCGGTGCGCCCGACATCGATGACGAGCAGCGAGAAGCCGAGCAGGAGTGGCATGGAAATCAGCGTCAGGGCAATGACGTAGCCACGATGATCGTCCCAGAAGCCCTTGATAGCTTTACGCAACATTGGCATGCCCCTCGGATCGCGGCGGTTCCTCCGCCGTGCTGTTCTGTTACATTCCCTTCCGGCGCCCCCGCCGTTCACTCTCTCTTGCGGCCACCGTCAGTATCCCCCGCCGTTGCCGCCGCCGTTACCGCCACCCGTGCCAGGAGGCAACGTGGCCCCCGGCAGGATCACGGCCGTGGGCGTCGGCGCGGCGCCGCCCTGCCCGCCACCCTGATAGGTGCGGATGACCCGGTTGATCACCTTGCCGTCACTGTGAATGCGCGTGTTGTGCGCCACCCGCGGGAAAGGCTCCTGCGTGTGGATGCCCTTGTTCGCCTCCACCGCGTTTCCAAGTCCGAAGGTGATCGAATCCCTGTGGTTCAGGTAGTCGGCACAGCCGGAAACGAGGCTCGCGGCAGCGATGACCAGCAGTGCGCGTTTATTTTTTCGCAACAGCAACTTGGCCTCCCACATCGAGATCGAGACGGTGGCCATAGGGCCCCTTGACGCCTTCGCCATTCTTGAAGCGGCGCAGCATGTCCTTGTCGACCTCGAGCAGCCCGAGGGCGAAAAGCTCGACGTCGTTCGACGAGCGCGTCTGGTCGAGCGGAGTGTAGAGGTCCTCGCCGGGTGCGGACGGCCGCACGATGTGCGGCGTGACGATGATGACGAGATCGGACTCCCGCTTCAGGAAGCTCGTCGAGCGGAACAGCGCGCCGATCACCGGAACCTGCGACACCCACGGCAATTGTTGCACGTCCTTGGCATTGATCGACTGCAGCAACCCGGCCATGGCGAAGCTCTGGCCGTCGCGCAGCGCCACCGTGGTCTTCGCCGCGCGCGAGATGAAGCCGGGATTGCCGTTGACGTTGATCGAGGTGTCGAGCTCCGAGACTTCCGGCTCGATCCTGAGACTGATGAGCCCGTTGTCGAGCACCACCGGCGTGAAGGTGAGCCTGACGCCGAACGGCCGGTAGTCGGTTTCGGTCGCGACCGTGGCACCGTTGGCGACCGTCGTCTGGATCGGCACCTCGCCGCCGGCATGGAAGCTCGCGGTCTCGCCGCTCATGGCGATCAGGTTCGGCTGCGCCAGCCGGCGCACCAAGCCCTTCTGCTCCAGCGCATTGATGACGATGTCGATCCGACCGCCGGCAATCTCCAGCACCTTGGCGATCAGCTGCCCGAAGGGCTGCATGCCCGTCGCCGCGCCCGCAGCGTCTTCGAGGGTGCGGACGAGATTGCCGTCGTCATCGACGCTGATACCCTGGCTGTGTGTTGCCTTGCCGATGCCGTTCCGGCCGTGGCCGGACCAGCCGATACCGAGGTCGCGGCCGGTCTGGCGCGAGGCCTCGATCACCCGCACCTCCAGCATCACCTGCTGGGAATCGGCGACGCGCAACTGGTTCAGCACCGGCTGTGCGGAATAGGATTGGGCAATCTCGATCACCCGTTGCAACTCGACCGCGTCGCGCACCACACCCGTCAGCCGGATGCGATCGTTGGAATTGAATACCCGGACTTGCGCGGAGGGTGCGGCGGAACGAATGGCCGCCGCCGCTTCGCTGAAATCGCTGGCGACGCGGATGTCGATGACGCCGAGAAGGTTTTTGTCGTCATCATAGACCGAGATATTGGTGGCGCCGATCTGCTTGCCACGGATGAACAGCGACCGGTCGGAGAGCGGTACGACATCGATAAGTTCGGCGCTGCCGATGACCAGATCGCCGAATGGCTTGCCGGTCCTGATCGTCATCGTGTCGTTCGGCGGCAGCGTGACCTGCTGGACGGATCCGCCGAGGTTGATGAACTTTTCCTGGGCATCCGCCTGCCCGGCCGAACCGGGTCCGAGAAGGCCACAGGCCGAAATTGCCGCGACCAGTGCCGCGAGGGACCTGGCTCTCGCCGCCCCCTTCATGCTTCCCCTCAACATTCCTGCCTCAGCCCCTCTCCTCGCAGTCCGGCCCGCCACCCCAGCGGCAGGCCGCATTTGATATCACTGGATCAGTCCCACCCGGTGCTCCTCACGTTTGGTCGTGTTCCAGACACCCACGGTCGCCCACTTTGGCTCCACCGGCAAGACCGGCTCGACCTTGCGCTCGACAATCTGCACCTGTTTCTCGCGAACAGGCTGCTTCATCTTGCCTTCGACGGAGTCGATCCGGCTCCCCAACTCGTCGCCAACCTTGCGCACGAGCTTCTCGATCGTCTCGAATCGCCCGTCGTCAGTATTGTTGGTGAGTTCGGTCGAAATCAAGCCGCCGCCGAGATCGGCAACAGTGATCGGACGGGTCTGTTCGACATTGGAGGAAGCGATATTGCGCAGTGCGAGCGACAAGGTGCCGATTGTGGAGCCGAGCGTCAGGCGCTGCGCCTCGTCGGTCGTCACCTCGAAAGTGACCGTCTTGACGACGGATGGTTCGTCCTTGCGCTCATCCGCTGTCTGGTCCACCGCGAGCACCTTCACACCCTGCAGCAGCACATCGACATAGGTCTGCTCGCTGCCGTTCTGAGCGCGGATGACCCGGGTTAGAAGCACGTCGACGCGGTCGGACGGCCTCACGAAGCCGGCAACGCCGAGGACGTCGTTGACGCGGATCGAAACCGCCTTCATGCCCTGGTCGAGCGCCGCCGACAGAGTGGCGCGCTCGCCTGCTCCGGTAATCTTCGAGGCAAGCACGGGCTCGCCCGGATCGATCGCCTCCATCGCATAGCGCGGAGCGTCATCATTCCCGACGACCATCTCGAGTGTCTGAAACGAGCCATCGGGTCGCTGCTCAGAGGGCCAGGGAATGGTCTTGAGGTTTTCGGGTCGCACGCGGTCCCCGAAGCGCATGGGCTTGGCTGCGACCACGAGCGTTCTCTGTTCGGATTTCGGCGCGTTGGCTGCCGCAAGCCGCGCCTGCTGGTCGGTCAGATAGGTTCTGGTCGCAAAAACCGCGGCAAAGGCAAGTAAAACAGCAACAGCGAGACTAACGATCGTCGAGGAGCGCATCGCCGATACTCCATACGTAATCGAATATACTTTTCGACAATTACTAAAATAAGGGAGAGGAGTTAACAAAAACCCCTCTCCCGGGTCATTTTACGGCGTGGCCGTTGGCGCCTTGTCATCCAGCGTGAGGAAGAAACTGCCCCAGTTATCCCATGCCGTGTCCAGGTTGGTGCCGGCAGTCGTCACAGCAGTAATGACCCCGCCCACGAGCAGACCCAAAAGAATCAGATATTCCGACAGCGCTACGCCATCTTCTTCCCGCGCGAAAGCGGATACTTTAGACACAAAAGCTTTCATCGAGAATTACCTCCAAAATATTTGGCGTACCGCAATTTCCCCCGGCCCGCCTGTCATCGAGACCACCTCTCCGACTGCCATGATTAATAATCTCTTAATTATTATATCGTCAACTGCTTAAATGTAGGCAGTTTCGGCATCTCTATTTTATGGTTAAAATCGAAACCGGCAAGCGGTTGGAATATTTCGCGACTCGTCTGCCGCAATGCGACACACGGAAATATTTCTTGATATTTTCTAATCCGAAAGACTTAGAAGAACTGCGGGTCAATCGCTTTTATTGGTGACATCGCGTAAAGCCGAAGGAGAAAAGCAAAAGATGACACAAACAGTCAGCATTTTTACTGCTCTCTCAGTATTGCTTTTCCTCTATGCCGCCTGGAGCGACTTCCGCAGCTGGAAAATCCCGAATGCCACCGTTCTCGCCCTTGTCGGCCTTTATGCCGTCAACGCCGCAGTGGCGCTGCTGACGGCCGACGATATCGGTGCAGCGCTCTTTTCCTTCGCCGGGATCGGCGGCGATGTCGGCGCCGGTCTCCTGCTCTTTGCGCTGGGCTTCGCCCTCTGGCTCTTCGGCCTCTTCGGCGCCGGCGACGCCAAGCTTTTCCTGCCGATCGGCCTCTTCGTTGGCTGGCTAGGCATGCTGCCCTTCGCGGTCTTCCTTTTGATCGGCGGCATCGTGACTCTCGTGATTCTCAAATTGCCGATGCCGCTGCAACTCGCCCACTTTTCCGTGGTGACGCGGCTTGAGGAAATCCGCACCACCCGCAAGATCCCCTACGGCGTCATCATGGTCGCGGCCACACTTGCCGTGATGGCGTTGCGGCCGGACGTGGCGTGAGGCGCAGGCGTGGGGCTTTCGTGGTCATGAGCAGAGCCAGATACCTCCAAGCCGGCCTCGAGAGGATGTTGCGCGCCGCTCGCCGCAACGATCCAAGTCGACCTTCCTACCACTTTTGGGCTGTATCCTTAATCCTTGACTGCAACTTTGGACGTGAGACCCTACGACCTCTCCGTTGTAGAGCGTCGGGGGTGATCATGAATTCTGCAGCGCCCCCCGGATATGACCGAAGCTGTGATCGGCATCGAGGCGGCCGTTGGCGTAATCTAGTATCTCGTGAGGCGCCATGCTTGAACTCTTAGACCTCAAGGCGATCTTGATCATCGCCATGATCTTCATTCCGCTCGAGCGGCTTCTTCCACTTGATGCTGACCAAAAAGTGCTGCGAAAGCACTGGCTGAATGACGCGATCTATCTCTTCTTCAACGGCATCCTGATCAAGCTCGGTGTCCTCGTCCTGGTTGGCCTGCTGATGATCGCCATCCGTTTCGTGGTCCCGGAAGGCCTGACCGGTGTTGTGCAAGCCCAGCCGATATGGCTGCAGGCGGTCGAGGTCATCCTTGTCGCCGATACGGGTTTTTACCTTGCACACCGCGTCTTCCATGCCGTGCCCTTCCTCTGGAAGTTTCACGCTATCCATCACAGCATTGAAGAAATGGATTGGCTGGCCGCCCATCGTGTTCATCCGGTTGACCAGATCGTCACCATGACCGCCTCTCTGCTTCCGGTTTATGCCCTTGGCTTCTCCGGCACGGCGATCGCGGTCTATGCTTTGGTTTATCAGGGGCAATCGCTTCTGATCCATTCCAACACGCGGATCAGGTTCGGTCCTCTCAAATGGGTGCTAGCCTCTCCACAATTCCATCACTGGCACCATGCCAACGAACGACAGGCTTACGACAAAAACTTCGCCGGCCAACTGCCCTTCATCGATGCCCTGGCGGGCACTCTGTACATGCCTGAGCGGATGCCGAGGGTCTACGGCACCGATGAACCGGTGCCGCCGCTCTACCACCAGCAACTCGCCTATCCGCTCAAGCAGCTTGCCGGCCGAGTACCCGCGGGTGAGCTGTCAGAAGAACCGGGAGACGCGCGCACATGATCAGCAGGCTTGAAGATATTATTGGCAAGCTTTCCCTCATACTTGTTTTCCTTTTCCTGACGCTGCAGCAGATCGCCTCAATCATCTCGATCATTCGGCTTCGCGAAAGCGTGGAATTGTGGCCGCTCGCCCTTTCTTCGCGATTGTTGGGCTTGCTATTCCTGTGCTTGGTTGTCGGCCTAACGGTGATCCGTCTGCCGCCACGGCAGAGCGCGGAGGGAATAGAGCCCCGACTGAGCGCGCTCGCGGGGACGTTTGGGGTGATGGTCCTCGTAGTGCTGCCAAGGGGAACAGTCGGATCGGCGGCGTTGATCGTGTCGACTGTCCTGATCCTCATCGGCACGGCACTGTCGATCTACTGTCTGTTCTGGCTAGGGCGTTCGTTCTCGGTAATGGCGACGGCTCGCAATCTCGTTACCAACGGGCCTTATGCGATCGTCCGCCACCCACTATACGCTGCGGAGGCAATTAGCACCGTTGGGTTCCTGATCGCGAACTGGTCGCTGGCTGCGTTGCTGGTCGGTGTCGTCCACTTCGCATTTCAGTTCAGGCGAATGTTCAACGAGGAGCGCGTCTTGCGCCGCAGCTTCCCCGAATACGCCAGATACGCCAGCAGCGTTCCTATGTTCATTCCAAGGCCGTTGACTCCCGTGGCGAGGGTCGGAAGATGAGAAGTCACTGATCTGGCCTTCGGCGGTATGGAAACTTATTAACAAAATACGTTCGGGGCAGCAGCATTGATCCCCCGGCCTGCCAGCTATCTCCTCGCAAGGGAAGGATCGGCCAGAGGCAACAACCACCAAAGCAGACGTCGCGTTTGGTGGCGCATTCGAACGTTTCCGGATTTTTCTTGCGAGTCGGAATTCTTTTCGCTTCTCTCCGGCGTTTTCGTCACGATATCAGTGACATGCCCGACCCGATATTCGTGCAGCGCCATTTCGTGGCCCGCATCGATCTGGTCGTGCAGCATGATGATTTTGTCGTAGACAGGCTGTAGTCGTGACGCTGCAAGCCCTAATATCCGGCTTCCAAACTAACTAGGGTCGCACTCATGGCAGAGTTTCCGCAAAAGGCGAAGGTCGTAATCATTGGGCTCGGGGGCATCGTTGGCGCGTCGATCGCGCATCACCTGATCGAGCGTGGATGGGATGACATCGTCGGCATCGACAAATCCGGCATCCCGACCGACATCGGCTCGACGGCGCATGCCTCCGACTTCTGCTACGCGACCAGCCACGACTTTCTGTCCTGTTGGACGACGCTCTACTCGGTCGATTTCTACGAGAAGATGGGCCACTACGCCCGCATCGGCGGCCTCGAGGTCGCCCGCGTCGGCGACGACGGCCGCATGGACGAGATCAAGCGCAAAGTGGCCTCCGGCAAGGCCTTCGGCACCCGCGCGCGACTGATCGAGCCGGCGGAGATCAAGGAGAAGTTCCCGCTGATCGAGGAAAGCATGGTGCAGGGCGGGCTCTGGGATCCGGACGCCGGCCTCGTCATCCCTCGCTCGCAGACGGTTGCGGGCAAGCTCGTCGACCAGGCTGTCACCGCCGGTAAGCTCCAGGCATTCGCCAACACACCCGCGCAGTCGCTCATCGTCAAGGACGGCCGCATCAAGGGCGTGGTCACCCACCGCGGCACGATCGAAGCCGATTACGTCATCGTTTGCGCCGGTCTCTGGGGCCGGCTGATCGCGGAAATGGTGGGGGAGGACCTGCCGGTTATGCCGGTCGACCATCCGCTCACCTTCTTCGGCCCCTACAACGAATTCGAGGGCACCGGCAAGGAAATCGGCTGGCCGCTTCTGCGCGACCAGGGCAACTCCGCCTATATGCGTGATACCGGCGACCCCAAGACTGCCGAAGGCGGCCAGATCGAGTGGGGCTATTACGAGGAGACGAACCCGCGGCTCTGCCATCCGCGCGAGCTTCTCGAAAAGCATGAAGCCCGCCTTTCGCCTTCGCAGCGCGACCTGGAAATGGAACAGATCCTGGAGCCGCTGGAGCGGGCGATGGAACTGACCCCGATCCTCGGCGAGCTCGGCTACAATGAAAGCCACTCCTTCAACGGCCTGCTGCAGGTAACGACGGATGGCGGGCCTTCCGTCGGCGAAAGCCAGAAGGTCCGGGGCCTGTGGTACTGCGTCGCCATCTGGGTGAAGGATGGCCCAGGCTTCGGCAAGCTCGTCGCCGACTGGATGACCGACGGACGCACCTCGATCGACCACAACAAGATCGATTATTCGCGCTTCTACCCGCACATGCTTGAGGAGACGTTCATCGAAGGCCGCTGCGGCGAGGCCGCGCGGAAGATCTACAATCCGGCCGTCCATCCGCGCGAACCCTATGACACCGGCCGCGACGTGCGCCGCTCGCCCTTCTGGCAGCGCGAGAAGGAACTCGGTGGCTACTTCATGGAGCTCGGCGGCTGGGAGCGCGCCCACGGCTACGCTGCCAACGAACACCTGCTCGAGAAATACGGCGACCGCGTTCCGGTGCGCGAGAACGAGTGGGACAACCGCCATTTCTGGCGCGTTTCCAATGCCGAGCATCTCGCCATGAGCGAGGATTGCGGCATGGTGAACCTGTCGCACTTCTACATGTTCGATGTGGAAGGCCCTGACCATGTCGAGCTGATGGAGTGGATCTGCGCGGCCAAGATCGGCGGCGACGCCAATATCGGCAAGGGCATCTACACCCACTTCCTCGACGACGAGGGCATGGTGCGCGCCGACCTCACCGTCATCCGCATGGCCGACCGCTGCCGCGTCATCGACGGCGCCGACGCCGGCCCGCGCGACTTCCACTATGTGCGCCGGATCGCCGAGGACAAGGGTTTTGACGTGACGGTCACCGACGTCACCGAGAAATACGTGACGATCGGCCTTTGGGGGCCGAACGCACGCACGACACTGCAGAAGGTCGTCGAGAAACCTGAGGGTCTGGCGCCGGAGAACTTCCCCTTCGCCGCGATCAAGCCGATCCGCATTGCCGGCAAGGACGTGACCGCCTTCCGGATCTCCTATGTCGGCGAACAGGGCTGGGAACTGCACATGGCCTATGGCGATGCGCTCGCGGTCTGGGACGCGCTCCGGGCAACCGGCGTGATGGCCTTCGGCGTCGAAACCTATGCCAACAGCCGCCGCATGGAGAAGAGCCTGCGCCTGCAGAACGCCGATCTCCTCACCGAGTACAACCTTTTGGAAGCCGACCTTGCCCGCCCGAAGGTCAAGGAGGCGGATTTCCGCGGCAAGGCCAAGCATCTCGAACATCGCGCCCGCCCGCATCAGCCGGCGATGCTCTGCACGCTGGTCATGACTGATAATGTCGACTCCAAGGGTGTCGCCCGCTATCCGGTCGGCATCCTGCCGGTCATGGATCCGGAGACCGGCGAAACGCTCGTCGACGAACTCGGCCGCCGGTCGTTCACAACCTCGATCGCCTACGGTCCGACGATCGGCAAGAACATTGCGCTGGCCTATCTTCCCTGGTCCTATTGCCAGGTGGGCCGCAAGCTCAACGTGGAATACTTCGGCGAGACCTATCCGGTCGAAGTCGCCGGTGTCGGCTACAAGCCGCTCTACGACCCGGAGAACCTGAAGCCCCGGACCTGACCTGAGGCTACAGCGTCAGGCAATTGTCGGCGCAATGACGACAAGCGAGCCTGCTCAAGACTGAGCAGGCTCTTTTTTATTTCTCGGCCTTGGCTGACGTTCTCGCCGCTTCGGCTTCGCCAAGTGCCGTGGCGCATTCCTCGCAGCAGACTTCCACCGCCTTGCCGCCGAGCTTGACCTTGATGCTCTGTTGATCAAGCTCGCAATCGCAGGCTGCACAGGTTTTCGGGTTCATGGTGTTCGCCTCCTCTTTCGTCGTTGCTTCGACGCCCGCAAGAAGACCATGCCTGCTTCCTTCGCGCTGTCAGATTTTTTAGCGAATTCGCTTGAAAGTAACGCGCTTCAACGAAGACGAAGCGTGCGTTGGAATTCAGCCGGCGTGCGGCCATAGGCCTGTTTAAAGGCGGAGCTGAAATGGCTGTGGCTTGAAAAACCGAGCTCGAGACCGAGCGCAGTCAGGTCACGATGCGAGCCGAGCAAGTCGAGGGCCCGCGCCAATCGCAGGCGCAGATGATAACGGTAAAGCGGCATGGCCTCGACCTGCTGGAAGACCTGGGTCAGATAGACCGGCGAGACGCCGACCTCTTTCGCGACCTCGCCCAGCGTCCAGCGCCGCCCAGTGTCGGCCGAGAGCACCAGTTTTGCCCGATCGACCAGTTTTTCGCCGCCATAGGTGCCGGCCGCTCCATGCGAAGTTCGTTCGCCGAGGGAGCGCCTGATGAGCGTCAGCGTGAGGGTCTCGGCTTCCAGCGTCTCGGCAATGCCGCGACCAAGGCTATGGCGCAACAATGCGACGAGCGCCTGAGCGCGCGCATCGATTCTCCGGCGCTGGCGCCTGAATGAGACGCTTGCGCCAGAACGCAACTGCTGCGGCGACGCGAGCTCGGCAAGGATTTCGTCGCTGACTTTCACATCGAGACAAGCATCGCCGCCCGCGATCGGATGGCTGATGCGGTATTCTTCGCCGTGATTGAAGAAAATCACCTGGTTGGACTCAGCTACGGTATCGCTCTTACCGACATGCCGCATGAAGACGCCGCGATAGGGATAGACCAGGCTTGTCGAATGCGCGCATTCCTGCGCGCTCTTGCCGCGGCATGATCCGTCGCAGACCACGTCGCGAAACGTGACGGTCGACGTCGCGAGAATCGTCTGGCACGAAAACTGGGACATGGCGGTCCTGCTAATCGCGTTTGTAGAAGTCGTTATAGGCAGCCCCGCGGGACAGGCCAATATCCTTCAACTGATAGTCGGAAAGCTGAAGCAGGTCCAAGCGTCCGCGCCGCGTATCCATCCACCGGGCAAGCCGAGCGAGCAGCCGGAAGGCTAGGCCCCGCCCTTCGAGCGCAGCAAAGGCAGGAACCCTCGGCTGCGGTGGAATGAGTTTTGGCGCGACGTGGGCTTGATTCTCGTAAAGCGAGGTGCTGTCCAACATCGAGTGATCTCCTCTCATCGTCTTCGTGAGAAGAATCTGACGCACCGCCGCGCCTGGCGCTGTCAGATTATTTAGTGATCAGCACAGATTGCGGGCGGAGTGTTCGGCTGCTGGAGTGGTAAGCAGACGGCGGTTGCTTCTTGAGTGCTCAAAGCCACGCAGAGGCGCATAATCAAGCACGGTTGCCAAGCGATCGGACGGAGGAGAGAGCAAATGAACGTCGACCCTGGACCGAGAAAAGTGGACGCTGAATATGCGATTGAGTACCTCCAGGAAAATCCGGAAGCCGGGCTTTGTTGCGAGGACAAGCGCTGCTGGATTACTCCGAATGCAAACGAGACCGATGATGAGGTCCTGCTTCTCGACATGACCGAGGCTGAGCGACTCAAGGATAATCCGCGCCTTCGACTCGTGCCTGGAATCGCTCATGCGGGCCGGTCGCTCTGGGTCGTTCGGAAAATGACCTGAAATTCGGACGCTGAAGATTAAGGGAACCGGTCGGGCTTGGCCTTTCCGGGAGGCGTCCCGATCCGCTGTAGTCACGGGTCGCTGCCTCCCCGTGAATGCGAGCGCTGGTACATCGTCAGCGCCCACTCCGTCGAAATATCGTCCCGATGGAGAATGTAGACGTTGCCGTCGCTGCCCTTGACCTTGAAATATCGGTAGTCGGCACCATGCCACTGATCGATGTTTTCGGTCACTTCGATCTGCCTGCCGTTGAGGCAGAACCGTCGAAGCTTCTCGGCGCCTTCTTCCATATAAGTCTCGACGTGAACTTGCATGGCGTGCTCGCCGTTGCCCTGCGCCGACTGTCCATCGGCCTCCTTGCGCGGCTGATGAGACGCGCCGCGCTGTGGACAGCTTCCCGGTACGATATATGTTTAATCGAGCCGCGGGTGGATGTTGTCGTGACCGCCACAAAACTCCTGCTGATGTTATCCCTGATGGCGGCTTTCGCCTATATGTCGCTGCTCGGCATCATATATGTGTCACAGCGCACCATCCTCTATCCCGGTGCAAGCTGGACACCGGGCCCGGAGCAGGCGAGTTGGGGAGAAAGCGTTTCTATCAGGACGCCCGACGGAGAGACGCTTCACGGGACCTACAGCCGAGGCAAACCCGACAAGGCGTCGATGCTGTTCTTTCTCGGCAATGCCGACCGGATCGGCAACTATGACTTCCTCGCCCAGGCGCTGGAGTCGCGGGGCATCGGCCTGCTCGCAATCTCCTATCGCGGCTATCCCGGATCAACCGGCACCCCGAGCGAGGTCGGACTGCTGACCGACGGCCTTGCCGCCTACGACTGGCTCTCGGGACGCACGGAAGGCAAGATCGTTGTGATCGGTCAGTCGCTGGGAAGCGGCGTCGCCGTGAATACGGCCTGGCAAAGACCGGCTTCCGCCGTCGTTCTGGTTTCGGCCTATCTGTCGGTCCTGTCACTCGCTCAGGCGCAATACCCATTTTTTCCGGTCAGCCTTCTTCTCAAGGATCCCTTCCGTTCGGATTTAAGAATAGCAGAGGTGAGACAACCGAAGCTGTTTATCCACGGTCGGCGCGACGCCATCATCCCGCTGTCCTCGGGCGAGGCTCTCTTTGACATTGCTTCCGAGCCCAAGCAGATGCTGATCTACGACGGCTCTGGCCACAACGACATATGGGACACCCGCATGGTCGGTGACATCATCCGCTTTGTGGAGGCGCTGGAATGACGCTCTTGCGCCACTACAGCGCCGCGCGTCTTATCAGACGCGCAAAGGACGCTGTAACACTTTGAACTGCTGCACGTTTTATCCTTAAATCGGATACGATTTAAGGAAACATGCAGTAGCGGCTCGGGCCACTGGTCCAACCGTTCGGAGAATAGGGCATCCTTCAGGTCCGTTCGGAAGCGATCAACCCGGACGCTTGTGGATCGGATCGACCCAATAGACTTCCTCCGGCTTTTCCACCGGATCGACATCAGTGATGTTGACCACCACGGCCTCGTTGTCGGATCGAACCAGGACACATTCGAGCACGTGGTCGGGATCCGCATTGATTTCCTGGTGCGGAACATAGGGCGGCACGTAGATGAAGTCGCCTGGGCCTGCCTCCGCCACATATTCGAGCCTGTCGCCCCAACGCATGCGCGCCTTGCCGCGAAGAACGAATATCACGCTTTCAAGCGGACCATGGTGATGCACGCCGGTCTTGGCATTCGGTTCGATGGCCACGGTGCCCGCCCAGATCTTCTGAGCACCGACACGGGCATGGTTGATGGCCGCCTGCCGGTACATGCCAGGCGTCTGGGGCGTGTTGTCATCAAGTTGGTCGCCCTTGATGACGCGAACGCCGTTATGCTTCCACCGGTCCCCTTCGTCGTCGCGGTCATGATGATGGTTGTCCGACATTCTGTGTCTCCGTCTCGTGGCATTGGAGCGCCGCCCTCTGACGGCGGCACAATACCTGAGTTATTGAGCAAATCCGCATCGGCCGGAGCCAGCCGGTCCGCCACCCTTGGTGCGGTCAGCCTCCACGACTCGGTCCTCGATCGCAAACCTGCTGCAGCATGATCTCGCGTTCGGAAACCAGTTGGCAGCAATCGGATGCGCCTCAGGAGTTCCTCGTCGTCGGCCTCAATATAGCGAAGCTACGGTCTCAGGTCGCCAGCTTATTGCGAATGGAATCGACGCTGAAATGAGTACAGAGGAATCTCCGAGTGACCGGACCAACCCGGAAATCCGGGAACGAAGCCGGCAAGCGCCGCTTTCGCACCGACAAATCTGGCGCTTACTAGACCCAAGCCATCGCCGGGCTCCGGGCACCAGCGTGCCCGCAAGTCCATGGCGGATGGCGGGCGTTCAGGCGGCGACGGGGCCGACGATGTCCTGGGGAAGCCGCTGCCCCGCTGGGAAGCGGCACGCGTATCTGGAGCGGCGGACGATCGGCTCATCGGGGCGCGCCGGCGTGGTTGCAGCTTGAGCGGCGGCTTCGGCCGGGCTGGCCTCAGAACGCAAAAAGGCTCCGAGTTTCCTCGGAGCCTTTTGATATTGTGCGTGAATTTGGTTGCGGGGGCCTGAGCACACAGAGACTTGTAGACATAAGACAGATGCGACCTGACGCGGAAATAATTTCCTTCAGCCGCAACGACTTTTCCGGGCATCGGCTCATTATAAGTGATCCACACCATGGCCGGTTTGTGTTTGTAGGCAATACCTAAATCATCGAACCGGCTCACTCAATCTTTAAATTTGTCCTCCAACACCTTTGAACTTCTCGACGAACAGCACGATCTTTTGGAAAACGGTCTGTTTTTTGGTCAGGTACTGCGGATTTAGCGGGCTCATTTTTGGCAGAATAGCGTTCAGTTCAGTGCCATTATCACTGGCGAATTCACGCTTGATCGAATTCGTTATGTAGCGCTTTGCAGCTTCGACATTCAGGCCTTCAGCGCTAATCAAGTCTTCAGCCTCACGCTGTTGCTCGGCTTGGGCGAAAGTGAAAAAGGCATCAATCACGCTGGCCTTGTCGCCGATCTTATCCAGATCAGTTTGATTGATAAAATCGACCAACAGGCTTTCTTTTGCGCGATTGCCGAGGCTGGCTCTGATCATGCGTCGCACATCGTCAACAAGTGCGGCTTTGTCTTTCACCTTTTTATTGTTTTCAAAAATCTGCTCCAGAATGTAGTCGAGATTGATCTCTTGGGACTTTAGCAGGTCCACCTCAAACACAACATCATCCCAATCAACGGTGGACTTGTCTGCCTCGTTGGCTGCTTTCTCTCTACGTAACCAATCTCGGATGTCGTTGTAAATTGATCGATAGTCTTGAATTTTGCGCTCTGCCGGCACTCTAATCGCCTTTAGCACAGCGATATCATCATCGCTCAAATGGTGCTCGGCTTTGAAAGCTTCAACTGCCTCCGGGTTACTCGTGTCTACGCTCTGCAGGGCTTTCAAGCTTGCAAATTCATCGTAGTTTTGCAGCACGTTTTCCACGCGCAAATATTCGCCAAAGAGTTTGGCAAAGGCCTTTTTGTCGCTTTCTTTAATGATTTCATCAGGATTGGGGAAGCGCAGCTCCAGCTCGGTTACCACATCTACAAAACCGCGCCGTGCCTCACCGGTCACGACATCAGTGAAGCCCTCCATATATTCCTGATAGCTTTTTTCGAGCACCACGTTTTTGGTGTTCGTATCACCAAACAGGGTAATGGCGTTGACAGTTGCCTCCTCCAAATCACGGAACGTGACAATATTACCAAAGGTTTTAGTCGCATCGAAAATGCGATTGGTACGCGAATAGGCTTGAATCAAGCCGTGATAGCGCAGGTTTTTATCCACGAACAGCGTATTGAGTGTAGGAGCATCGAAGCCGGTCAGAAACATGCCGACCACAATCAGCAAATCGACTTCTTTGGATTTAACGCGCTGCGCCAGATCGCGGTAGTAGTTTTGGAAACCGTTACCATCCACGCTGAAGTTGGTCCTAAAAAACGTATTATAGTCAGCGATAGCGGCGCTTAAAAACTCCTTGGCGCTGCTATTCATGGCCGATACATCAAAACTTTCATCCTGAATGTCACCAACAGCGTCCTGCTCTTCATTGGCAGCATAGGAAAATATAGTCGCGATTCTAAGCGGCTTCCCGCTATTCGCCTGAAGCTTGTTCAGGGTCTCATAATACTGCTTCGCGGCTTCCACGCCGCTCACGGCGAACATGGCATTAAAGCCTTTGTTTCCCCCTTGCAGGCGGTGAGTCTTCTGGCGAAAGTTATTCAGAATATATTGAGAAATTTCGCGGATTCGCTCCGGGTGCAACAGGGCTCTTTTGTTTTCCGCTGCATTGAGCTTTTTCTCATCTTGCTCGGTTTCGATGGCTTTGAACTGGGGGCGAACATCGTTGTAGTCCACCTTGAATTTCAGCACCTTTTCATCACGAATGGCATCTGTGATGACATAGGAATGTAGCTCGCGGCCAAACACACTTGCAGTGGTTTCTGCGCCCGAAGCGTTCTGAGGGAAGATCGGCGTGCCGGTAAAACCAAACTGATAGAAGCGCTTAAACTTCCTCTTCAAATTCTTCTGCGCTTCACCAAATTGGCTGCGGTGGCATTCATCAAAAATGAAGACCACCTGCTTGTGGTAAATGGGCAGATCGCCTTCGCTCTTCATCAGGTTATTGAGCTTCTGGATCGTGGTGACGATGATCTTATTGTCGTCTTTTTCCAGATTACGCTTGAGTCCGGCAGTGCTGTCGGAGCCATTAACACTGTCCGGCGAGAAGCGCTGGTATTCCTTCATTGTCTGATAATCGAGGTCTTTTCTGTCCACGACAAAAAACACCTTGTCGATGAAATCAAGTTCAGTCGCCAGACGCGCCGCCTTAAAGCTGGTTAGTGTTTTGCCAGAACCGGTAGTGTGCCAGATATATCCCCCGCTTTCCGGTTTGCTCCAGTTTTTGGCTTCAAATGAACTCTTAATTTTCCATAGAATTCGCTCGGTGGCGGCAATCTGGTAAGGCCTCATCACCAACAAAGTGTCGCTCACATCGAAAACCGAATAATGTAGCAGCACGTTCAGCAAAGTGTTTTTTTGGAAAAACGTCGCCGTAAAGTCTTTTAAGTCTCTAATCAGACCGTTATCAGACTTTGCCCAGTTCATGGTGAAGTCAAAGCTGTTTTTGTTGCGCTGCGTGGTGTTAGCGAAGTAACGGCTATCCGTACCATTGGAAATGACAAATAGCTGCACATATCTAAAAAGAGAACTGTTGCTGTTAAAGCTCTCTTTGCTGTAACGGTGTATCTGATTGAAGGCTTCGCGAATGGAGACGCCGCGCTTTTTCAGCTCAATCTGCACCAGCGGCAAGCCGTTGACCAAGATGGTAACGTCGTAGCGATTGGCGTGCGTGCCGGTTTGTTCAAATTGCTTGATCACTTGCACTTTGTTGCGGGCAATGTTCTTTTTATCAAGCAGAAAGATATTCTGGATATGGCCATCATCAAAAACGAAGTCATGAATATAATCATCGTGAATTTTACGCGTTTTATCAACGATGCTATCGCTGGGCCTGTCCAGGTAGCTCTCCACAAACCGCAGCCATTCGCTGTCAGCAAATTGCACGTCGTTCAAGGTTTGCAGCTGCAGACGAACATTGGCCAGCATGGCTTCAGCGGTGTTGAGCTTGGCCACGAATTCATAGCCCTGATTAACTAGGTCCTGAACAAGCTCACGTTCCAGATCACCTTCGCTCTGGTAACCATCGTACGCCCCCCATTCCTTGGCATATCTATCCAAAACGATGAAGCGGTTTGATTCCGCGATAGGTATGGTCTGTTCAACCATTTTGCCCCTCCGGTCGCTGGAAACGATAATCCCTAATCAATTCATTGACCAAATAGCCTAAGACACGCTTGTCATCTTCGGTAAGGTCAGCGACCTCTTCTCCCGCATGCTTTGAGTGGCTGGAGATATTTATTATCCTAGACATGTAGGGGGCTGACGTTCCGTCATTGGTTTTTGGCAAAAGATCGCCCCATTTTTTATAACCGAGGAATGTGGAGGTTTTCTCCAGTATATTTCTCAAGAAATTGAAATGATATTTTCTGATTTGACCGCTGCTCGTGGCGCTGAGCAGCTCATTCATCAAGAACAGATGATATGAAAATGGGGAATCGTTACTCTGTTCCTCCAGATGAAACGTGCCGTCCTCTATTTTATCTAGCCTATACTTACCGAAGAATTTCGACTTGTAGTTTAATGTTTTTTCATCGCTCGCCAGCTCATTGAAAAGCACGTTATAGAAAAGCGGGTTGTGCGTGGTGATGATAAACTTCAAGCCCGATTGGTTAGACTTAATCAGACGCGCCAAATTGACCGCCAGCTCGATCAGATGGTTCTCATCCAGCGAGCTGACAGGGTCATCAATAAATACATATTCCAGCCGGTTAAACTGATCTGTCTCGCGCTCACTCACCTCGGAGACATTGAGAATGGTAATCACCTGGTCCAGAAGCGTGTAAAAAATGCTCCAGATGAAATTGCTTTCTTCACCCTTTGAGATTTTTAAATTCCCTGAACGCTCATCCGTCCCGCGCTCAATAGAAAATGTGACTTCACTGAAATCCTCACTAAAATGCGGGGTCAGCCTGTTATCGGCGTAGCGCTGAAAATTGCTGATGACGTATTGGTCTTGCCCCTGATCTCTCAAAATCCAGTCGGTAAAGGTATTGGGCTGAATTTTTAGCTTAGGCTCGGCATCCAGCGTCAAGTCGTTATCCCAATAAAACAGGTCTTCCGTGAAAGCGTTATAATAGAGGATTTTAGTGCGCGACAATTTTGCTTCCGCTTCATCACCGCCAGCATCGCCATTTTTGGGCGCAACAAGGTTTTTGAATTCCCGCGAGAGACGGGTCTTGCCCGTTCCATTAAAGGCATAGATTAACTGCACCGTTTTGTTGGTGCGCTTGAGCTCTTCAGCGACCTCCTTCAGCGTCTTGCTCATCTTACGCAACCATCCCTTCAGACTTGCGGAAGCTCAGCAGCAAGTCGCGGTAATATTTATATTGCTTATGGCGCAGCGCAATTTCACGCGGCAAGCCTTCCTGAGACGAGTTGGTAAGGGCATCGAATTTATCGAGGATGGCGACGATGCGGGCCTGTTCTTCAATGGATGGTAGAGGCACTGGAAATCCGACCAAATCTTTTTTGTTCAGCGCGGGAACTCCTGCCATATTCGCTAGCCCTACTATGTCCTCCATGCGACTGGCCATGACATAGTATAAAAACCGTGTACTAAAATTTTTACTTGCACTGCGAATTCTGTAGCATAGCGGACCACACCAAAATCGCGTTTTTTGATAGCCCACATATCCAATTCCGCCCTGTCCCCGGGAAGGAGTTGTAATTGTGTCTGCGTCCGTATTGTAGGCAGAAAGATAACCTGATGGCGTTGTTCCTGCATTGACGAACGGATACTCGCCTATTTCATCAATCTCCGGCGATTGCCCTACACTAATGCTACATAAATCCCCCAAAACCCTCCATTCCACTTCACGGTCATCAAACGTGAGTAGTTGGTCACGATAATGGTTATATTGTTTTTTGCGGGCGGTAAGCTCTGCTGTAAGCTCTGCGGTAAGCTCGGTAAATGCGTCTAAAATGCGCACAATCTCCGCCTGAATCGCCAGCGATTTTTCCGGGCTTTTTGGGCATGGGATGGGGATATTAGCTTGACCCAAGCCTCTCGCGTTTATTGAGGATATCTTTCCACTAGAGATTTTACTTTTAATTTGTTCCTTAAATATTTCCGTTCTCAAGAAATATGAGACATATTTCGGGTTCAGTTGGCTTTTAAACGAGAAACAGGCATCGTGAATTACTACGTCATCGGTACCCAGCCACGCCGTGCCGTTACCAATATCTTCTATGGTCTCACCCGCAGCAACAATGACAACATCGCCGGGATTTGCGGCTCTCAACTTCGAGGCTAAGTTTTCATTTAGAAATGCTTTAGCTTCTTTTATCCAAACGCCGTAACGGGTGTAAATGTCGCCGTAATGAATGCACGGGATTCCGACCGAACCCATATCGCTTCTTACAAACCTCTTGCCTCTTTGAAACGTCCCTACCTTCTCTAAAGGCTTCCACTCCACCCCAGCTCCATCCAGAAGCTTTTCCAAATAACCCAGCTTGCTCATGCTTCAATCTCCGCAACGATGGCCTCAATCTCCGCCCGCAACTGGTCAATTCTAGTAACCGTCGTTTTCAATTCGGTATTCAGCTCGGCGATATCCACCACTTCTCGGTTGTTTTTGGATTCTACATAGGAGCTGACCGAAAGGTTGTAATCGTTCGCAGCGATGGCCTCAATGGGAATGGATTTGGCAAAATGCTCAAAATTCGCCTTGCTATCGAAGACCTGCATGATTTCTTCGATATGTTTATCGGTCAGAAAATTGTTGTTGGCCCCTCTTTTAAATAGGCCGCTCGCGTCGATAAATTGCGTGTTGGTATCGGTCTTGTGTTTGGAAAGGACCAGAATATTCACGGCAATGGTGGTGCCAAAAAATAGGTTGGGAGCCAATGAAATCACGGTTTCCACGAAGTTGTTATCCACCAGATATTGCCGAATTTTCTGTTCAGCACCGCTACGGTAGAAAATACCTGGAAAGCAAACAATGGCAGCGCGACCCTTGCTGGAGAGGTAGCTAAGCGTGTGCAGTACGAAAGCGAAATCCGCTTTGGATTTTGGTGCAAGTACACCCGCAGGGGCATAGCGATCGTCGTTGATCAGTGTCGGGTCATCGGAGCCTACCCATTTCACCGAATAAGGCGGGTTGGAAACGATGGCATCAAACGGCTTGTCATCACCAAAATGCGGTTCGATCAGCGTATTGCCCAACCCGATATTGAACTTGTCGTAGTTGATGTTATGCAAAAACATGTTCATGCGGGCGAGGTTATAGGTCGTATGGTTGATCTCCTGACCGAAAAAACCCTCCTCCACGATATGTGCGTCAAAGTGCTTTTTGGCCTGCAACAGCAGGGACCCTGAACCACACGCCGGATCATAAATCTTGTTGACGCTGGTTTGCTTGTGCATGGCAAGCTTCGCAATCAACTTCGACACATGTTGCGGTGTAAAAAACTCCCCGCCGGACTTCCCAGCAGTGGCGGCGTAATTGGAGATAAGGAATTCGTAGGCATCACCGAAAAGGTCGATCTGGCTGCCGTTAAAATCGCCGAAATTCAGCTCTGCCACGCCTTTGATTACAGCGGCCAAACGGGCATTCTTATCTTTCACCGTGTTGCCAAGGCGGTTGCTGGTTGTATCAAAGTCGGCAAACAGACCCTTGATGTCAGCTTCAGATGGATAGCCGTTGGCTGATGCTTCGATGTCCCCGAAGATTTTTGCCAGGTCGGTATTCAGGCTCTCGTTGGTGTTGGCTTTCTTTGCGACATTGGCAAATAGCTGGCCAGGATAGATGAAATACCCTTTGGTTTTGATCGCATCATCTTTGATTTCTGGCGTAATAACGCCATCGGGCAATTCCGCATAATTGATGCTGTCGTCATCGGCTTCGATGTAGCTCGCAAAATTTTCGCTGATAAAGCGGTAGAACAGGGTGCCAAGCACGTATTGCTTGAAGTCCCAGCCATCAACCGCGCCTCGCACATCATTGGCGATCTGCCAGATTCGGCGTTGTAGCTCGGCGCGTTGTTCAGCGCTTGTCATGCTCTATTCCTTCTTGCTTCCGCTTTTGCCAGCTGGTTCCGCGCTCGATCCCCTCTTTATGAAAATCGCCACAACCCGCCGACTTTGAAACTTGCCGATTCGCTCCCTGAGCCTAGTCTATAAGCCGTTTCGTCTGTAGGTTTCAAATGCTCGGCTGTTAGAACACCGGCTGTCTAAACCTCAACTCCGGAGCGGCCCAATTCCAGCCTCGATGGTTTTGCCACGGGCGACTTAATCTGCCGAAATAGCACCCTTCGCCGAATGAGATTGGAATGCGCGCGTAGCCTCCTCAATCCGTGGTGGCATCAGATCGACCGAAGTCACAACTCACCGGAATGGTGGCCATCGGGCACAGAACTCCCTCGGATGCTGAGTTTTCCGATTCCCACGCAAACGTCGTGATCAGGAGTAATGGGGGGAAGGCGTAGGGATCGGATGGAACGCCGTTTGCGGAATGGTACCCAGGAGCACCAGACGAAGAGCGAGGGAACAGAACGGTATCAAGCCATTACTGCCTTGGCCCAGAAGCTACCGATTGAGACTTCAGGTGCCGCTTTGGCCGGAACGGAGGCAGGCCATCCGAGTAATGGTCAGCCAAGTCGTCGAAGACATTCTCGCTTTCCCGGACATCAAAACCCTGGCGTTCCAGCTCGCCGACGATGGCTTCGCTGAGTTTTTCCAGGGCAATCCGCGCATCGGCCCGTCCCTGGGCCGCCGTGATCATCTGCCAGAGCAGCACCCTCGCGAGATCGTCACGCGACGGCCGGCGTCGGGCCTTGGCCGCATCCCTCACATTCTGCTGGCGAACTGCCTGTTCTGCATTGCGTTGTTTCTTTGATTTCCGGGGCATTGCCTGTCTCCTTGTTGTGGAGCCTCAGCCTCGGGGCCGGCCATGCAAGGAACAAGCGCGACTGCCTGTGTTGACATTTCGGACAGGAAGGGCTGGATCGTCTCCAATCGCCAGCCAGACGACCTCCGGCCTGCAAACGCGGTTTGCCGGAATCGGCGATCAGGATTTTGGCAACGACAAAATTGGAACAGGAATCGCGGAAGGGTAAATTGAGATGATGTTTTTCGAGTTGCCCGGAACGTAGACCAAGGCATGGTGCTTTGATCTGATGGGAATTGATTTGCAGAAGACTTGATCCGGCGTGAAGCGCATTGCCGCCACGTTGAGATGCCGCCTTCGGGGGTGGACAGCATCACAACTCTCGACAACGTACCCTGAAGCCTTTCCCACCACCTTTCCGACTATATTGTGGTGGGGCATCGACCGGGTCACTCCATGCACCGCGTCATCGTCTTCTTGTAGCCTTCACCACCTCGGACGGCTGCCGATGGCAGGTCACCCGAACTCATCCCAACGGTGCCGGTACCGGGGCGGGAATCGAACTTCCGCAGATCGGAATCGATTTCCGCGGCTTTGGAATCGGCGTTTGGGATGTGTGAATCGGAGTGGCGCCGGTCGGAATCGCGGTTTGGGAGCCGCCCCGTTGGATTTCGTCAGGTCCGTGGACCGGGAGACGCGATGAGCAGGCGCGTGATCTCCTCGCCCGTCATGACCCCGACATCCTTCAACCGCATGGCGATGGCGACCAGCACGTCCCGTCGGTTCTCCAGTAGAGTGCGAGCCATCGCTTCGGCTTCCATCAGGCGACTGTTGACCCGGTCAGCCAGATGCCGGTCGAGACTGAGTTCGTTGATGCTTCCCGCCGCAGATCGATAGAGCAGCGGCTGATGATCGGAGAAGCCAAGTCGGGTTTCGGCGGCAACCGCATATGCGGTTGCCTTGGCCAGATCGCTGTCATCGTATCCACCTGCCCCGGCCACCGCCTCGCCAAACATCAACAGCTCTGCCGTCCGCCCGGCCAGCATGCATGCGATGGTTCTCATCAGCCAGTCCTGCGTCTGCCGCAAATGGTTATGCTGCCGGCTGACAACCTGTCCCATTCCTCCGATCCCGATGCTTACGGTGATGACCTCGGCGATCCCCATGTCATGGAAGGCGATCGTATGACCGACCTCGTGGATGGCGGTGCGCCAGCGCACATCGTCCGAGAGTTTCATCTGGTCGGCAAGCAAGGCATGCTCGAGATCGCTCCAGGTCGGCGACCGCTGCTGCCTTCTGGTTTTCCGGCGAACGTCACGAACAAGTCGTTCGATGTCGGCTCCGGTACTGCCGGTCGCCAGCAACGCCAGTTGCCGAAGATCGGGGTGATGCTCAGGTGTGGATGTGAGGGTGGCTTCAGACATCTTGGGAAACTCCTCGATTGTATTGGTCAATGACGTCTGCATCACTGCCAGCATAGGCCTGGTTCTGCCGTGCTGTTTCGATCGTTTTGGGGCTGCCCGACGGCGCAGACGCCAACACACCAGCCAGATCAGCTCCGAGATGATGAGCGAGGATGCCGGTAAGCGCCTCCATATCCGGCATGGAGATCGCGACATGCTTTTCCAACCGCCCGGATCGCAACAGGGCCGGATCGATCTTTTCGGGGAGGTTCGTTGCCGCCACGACGATCACGCCCTCGGTCTTCGAAGTCCCGTCGAGAAGCTCGAGAAGACGGTTAATCAGCGAGCGCCAATAGTCGTCATGCTGCTCCCGTCGACCTGCGGACCGGTTTCCGATGTTATCGACTTCGTCGATGAACAGGATGACCGGAGCGTTTTCCCGTGCCACTTCGAAGGCCTTGGACATGCGCTTGAGGACGTCGCCGAGATAACCGGGTTCAAGCCAGGACGCCACCGACGTCACCAGCAGCGGAACCTGCAAACTATTGCAAAGCGCGCGGGCATAGGTCGTCTTGCCGGTGCCGGGCGGTCCCGACAGGATCAGTTTCGTACTCATCTCGCTCCAGGCCAGCCCACCGTCGCGCCAAAGCTGAAGGTCTGTCTTGAGGTCGAGCGCCCAGTCGCGTGCGTCGCCATAGCCCGAGAGTGTCTCGACCCGCAACTGACGCAGCCGGCTGTGTTCCGGATTGGCTGGATCAACGGATGCGCTGCCGCTGCTCTCCTTCCCAGATGTCTCCGCCGGCTTCTCCGGCTGAACGACATCGATCCCATCCACGGATTTTGGTAGGTCATCACCGTCCTTGATCAAAAACCGGCTCTTGACCTTCGGCCGCCCAGACCGATCGCTGCTGCGCCCGGAGCCGCGGCCATCATCGTCGTCATCGTCCGACTTGTCGGAGGAGCGCGCCCGTTCGCCGAGGACTTCGAGGATCGACAGAATGTGTTCGAGACCGCGTCCGGGACGAACAGCCAGCGCCAGCGCATCGATCGAGAGGCCCTCAAGATCAAGCGCTATCTTCTCCATCTGCCGTAGCGACTGCTTCGGCGCGATGTCGCAACACATCTGCAGGAGTTCCGCCATCAGTTCGTGATCGAGACCACCGCACTCAAGCAAAAGGTCGGGCGTCATGGACACAAAAGGCGGAAGGGCGGTTTTTGTCTCATCGGCAAGGACCACGGGCGCTGACCGCTCCAGCAGTACATCCACAAGGAACCGGCTCAACGACCGCTCGACCGCCTTCGGCACATCTGTCCCGGCAAGTGTCTTGATCGTCTTGCGGGTCTTTCCACGACGGCGCTCTCCGTAACCATCCGAGAGCGGGCTGCTGCGATGGACGTCTTCTAGCTTGGTCCAGTAAGGAACGATCAGGCCGTCCTCGAGCATAAGGCCGAAGCGGCGTTCGAAACGGCCAACCGGCGCTTTGATCAGCACGAAGGCTCCAGGGTTCCGAAGGACGGCTGACAGTGCCGATAATCCGGGAACGCTTGAACCAACGGCACGGGCGACCAGGAGGGCGACGGCGACATGGGCGACGCTGGGCGGAGCAATGTGCTCCCGAAGCAGCGCCAGGAATTCGCTGGACGCCGATGGCGTCTTCTCCGGAACCTGAGCGGCAACGACCGGTCCCGATTTCAGGCGGCCCGCGGCAAGGTTTTCCCGATCGGTCCTGCCCTTCGGGGCAGAACGAAGTTTTCCATGGACGGGCTCTGCGGGGAGGTCCTGGATCAGCACGTCGATCGCCGTCGTCTTGTGCGGTGCCTTTCCGAGACGTCGCGTGATTTCCGCCTGCGCCTTGACCGGATCGGCATGGAGCAGACGCAAGGATTGCTCCGGGACACGCCAGACCGTCCCGGTCGTTTCGTCGCCGGCGACGATGAAGTCCGCCTCCAGCAATCCGGCAACGGCGGCGCGCTCGTAAAGATCGAGGATGGCCAGGCGGCGGATGCGGGCAAGCAGGTAGCGCGTGATGCGATCAGTCAGGGTTTCCATCAAGCACCCTCCCCCGTTCCATGGGCCCCACGAGGTGTGAGCATCCCATCGATGACCAGCAGCTGGCGATTGCCATCGAGCCAGTCGCGTAACATCAGCGCCGTCGGATCGCCGGCCGCACACAGCGCAAGAAGTTGCGCGCGGAAGATTTTCGGGATGCTGGACATGGCGATGCCCTTGCGTCGGGCAAAGCCGATCACGACCTGGGCGACGATCGCCGGATCGGGCAAGGCATCGGACGTTGCCGCGCAAACGGCCATGGCCTGAGGAATGGCCAGCGATCGGGCTGCGCCGCGGCTCGTCACCTCTTCCAGCTTCGCCAGTCGCTTCGGCCGACTGGATGGCTTCGGAGTCGAAGGTGCCTGGTGCGCAGGGTTGTTGGGGAAAGGGATCACGTTGGCAGTGTGTCGGCTCATGACAGACGTCTCCTGTCGCCGAACGTGCTTGTTCGGCGTGAACGATGGAACGGAAAGCGGAAAGAAGTCGGTGGGCGGTCAGCCCGTGCCGATCCGTGGGATGCGGGCAAAACCGACACGGATTTGGCCACGACCGGCCGGCTGATGGAATTCGGTGATCGAGCCAGCGCCTGGGTCGCACGTCTCGTTTCCGTTCGCGTCTGCGATGTCCGCCGAGGCACCGCGACGAGCCCATTCCTCCTTTGGCCCGGCAAAGGCATTCCGAGCCAGTTTCCAGTTCTCGTCGATCCGGCCATGGAAGCGATCGCGCAGCATGCCGATCGCCTTCCCCGCCCCGCCGACCTCGATGAGATGATCGAGATCGCTGAGCGGCCAGACGCCACCGGCAATGTCGGAGCGCTGGTTTTCCGCATTGAGGATGACGACGCGGACTTCTTCGGCCACCAGCCGATGATGGTCGCGGTAGAGGAGATCGGGAACGACGAGCGCCGCCGCCAGCATACGGCTCTTCAGCTCGTTGATACGGGAGACTTCGTAAGAGCCGAGGCTGCGCTTGACGTCGATGACGTGCGCGAGCTTCGTCTTTCGGTTCACGATGATCAGGTCCGGCGTATACGTTTTGCGCCCGCCGTTGTCCGCATCGAGCGTCAGGGACCGAAAGTGTTTCGGATCGTTTTTCTCGACCAGCTCGAGCGCCGTCTTCGTGACCGGCAGCCGCAGATTTTGCGTCAGCACCACGAGGTCCGGGTTAAGGTCGGCGATGATCCCAATGCCGCGCTCGAGCAGCCGCCCTTCCTGAATCGGAATGGCACGAAGCACCGCGGCGGCTTCAGAGACACCGCCGGCAAGCGCCTTGGAAAGCGCGCCGGCGGAGAAGGGTTGCAACGAAAGCTCGTCGATGAGGACTTCGAAGCGCGGCTCAAGGACTTCGAGATCGACGGCATGCGGATAGGCTGGCGCGCCAGGCGCACCGGAAAGAATGGTCGTCATTGGTACTGCTCCTGCTGACGATGGCGACCGGCCGGCAAACTTCAGGCGCACGACGTCCGACGCGGAAATGATTTCCGCATCAGGTGGCCGGCGGGCTTCAAACGAAGCCGTGTCCGAAGTCAGGGACGATCAGCTGTTGGAATCAGGCGAGTGCCAGCCCAGAGGCGCACGGGATCGTGAAGCACGCCAACCGGCGCCGCGGCGACGCACGATCGTCAACAGGATCAGGAGACGAGAAAGCTTCCCGTTCGGAAGCGAAGCAGATATGGGTCGACATAGCCCAAGTCCTTCTACGACAAGGTTGCGGGTCAGGTCCTCGTTGGTGTTACCAGCACCGGCGGGGGCCGCTAAGTGTCTGCAGATATTTGATTTCTGCTGACCCCGTCGACATAGCCCGGAGAATCGGGTCCGGCAAGCCGGTTGGAACACATCCGGAACGACAGAGCTCCGGCATGGTTAACGGGACACGCGGCAGCCAGCGGCCAAAAAAATAGCCCCGCGCAAGCGGGGCCATGGGTGTCGCCTTGCCGGGATCACTACGCCGCGACGGCCGAGGGCACGGACCGGCGCTTCTGGGAGTTGCCCGCCGGCGCCGGCGCGATAAATCCGTTGAACACGCTGTTGATCTGAGCCAGCGTCGCCTCTTCTCCCCTTTGCACCCGGTCGTTGGCCTCTACCGGTTCCTGCGATGCAAGCTGATCACTCGCATCGGCGATCTCCGGTTTCTCCTCCGTCGAGGTCAGCGCCTCCCCATGAACCACGAAGCGCAGCGCCGGAATGACCTCGTCCTGAAGCCAGCCGACAAACTCGGTCCGATCCGGCCAACCGTCGACGCCGCCCATACGGTGAAGCAACGCCTGTACCGTACGCCATGCGCTGCCTGTGGGCAGATGAGCTGGCCGCCAATTCACATGTGCAACCATTTCCGCCTTCATAGGCGCGGCGATGCTGTTGAGAAGATCGTGGGCGTGACGGCAATCGTACACAATCGCCTCCTGGAGCATCCCCTTCTTCACCGCCCTGCCCTTGGCGATCGGCTCCATGGCCTTCTCAACTCGCTTGAGGACGGCGGACATTAGCCCGTGGAACTGAGTAACGTCCTGCGTGGTCTTCAACTCGGCAGCCTTACGCAAGCCGGCGAGGCCGCCAACATTGAGAGCATCGTCAGTGGTAGCCGACTTTCGCTTTGCCTCGACGCCCACCATCGCCTTGACCTGGGCCACGGTCAGCTGCTCGCCGGTCTCGATCGCCGAGATGACCCGTTCGACGTCCGGCTGTTCGGCGTGAGCCAGAACGAACAGGACTGTCGGAGCAACCGCCGCTGCCTCGAGCCGCTCTTTATATTCCGCCAGGTTCGCGTGGACCGCCATGTAGTTGCGACCGGTCTTCGGCGTGAACTTGCACACCGTCTTGATCCATGCGCCCAGCGCCTTCTCCGGGAGAATGGACTTTGCGCGCACGAGGTAGCCGCCGATCTCGAAGGCCTGCGCTGTCGTCCGGCGTCCGAGCGACTGGAACGCGTCCCGTAGCCACTTCAGTTCGTCCTCCTGGGCAGGGGTGATGGTCGGCCCAAGCTTGGTCTGGGCAACAGCCGCCCTCTTCTTATGAGTGTATTTCGCCATTCGTTCCTTGTCTCCGTTTTCATCCGGTCTTCATCAGCGACCGTGAGACAATGGTGACATGGATTTCGGAAAGGCGTTACAACCGCAATTGTCATCCCTATGTTATTTAACGCCTTTTCGCCTACTATCGGGATTCCGGCCGACCGGTCACCGCAAATTTCTCAATGGATTCAGTGAGGCAAAATTTTTTAGTTCGCATTTTAATTATGTCAAAGCTAAATCAACCTATGATTTATTTCAGGTGAATGAAAGAGGACGATTTTGGGCCCGTTCCGCTATCGATACAGCGATGCTTTTCAACACCTCATCCATGATCCAGACGGACGCCGATCGCCGGGAGTGACGGTTGCGATAGGTTGATAAGCGTCGGCAAGTCGGTCGTGACCGAGCAGCCGAAAGGTTAACGAACGAGGCTGCTTCCTTAACCAAGCCGCGAGATCACCGCACACTCGCCCCCTATCCCACTTGTTATTTCGGCAGTCCCGGCTATTTGAACGATCACGACAGTGTCGTCCCGGTCGTGTGTGGAGCGTGAAGGGATCACCGACCTGTCGTCAGAGAGCCAGCGGCGGACAAGATCGGCTCCCACGGTCCCGCCATCGTTTTTTCCGACATCCTTGAAGATCAAACGATGCGCCACGCGCGGGGAGACCATAATGACCAACGCTTTGAACTTCGACTGCCAAAATCAAATGGCCTCCGATCCCTATCTCGAACAGCTTGTCGCGTTCATTCGGATGAATGCGGAGATGGAGCGTGGCTTCGGACCGGCAGGCGCTTTGCTGCGATACGGGAAGACCTTCGAGCCGGCGGACACCAACCCCATCTGGTTCACCCGCCGCCCCGCGAAGCAATGCTTCGACAACGCAACGCAGGTTCTGATCTCACGTTTGGCGGCGGGTGATACCACCGTCCGTTACGCCGAGGGCTACGCGATGGACGCCGAACTGGCGATTCCGATGCAGCACGCATGGCTTGTCGACGCCGATGACAAGGTCATTGACCCGACCTGGCGCGACGCAGCTGACAATCTGTATTTCGGAATCGTGTTCGAGACGAGTTTCGTGCTCGACCTGCTGCGGATCAAGAAGAGCGCCGGTATTCTGGTTGATGCGGTCGGAATGCGCCGGCACTACGCGACAACAGAACTCTTCGAGCCCGGGCTCTCTCGCTGAGCGACCGTTTGATCAATCGGTCATGTCCAAGCCGGCACGCAACAAATTTCGCGCACCGGCTTGGAAAGGGAAAATTTCCCACTAGGTTTTGTCGACCCTGATTCCGCGTAGAGCCATTTATGACCAAAAACGTCCTCTTCTATGCCCGTTATTCGACCGACCGCCAGGATGAACAGTCCATCGAGACGCAGGTAGCGCTCGGCCGGGAATTCGCCCGAGAGCGCGGCTGGACAATCGTCGAGATTTACGAAGATCGAGCGATCAGCGGAACCAAGCTGAAGTCGCGTCCCGGCATCCAGAGCGTCCTGCGCCGCATCAAGCGCGGCGACATCCACGTTCTGCTCTGTGTCTCCGTCGACCGCATCTCCCGCGACATGGAACACAGCTCCGGTATTCTGAAGCAATTGCGCCATGAGGGCGTCGAACTCTGGACCGTGCAGGCCAAGGCAGCCGTGACGGATATGGAACTTGGGTTGCGGTCGATCCTCAGCCACGAGATGATCGAGCAGACACGCTATCGGACACGCGAGGGCATGAAGACCTCGGTCACGAAAGGACGGGCTGCCGGCGGAATTGCCTATGGGTATCGTGCAAAGCTGGTCTATGACGCCAAGGGCAATCGCATTCCCGGCGAACGGGAGATCGACCAAGAACAGGCCGAGATCGTCCGGTGGATTTTCGAGCAATACGCGCTCGGCAAGTCACCGAAGGAACTGGCCGTCGAACTCAACGGCCGCTTGCCCCCAGTGCCCGGCCCGCGCGGGCTCAAATGGCGCGACACCGCGATCCGCGGCCATCGGGATCGGGGTGCCGGCATTCTCAACAACGAGACCTATATCGGCCGGCTCGTATTCAACCGGCGCAATTTCCGCAAGAACCCGGAGACGGAGAACCGCGAAGCGCGGATGAATGACAAGAGCGAGTGGGTGGTAGGCGAGGTGCCGGAGCTGAGGATTGTTTCCGACGAGCTGTGGGCGAAGGTCAAGAAGCGCCAGCTGGCAGTAGAGGCAAGCTTCAGCCACACGACAACCAACCGGCTCAACCGTGCTCATCGGCCGCAATATCTGTTGAGTGGTCTGCTCGAATGCGACCATTGCTGCGGCCCCTATGCCATCATGGCCAAGGACCGTTACGGCTGCACGAACCGGCAGAAGAAACTGCCGATCGACGATCTCGGCGGGATCGTCTGCACCAATGCCAAGACCATCAGCCGCCAGGAATTGGAATCGCGGGTGCTGGACGCAATTCCGACCAACCTTCTGACGCCGGCGCGCACCACCTCCTTCCAGGAGGAAATCAATCGCCAGGTCCAACAGGCCGCGGCTGCGAGCGCCAAGGCCGCTGAGACGATCGAGGCCAAACTGAATGCGATCTCGTCCAAACAGAAGCTGATCGCCGAGCAGATGACCGAACGCATGCTTGCGGGCCAGATGAAGATTGCAGCCTTTGACCAGATGCTCGACGATTTGGAGAAAGAGCGTACGCGCCTGGCGCTCGAGCTGGAAGCGGCCACGCCAATTTCACTGAGACGGAAGAAGAGCGATAGCGCCGGTCTCCGTAATCCGGACGACTCGATCGTTGTGAGCCCGGCAATGTTCCAGTCGGTTCTGGACGCCATGACGACGGCACTGAAGGGTGCCGGGGATGGCAACGACACGCTTGTGGGTTACGGCCAGTTTGTCCGTTCCCTCCTTCAGAAGGTGGTGATTGCGCCCTCCCCCGACAATCGCCGTGCAGACCTGACCATTCATGGCCGGCTGGCGTCGATCCTCGCATCGATGGAAGCGTTTCAGGACTACAGCGCGAGAATGCGCGAGCATTATCACCGGGACTACAGCACCCGTGTGAAGGCCGGCGAGTTCAGTGATGTAAAGGGGAAAGCTTACTACCTGAGCCGCTTCCAGGCTATTCTCAAGGAGAAGGAAGCCGATTGGAAGCGGTTACAAGTCTCGGTGGTTGCGGGGGCAGGATTTGAACCTGCGGCCTTCAGGTTATGAGCCTGACGAGCTACCGGGCTGCTCCACCCCGCGTTACCTGTTTTGCCGGGCGTGGCGGCCCGGTTGATTGTTGTTTTGCCGGTCCTCGGCTGCGCCTGCGGTCCGGCGGGGGCTGCTCCACCCCGCGTTATGGTTTTTCCGTTCAAAGCACAAGGGCCGCTTGGTTGCGGCCCTTTTGATTTCGGCTTGGGCCGCGTTTTGTGAGGAGAAGATGTTTTGTTTTTGCTTGCGATTTGCAGACCTGGCAGCGACCTACTCTCCCGCGTCTTAAGACGAAGTACCATCGGCGCTGGGGCGTTTCACGGCCGTGTTCGGAATGGGAACGGGTGCAGCCACCCCGCCAGAACCACCAGGTCGGCAAAGCGCAAGCGTTGCTCCTTGCGGAGCAAACTTTAATCGAGAAGCTGGTGAAGTTTTCACTTCTTTTGTTTTGAACACGTCTTGCGTCTTATCCGGATATTTCCAGCAGCCGGCAGAGCCGAGCCGCCGGACGTCCGGCGCGCCGTCCGCAGCGCTACGCGCGTGAGGACAAAGAATTGCGATGCTCATCTATGATGAGCATGAGCAATGGGAACGATCAAGCCGATCGAACGATTAGTACCGGTAAGCTTCATGCGTTGCCGCACTTCCACACCCGGCCTATCAACGTGGTCGTCTTCCACGGTTCTCAAGGGAATACTCGTTTTCAGGTGGGTTTCCCGCTTAGATGCCTTCAGCGGTTATCCCTTCCATATATAGCTACCCTGCTATGCCCTTGGCAGGACAACAGGTCCACCAGAGATATGTCCATCCCGGTCCTCTCGTACTAGGGACAGATCCTGTCAATATTCCTACACCCACGGCAGATAGGGACCGAACTGTCTCACGACGTTCTGAACCCAGCTCACGTACCGCTTTAATTGGCGAACAGCCAAACCCTTGGGACCTGCTCCAGCCCCAGGATGCGATGAGCCGACATCGAGGTGCCAAACAACCCCGTCGATATGGACTCTTGGGGGTCATCAGCCTGTTATCCCCGGCGTACCTTTTATCCGTTGAGCGATGGCCCTTCCACGCGGGACCACCGGATCACTATGACCGACTTTCGTCTCTGCTCGACTTGTCAGTCTCGCAGTCAGGCGGGCTTATGCCATTGCACTCGACGAGCGATTTCCGACCGCTCTGAGCCCACCATCGCGCGCCTCCGTTACTCTTTCGGAGGCGACCGCCCCAGTCAAACTACCCACCATACACTGTCCCGGATCCGGATGACGGACCGCGGTTAGACATCCATGACGATAAGGGTGGTATTTCAAGGATGGCTCCACGAGAACTGGCGTCCCCGCTTCAAAGCCTACCACCTATCCTACACATGCCGACACGAATGCCAGTGTAAAGCTATAGTAAAGGTGCACGGGGTCTTTCCGTCTGACCGCAGGAACCCCGCATCTTCACGGGGAATTCAATTTCACTGAGTCTATGTTGGAGACAGCGGGGAAGTCGTTACGCCATTCGTGCAGGTCGGAACTTACCCGACAAGGAATTTCGCTACCTTAGGACCGTTATAGTTACGGCCGCCGTTTACTGGGGCTTCGATTCAGAGCTTGCACCCCTCCTCTTAACCTTCCAGCACCGGGCAGGCGTCAGACCCTATACGTCGTCTTGCGACTTCGCAGAGCCCTG